>CAZSDD010000092.1:4101-11816 GCA_964605505.1 uncultured Gemmatimonadaceae bacterium | reverse complement strand
TCGGAGATGTTGGTGGACAGGTCGCCGATGCGCTCCAGCTGCTGGGCCACCCGCACATATTCCATGGCCGAGCCGATGGTGTGGGGCTCCTGGTCCATGAGGGCCGTCAGAAGCTTCTGCACGGATCGCTTCAGGTCATCCACCCGGTCGTCCCGGACACAGACTTCCCGGGCCAGCTCGGCGTCCCTGGACGCGAAGGCAGCCAGAGCATCCCTCAACATGCGTTCTGACAGGACGGCCAACTCCGCCAACTCCGGAATCTCCCTCAGCGGTCGGTTCCTTCCCAACCTCCTGGCGGCCTTGGCGATGTTGTGGGCGTGATCCCCCACTCGCTCGATGTCGTTGGATATTTTGAGAGTGGTCAGCAGACGCCGGAGGTCCGAGGCCACGGGTTGATGCAGGGCGATGAGAGCCACCACCCGCTCATCCAGCTCCACCTCGATGGCGTCCACCCTCTGATCGTCGATCTTGATTCGCTTCACCGCCTCCATATCACGCTGCAGGAAGGAATCCACGGCGCGGGCCACCAGGTTCTCCACCAGTCCCGCCATCTCCATGAGGCGGGCCTGGAGATCATCCAGCTCATGGTGGAAGTGGCGCTTGGCTCCGTGCCGGCTCATCCCAACCGCCCGGTGATGTAGGCTTCGGTCTTCTCTTCCCGGGGATTTGTGAAGAGGGCCCGGGTGGGGCCGTACTCCACCAGCTCCCCCTCCAGGAGAAAGGCCGTGAAATCGGAAACCCGGGCGGCCTGCTGCATGTTGTGGGTCACCAGTACAATGGTGTATTCCGCTTTCAGGGAATGGATCAGCTCCTCGATCTTCCGGGTGGCCAGGGGGTCCAGCTCCGAGGCCGGCTCGTCCATGAGAAGGATCTCGGGCCCGACAGCCAGGGCCCGGGCGATGCACAGCCGCTGTTTCTGCCCTCCGGAGAGCTTGAGCGCCGATTCGTGGAGCCGATCGCTCACCTCGTCCCAGAGTCCCGCCTTCCGGAGGGATTTCTCCACGAGGCTGTTCAGGTCCCCAGGGATCCGGTTCACCCGAGGCCCGAAGGCCACGTTTTCGAAGACCGTCATGGGAAAAGGATTTGGTCTCTGGAAGACCATGCCTACCCGACGGCGAACCGCCACCGGATCCACATCCGGACCCAGAAGGCTCTTACCGTGGAGGAGAATGTCCCCCTTTACCTTCACTCCTTCCACCAGATCGGTCATCCGGTTGAAGGACTTCAGCAGCGTGCTTTTTCCCGACCCGGAAGGTCCCACCAGGGAGACCACGCTTCGGGAGGGGACGACCAGGGAAATGTTCTCGACGATGGTCTCGATGCCATAAGAGACCGTGAGGTCGGCCGTTTCCAGGGCGGGGACCCTCCCCTCCACCTCGATTCCGTAGACGCTGGCCATATCCGAGCTTGCTCTCCTCATCGCCGACCTTCCAACCGCTTCCGAATGATCATGGCCACACCCGTCATTCCCAGCAATATGGCCAGGAGAACCAGTATGGCGGCCGCGGCCAGCCCCTGGAACTCCTCCTGGGGTCGGGTCAGCCAGTTGAAGATCTGGACCGGGAGGGCGGTAAAGGGATCTCCCAGGCTTTCAGGCGTGAAGGCCATGAAGACGACGGCCCCGACGAGGACCAGGGGAGCCGTCTCTCCCACCGCTCGCGCCAACGAGAGGATGACCCCGGAGATGATCCCGGGGAGAGCCAGGGGAAGAACCTGGTGCCGGACCACCTGCCATCTGCTGGCACCCAACGCGTACGCACCTTCCCTGACGTCCCGGGGAACCCGGCGGAGGGCTTCCTGGGTCACCAGGATCATCATGGGCATGATGAGAAGGGAAAGGGTCAGGGCACCTGACAGGACGCTGCGTCCCAGTTGGAGGCCCCGGACAAAAACGGCCAGGCCCAGGATCCCGTAGACGATGGAGGGAACGCCGGCCAGATTCGCCACATTGGCCTGCACGATTCGGGTGATCCGGTTCCGGGGAGCGTACTCCTGGAGGTAGACGGCGGCGCCCACGGAGATGGGAACGGCGATGACGCCCGTCAGAGCCAGGAGCCATAGGGTTCCCATCAGGGGAGCTCGGATTCCGGCCCGCTCCGGGAAGCGGGAAGCGAAGTTGGAGAAGAAGTGGGGGGAAATGTGGCCTATGCCATCCAGAAGGACGTCTGCCAGGAGGACCCCCAGAGCCAACACCGCAAGGACGGCGCCCAGGGCCGTCAGGGCCCGAAACCCTCCGGCCTTTCCCCTTATCCGGGTGGTCACGAACCCTCCAGCCGGAAACGGGACAGGACCCACTGTCCGGCGGAGCTCATGCCCATGGTGATGACGAAGAGCATCATGCCCACGGCGAAGAGCGTCCGATAATCCAGCGTTCCTCCCACCAGATGCCCCTGGCTCGCCTGGAGGATGTAGGCCGTCATGGTCTGGACCGGCTCCAGCGGGTCCAGGGTGAGGCGGGGCGAGTTTCCAGCAGCGATGGCCACCACCATGGTTTCCCCGAAAGCCCTGGAAACGGCAAGGATGAAGGAGGCCAGTATCCCTGGCAGGCCCGCAGGAATCACTACCCGGGTAGCCACCTCCGTGGGCGAGGCTCCCAGGGCATAGGCGGCCTCCCGGAGGCCTGCGGGCACGGCCCGCAGGGCGTCCTCCGAAAGAGTGGCCACAGTGGGAAGAATCATGATCCCCAGGGCCATGGAAGCCGAGGCGGCGTTGAAGATCCCGGCACCGGGGAAAACCGTCCTGAGGAGTGGGGTCACGAACGTCAGGGCGAAGTAGCCGTAGACCACGGTGGGGATTCCCGCCAGGACTTCCAGGACCCCCTTCAGAAAGCCCCTGAGGCGGGGGCTGGCCCTCTCGCTCATGAAGACGGCTGTCAGCAGGCCCGAAGGCAAAGCCAGCAGGGCGGCTCCCATCGTCACCAGGACGGATCCCCCGAGGAGGGGGAGGATTCCGAAGTGCTTCTCCCTGAACAGGGGCGTCCAACGGGTAGCCGTGAAAAACTCCCAGATGGACACCCTGGAAAAGAACCCGACGGTCTCGGTGAAAAGGACCAGCACCATGCCCGCCATGATCAGAGCCGACACCCCTGCACAGGCAGCCAGGGCCACGGCAATGAATCGCTCCGCTCGAACCTGGACCGGATCCCTCGAGAAAGGGTGAAACTCCTCCCCCCGGATTTCCGGTGCCGGAGGCTCCGGATGGAGAGAGCCGGCGGAATGCGCCTCGTTCATGGACCCGTTCTCTCCGGAGCCCCTGCCGGGGAAGTCGGAAAGCTGAGGGAGTGAACCAGGCGACGGATCTGGGTGAGGTTCTCCCTGTAGACCCGGTCCGGAAGGGGGAACAGTGCCGTCTGAGGAATGAGGTCGGCGGCAGTCGCCATGAAGAACTCCATGAAGGCAGTCATTCCCGGACGCTGGAGTGATCCCACCTTCACGTAGAGATAGAGCTGACGGCCCAGGGGGGCATAACTGCCGTCCCGAATGGTTTCCGGCCCCGGCACCACACAACCACTCCCTCCGTCCACCGCCACCACTTTCAGACGATCCCTGCTCTCAACCAGGTAGGCATACCCGAAAAAGCCCAGAGCGTAACGATCCCCTGTGACCCCCTGGACCAGGACATGGTCGTCCTCGCTGGCCTGGAAGTCGGTGCGGCTGGCACCGGCCTCCCCGATGACGGCCTCGGTGAAGAAGTCGTAGGTCCCGGAACCGGTTCCGGGGGCGTAGAGCTTGATCTCTTCAGGGGGAAATTCGGGCCTCACGTCCCGCCAGGTTCGAACCGGGCTCTGTCGGCGCCAGATCCTCCTCAACTCCGGAACCGAAAGGCAACCCACGAAGGTGTTGGCCGGGTTCACGATGACGGAGATGCCGTCCAATGCCAGCGGAATCTCCAGGTATCGGACACCCCGATTCGCGCACCGGACAGCTTCACCATCGGTGATGGTCCTGGAGGCAGTGGCAATGTCGGACTCCCCCCGGCAGAAGCGATCCAGACCTCCCCCCGTCCCGGAGCGGCCCAGGGTCACCATGACCCTGGGGTTCTCGAGCTGAAACTCTTCGGCTACGGCCTCAGCGATGGGATAGACGGTGGAGGAGCCGTCAATGGTCACCTGTCCCCTCAGGTGGCCCTCCCCGTCTCCACAGGCCCACATCGGGAAGGGAAGGATGAGAAACGCCGCCCGGGCCCACCGGCGCAGACGGCTCCGGGTCCGGATAGCCGCTCCCGGGACACCCCGGGGATTCATGGCCCGTAATCCAGGCCGGAGGTTTCCTCGGATTCCGCCTCTTCCACAGGAAAGCCCTCTTCGTCGGGGTCCCGAAACAGGGGAAGGGTGACGTTGATCCGGGTGCCCTGACCCAACTCGCTCTCGGCCCAGACATGGCCTCCCATGGCGTTGACCAGATGGCGGACAATGGCCAGCCCCAGGCCGGTTCCCCCTTCCTCCCTGGACCGGGCCGGGTCCACCCTGTAGAAACGCTCGAAGATCCTGTTCAGGGCCGGCGTGGGAATTCCAGGCCCCTTGTCCTCCACGACGATCCGGATCGTTCCGTCGGCCTCCCGGATGGAGATCCGGATCGTTTCGCCGGCCGGCGAATAGCGGACGGCGTTGTCCACAAGGTTCTTCAGCACCTGCTCCAGGCCCTGGGCATCCGCCAGTACCAGACCGCTCCCCCTGACCTGCACCGAAAGCTCCCGGCTCTCAATGGCCGAGGCCGAACCCGCCAGGATGTCCTCCACCAGTGGACGGACCTCCACGACCTCCTCCCTGGCCACCCAGCCACCGGACTCCAGCCGGGAAAGATCCAGGAGGTCGTCTACCAGCCGCTGCAACCGGATGGTGTTGGTCCGGATCGAGTTGAGCCAGTCCCGCCGAAGCTCCTCCGGCAGATCATCCTCCATGAGGGTCTCAGCGAACCCCCGCATGGCGGTGAGAGGGGTCTTCAGCTCATGCGAGGCGTTGGCCACGAAGTCTCGCCGAACCATTTCGATGCGACGGGTTTCCGTGACATCCACAAAAGTCACCACGGCCCCGCCGCCTTCCACCGCCCGGGAAGAGACGATGAGGCTCCGATCCCCCAGGGCTACCTCTTTGGATGAGAAGGGCCGGATGACGGCATTCTCCATGAGGACTCTCAGGGCCGGTTGCCTGACCAGGGCTCCCACCGGAGCGAAGTTCACAGGATCCGGGAAATCCAGGAGGTCGATAGCCGCCTTGTTGGCCGTCAGGATCCGGGCATCGTCGGTGAGAGCGATGACGGCCTCCCCCATGCAGTCGATGAGGGTCTGCATTTCGTTCCGCTCCGCCTCCAGGGAACGGAAGCGGACGGCCAACTCCTCCGTCATCCGGTTGAAGGTACCGGCCAGATCGGCCAGCTCCTTCACCCGGACCGTAGCCGGAATTCGTCGGGAGAAATCTCCCGCCGAAAGTCGTCTGGAGCGCCGGGCCAGGGTCTGCAGCGGCCGGTTCAGTAGCCCTCCCACCAGTGCCGTCAGGCCCAGGGCCAGGACCAGAGCCGGGAATGCCAGACCCAGAGTGCTCCAGATCCGGCCCCGAACGGCTCGTCGGACCTCGTCCAGGGGTATGGCCACCTGAAGAAGCAAGTCCCTCGATCCAACGGTGGCCGGAGTGGCGGCAAAAAGTCGGACCTCGACCTCCCCGGAGCCCCTGCGCCGGGAGAATCCCACATCTCCAACCCTGGCGACGGCCAGCTCGACGCTTTCTGGGGAAACCAGCATGCCTCGGAGCTGGAAAGGCAGGTCCGAGGAAGCCCCGATCACGCGTCCCTCATGATCCAACAGGGTCACGGGGTAGCCTATGCGCGCCGCCAGGGCCCTGGATGCGCTGTCGGGATCCTCGGTCTGGAGGGATTCGAGGAAGAGAGGCGCCAGTTCCAGTTCCCTGCGAAGTTCCCTCTTCTGGATTTCCAGGAACTCCCTCTCCAGGCCCCGATTCATGATGAGAATCTGCCCCACCACCAGGAAGGCGGTCAGGGCCAGGAACGAGGCCAGGAGGAGTCGCCGGACGGTCAGTGGTCCCCCTCCGGCACCTTGAACCGATAGCCGAACCCTCTCACGGTCTCGATCCAATCTCCCACCCGGCCCAGCTTTGCCCGAAGCCGCCGAACGTGCATGTCCACCGTCCGGGTCTGGATCCGGTCGGAGATGTGGGATTCCACGCTCCAGGCCCGCTCGAGGAGTTGCTGGCGGCTCTGGGTCCGCCCCTTGCGCTCCACCAGAGATTGGAGAAGGCGGAATTCCGTGGGCGTGAGGTGGACCTCCTCCCCGTCCAGGAGAACCTGATGGGAATTCACATCCACGGAGACGGGCCCGGCGCGAATGATACGCCCACCGGACTCCGAGCCCGGTTCCTGGAGCCTTCGGAGGATGGCCTGCACCCTGAGGACCAGTTCCCGTGGGCTGAAGGGCTTGGTGAGATAGTCGTCGGCACCCAGCTCGAAACCGGAAATCCTGTCCTCCTGCTCCCGTTTGGCCGTCAGAACCAGAATGGGAATATTCCTGGTGGCCGATTCCTTCCGAAGCGTCTGAAGGACTTCGTCGCCGGAGATCCCGGGGAGCATCCGGTCCAGAACCACAAGATCCGGCACCTCCTTGTTGACGGCTGAAAGGGCTTCGGTTCCTGTAGCAGCCGTTTCCACGCGGAACCCCTCACGGGTGAGCTGGTAGGCGATGAGAGCCGCGATGTCCGGCTCGTCTTCCACCACCAGAACCCGCTTCGTAGCCTCGGTGGACTTCCTGGTCGCATTCATAGGCTTCTCGAGCTGGGTTTCCATGCATCCTTCCCTCTCAGGGGTTTCATTCCACCGGGCTCCGGCCCCTTCGCGAGGGATCTCTTACAGGAATCTGTTACAAAGATCCACCTGGAGCCAGAAACCGCAACGCATCCGATCCATGACGAGGAAGTCATGGAGGGTCAGACGTCCTCCATCCGGTCGGATGTCCTCTATCCGGGTCAGACGTCCTCTATCCGGGTCAGACGTCCTCTATGAAATTGAGGAACTTCCAGCCATCCCCCATGTGCACCAGGACATCCATGAGGGGGAAGACACCCTCCTGGCCCGTATCCGTTCTCCGGACCGTCATCCGGGCCTCCCGGAAGAGTGTGAACTCCGGGTACTCCTCAACATCCTCTCCCAGGTCGATCCGAACCAACTCCAGGGGCAATCCACCGTACTTTCCCAGCACCCCGGTCCGGGCTTTCCGGCTCCTGGGCCCGGTCAGGCTCCAGACGAAGTCGAAGGGCATGTATTCCCGATCCGGAAGAGAGGGCCAGAGGAGGCTCTCGTACTCCTCCCGGGTCACCTGTAGACTCGCCAACAACGCATCATCCTGGCTTCGAACGGCCCCCAGTGCAGCCTCCGCCAGGGCCTCCGGGGAGGTCCGGGCATTGGAAAGAAGCGAGTCGGAGGCCAGGTCGGAACAGCCCCAGACTCCCGCAGCGAGAGTCAGGACAATCAGACCCATCACTCTCCTTGCCGGAGAGGTGGCCACTCCGCCTGGATTCAGCAACGTCGGTTTCATCTCGATCCTGCCAGGACGTGGGGGTGCGGGCGAATTCGCTCCACCCGCACCCCCGAATTCCTGAAAAGGGAGTGGGTCAGCAACGACCCTACTCCGGCAATTCTCTAGTTCCCTTCCGCGTTGGGTCGGGAATCCTCGCCATTCTCCGTCCAGACAGTCCAGCCGTAGTACCAGGC
>CAZSDD010000092.1:2391-4001 GCA_964605505.1 uncultured Gemmatimonadaceae bacterium | reverse complement strand
CAGGCGTTGAAGTTCTCGTCGCCGCCGCCCTGGGCCGCGTTGCTCCACAGGATGATCCCCTCGGCCGAGAGGGTCGTCGTTGGATCCGTCTGGCCGGCCAGCCGGTTCTGGGCGTTGACCAGGGAAACGGCGTCCCTGATGCAGAAGGAACCCCCGAAGCCCTGGAAGACGGAGTTGTAGACCCGGTAGTTCGAGCCCTCCCGGAACTGGACGGCGTCGTCGGACTCCGCACCAGCGATGTCCCCGCTGACCACGGCTTCGTTGGCACCGATCATGGTGGCGTTGGCCAGGACGGCGGTGGTCCTGGGCGTGGCGCTGCCGTCGTCCCCGTTGTTGGAGATCTCGAAGCCGTTGTCCGCATCGGCTCCCCGCTGCTGCCCGATGATGAACTGCATGAAGCCCCGGTACCCGTCGGTACCGTCCACCGAGTCGTCGCCGATGCCCGTCACCACCAGGTGGTCCACGGAGACGGTGCCGCCGAAGGGCTCGATGCCGTCATCCTTGTTGTAGTGGATCTGAAGGTAGGAGATGGTGGTTCCGGCGCCGACGCCCTGGAGGGCCAACCCGTTGAGCTGGTCGGCGGGGGTCACGTCGTCCCCGGCGAACTCGATGCGGACACCCCGGAGGATCCCGGAATCGTCCATGTCGTCGGTGCCGCCGTAGAAGCCCGAATCACCCTCGCCCTGGGCCTCGGTCCCGGCATTGGTGGGGGCCTGGCCGTTGATGATGAGACCGCCCCAATCCTCCACGGCCCGCTGACCCCGGGGCTTGTCGGATGTGAAGACGATGACCTCGTCGGCCGTTGGGGGCCGGTCCTCGCCGTTGGTGGCGTCAGCCACCAGGCGGGAGCCCCGGCTCACCACCAGATAGGAGCCCCGGACACCCTGGGAAACATCGGACTTGCCCAATATCGTGGTCCCGGGCTCGATGGTCAGGGTGGCAGCGATGCAGCCGTCCTTGGCGCCGTCGGTACCGCAGTCCCGGCCCACGAAGATGGGCTGGCCCAGGATGTAGGTCTTGTCGCTGGTCCAGGTGGTGTTGGTGAGGATGTCCGCCGTGACCTGAACCACCGTCTCGGGCTCGGCCTCGGTAGTGGCCGTTCCAGTGGCGGCATTGGAGGTTCCACCCTCGTTGGAGGCCGTGACCTGGGCAAAGTAGGTTTTGGCCGGAGTCAGATTGGAGAAGGTGGCCTCGGTGACGGTCAGGTTGTCCTGGGTCCGATCCGACTCGCCGTCGGTCGTGAGAACGACCTTGTAGCTGTCGGCCCCGGTCACAGCGCCCCAGCTTACGGTGATGGACTGTCCGGCCACACTGAGACTGACCGATGTCGGGGCGGCTGGCGGATCCGGGATCACGGGTCCGGTTGGACCGTCGTCGTCATCTCCACAGGCTGCGAGGCCCAGGGACCCGATGCTGAAGAGCCCGAGAAGGGCCATGTGGCGCATCCACTTCATTGTTTCTTCCTCGTTTCTTTTCCCCATGTACGGGGAGGGTTGCACAGGTTCTTCTTCGATGAGGTCAGAATTCCCAGGAGAATCCGACTGAAAAGGTCCGCCCCAGGGAATAGGACCGCTGCACGCGGGTAATCCCGTTGTCGGACTGCTGGAAGC
>CAZSDD010000092.1:0-2291 GCA_964605505.1 uncultured Gemmatimonadaceae bacterium | reverse complement strand
CAGGTTCAGGGCCGGGGCGATGTCGGTCTGGTCCACGGAAGCCACGGTGGAGTCGGCGCCGAACCGGGTTCGGGAGTCCAGAGCCAGGTCGTAGGTCTCCACCCGGGCCCCCAGGATGGCCTGGAGCCGGGATGTCACCGGGAACTCCAGCATGAAGTACCCGGCGGCGCGCTCGTCGATGGCGTTGTAGACGTCGCCGGGCTCTACCACCTCATCGATGGCGAACTCGCCGACCTTCGGAGACGAGGCCACTACCGTCCCGGTGGTCAGGGCCTGATCCAGGTCCTCAATGGTGTTCCCGGCAAAGAGCCAGTTCAGCCGCCGGGCCCCGAAGTCCCGGGAGCGATCCCGGTAGGCGCCCCCGAACTTGATGGAGCCCTCCCGGGAGGCGATGCGGAAGGGGAAGCGCCAGTCCACTTCGGCGCTCATGTCGTCATCCACCAGCTCGCTCCAGAAGTACCGGCCGCTCTCGGTGAAATCCAGGAGCTTGTAGCTGCCGTCCCGATCCTGGACGTAGATGGTTTCCCGAAGGAAGGGCTCGTCCCGATCGGCACGGGCCAGGGTGGTCCGCCAATCCAGCCTGGAATTCCAGAAGAGGAGATGCTCTCCGGACAATTGTCCCCAGAGCATGAGCCGCTGGACGAAGCGGGACCGCTGGTTCTGGAGGATTCCCCCGATATCCTCCCCGTTCTCTCCGGTGAAGGTCCGGCCTTCATCGTCGGTGCTGAGATTCAGCGTGGAACGGAAGCTCACCTGGTGACCAGGGGTGGGCTGAATGGTGAGGTTGGAGACGGTTCCCCAGTTCACGGATCGGGTGGAACGCTGGAAGAGGTAGTCCACGTTGGGGGTGGCCAGGTCGGCGTACTCCTCCAGAAATGCCGAGGTCCGCCACTTCCGCTCCACCTCGTCGTCCACCCGCTTGTAGCTGTCGGAGTAGGTGCCCGCCAGGAAGTATCCGATCTCTCCATCGTCGAAGAGGTCGAAGCGGCCGCCCATGGACCCGTCGAAGGAGCGGTTCAGGGGAGTGCCCTTCAGATCGGGAGCGAACTTCAACTGGGCGCTCCGGAGAGCTTCCCCCACGGCGATGCGCCCCGCTTCGTCCACCGGCAAACGGCCGCCATCCCGGATGTCGCCGAGAAGACCGGCGGCGGTTCCCGGAAGGTCCCGGGTGCCGTCGTCCATTCCCAGCCAATCGGTGCCCCCTCCGCCGTAACGGATGAACCCGTCGTTGAACTGGCTGTTGGAGTTGAAGCTGGTGGACATGCCGAACTTCATGGCGAACCGGTCGGGAAAGTTCCTGGTCCTGATCTGAACGGAGCCGCCGGAGAAGTCAGCCGGCCGGTCCGGGGTGTAGGTCTTCTGGGTGGTGAGGCTCTCCATGAATCCCGCCGGAAAGAGATCCAGGGGGACCACTTCCTTCTCGGGTTCCGGGGAGGGTAGAGGCGAGCCGTTCAGAGAGGTCTGGGAGTACCGCCCCCCCAGGCCCCGGACAAAGACGTACTTTCCGTCGGCGACCGTCACCCCCGTCATCCGCTGGGCCACATCGGCGGCGTCGGAGGCTGAAGACCGGCTGATTTCCAGGGCCCCTACGGCATCCATCATGGCCGAGGCCGAAGCCCGCTGGTCCAGGAGGAACGCCGTGCTCCCCTGCTCCCGGGCGGCACTGACGGTGATGGCCGCCATCTCGATGGCTTCCGTCTCCATGGAGATGTCCATGGAGATGGTGGAGCCGCCGTCCACCGTCACACCCGTCACCGTCTTCCGGGTGAACCCGATCATCTCCGCAACCAGATCATGGTCGCCGCTGGGAACCTTGAGGATCAGATAACGGCCGTTGATGTCCGTGATGGTCCCCCGCTCCGTTCCGGCCAGGTAGACCTGGACCCCGGAGATTGGCTGGGCCGTTTGAGCGTCCAGCACCCTCCCCACGATTCGTCCGCTCTCGGTGGCGCCCCCGTTTCCGCTTCCGTTGCCGTTCCCGTTCTGGGACTGGGCGGCGGCGGGGGAGGAGAAAAAGCAGATCCCCAGAAGGACCGGTAGCAAGACAAAGGACCAGGAGCTTCCTCGACATTGGGTTGTATCAGCACTCATCGTATTCCTCTCAGACCGATCTCACCCGTCATCGGTGATTCGGCCTGCCTGTTTGGGCGGGAGCCCGGCACACCCTGCCCGGGTTTGCTGGGGGCTCGGACTCCCTGTTGTTGCTAGCACCTTAAGAGTGAGGCATGCCGGTAACGGGCCGGACCGATGGCAGTAACAGAGAAGGAGGAGGGAGGTAACGAAGGGGTAAA
>CAZSDD010000091.1:0-11820 GCA_964605505.1 uncultured Gemmatimonadaceae bacterium | reverse complement strand
TCGAGGGCCACGTATCCCTCCGGAGCCAGCGCCGTGGCCAGCGTCACCGTATTGATATCCTCGTGTCCCCGCCAGGTGCTGGCACGGCGATGGGCCGGGTCGGACCAGAAGGCTTCCATCTCCTGCCCCAGGTGGGAGAATTCCAGAACAGAATCCAGCGCTTTCCCGAGGTCCGGCTCCCGGCTCAGGAGTGGCCCGGCGTGCTCCAGGGCATGCATGCCGATGGATAGCCCCAGCTCCCGGAAGGGCAGGCGACGGTTGGCCGGAACGTCAGGGGAATGGGTACGGGAGAAGTGGCTCAGGCTCAGTGAGCTCTCAATCAGGAGGCGCTCGAGAAGCTCACGGGGCGATCGGGCCAGGAGTCCCCGCCCCTCCAGCCCCCGCCCCAGGACCATCTGGGCCAGACGACTCGCGTCCACCAGAAGGCCGCCGATTCCCAGCGGATCGATGGTGCCCATCTGGATGTCACGACACATGCCCTCGGCCTCGGCGATGAAGGGCCGAAGGTCCGGCAGGACCGTCCCCCCGGCGTCTGTGGTTTGCAGCTCCAGATAGGTGATGAGCCCGTCCAGGGGATCGTGCTGGCCCGACGAGTCCACCAGAGGGCGGCTCAGGTCGATGCTCATCTTCCAGACCAGCCGCCGCCTTCCTCCAGGTTCTTCCCGGGTGAAGGCCCGGTGGGCCACCCGGGCCAGCTCCTTTCCCCAGGTCAGGTAACGCTCCTCTCCGGTCTGCTCGGCGGTATTGTGGAGAGCGTGCATCCACCGGGTCAGGTAGTGGAAGTACTGACCGTCACGTTCCCACTCCATCCGCTCGTTCAACGGCTTGCCCGGCTTCCGCTCGGGCAGGGATTTGCCGATCCTGAGCCCTCCCAGAGTGGGATGCCGGGCTCCCTCGTCATCCTCCAGGCCGCTGATCCACCCGGTCCGTGGATCGTCTTCACGGTGCCGTCCCAGGATCCGGTGGACCTGGTCCACCAGCTCCAGGGCCCGCCTCCGGTAGAGATTCTCACCTGAGCTCCGGGCCAGGCCGAGAAAGGTGCATACCCCGAAGGCGTCGGTCCACAGGTACCGGCGGGGGGCTGCGGTTCCGGCCAGGCCGGTGGCCTCGGCGAAGTGTTCCATGAGCTGTGCGGCGAGATCTGCAGAAGCGGTCACGATGGGGGCCTCCCGGGCCGGATGGAGGGACAATCGGGGTCCTGCCCGGGCATACCGGAAGGCCGTCGAGAGGGTCCCGGTCCACCGGGTTTCGGTTCGAGTCGCACCCGGGACCTGGCCCGTCGAAGAGAGTTGAAGAAAAAAAGAACCCGGGCCCTTTGAGGCCCGGGTCCTTCTTCAGCTGTCTGCAGGGGTGTGTCGGAGAGGGGCCGTCAGTAACCCGGGTTCTGGGTCATGTTCGGCGCCACGTCCATCTCCGCCTGAGGGATGGGGTAGATGGCCTGGAAGGCCGGGATGTTTAGAACCTCTACGGCCCGGCCAGTTCTTCTCAGATCCGAAAAGCGGTCTCCCTCCAGAGCCAGCTCCAGTCTCCGCTCGTGCCAGATGGCTTCGAGAACCTCCTCCTGTGAGGTCACGTCCGTATCGAGGACGTGGGGGGTGAGTCCCGCTCGGACTCGGATGCGGTTGTAGGCCGCAACGGCTTCGTCGAGATTCCCCTGCTGAGCCAGGGCCTCGGCCTTCGTGAGGATGATCTCGGCGAAACGGATGACATGGGGGTGCTCAGCTCCGGCGGTGGTGGGGAACTTCGTGCCGTGGGCCGCCCCTTCCACGTCTCCGTGGATCGTCCAGTCCCGGCGCACATCCCCTTCCGCATACGCATCCATGAGGCTCTGCTGGGGTGCGATCTCGCCCCGCCCTCCAAAGGAGCTGCCAATGTAATACCAGCCGAGCTGGTTCCACTGCACCACGGTGAAGAGAACCCGGAAGATGTCTTCGGGGGTGTCCCCTCCGGTGGCGGGAAAGAGGGACGCGTAGTCGGCGGCCAGGTCGTAGCCCAGGTCTTCCAGGGCTTCGGCGGCGGCCTCTGCCTGTCCCCACTCCTCCCGGTACAGGTGTACCCGGGCAGCCAGGGCGTGGACCGCTCCCAGGGTAGCCCGGCGGGTGTCTCCTTCCGCCGCCAGGCTTGACTGAGCTGCCTCCAGGTCGGAGAGGATCTGGGTGTAGACCTCCTCCATTGGCGCTCGTTCGATGCTGGAGGCCTCGGCGGGACTGGCGATGGGCGCGGTTCGCAGGGGGACATCGCCCCACAGACGGACCAGGTTGTGGTAGTGGAGGGCCCGGAGGAAGCGGGCCTCGCCAAGAATCCGGCTCCGCTCGGAATCGGAAAGGTCGGAAATGTCGGGTACCTGAAGAATCAGGTGGTTGGTCCGGTTGATCGCTTCATAGATGGCGTTCCAGATGGAGGTGACAGCACTGTTCTCCGGTCTGAGTTGGTTCCGGGCCGCCTCGGCGTGCGAGTGAAACGTTCCCGTATGGACGGCATTATCCGCCGATAGATCGTTGAAGAAGAGGAAGCTGCCTCCGTAGTAGCTGCTGCTCTGGAGGGCCTCGTAGGCTCCCGTCAGGGCCGCCCTGGCTCCCCGGGCATCGGAGATGGCAATCTCGTCCGTCAGCTGATCCACGGGCTCCAGGTCCAGGAGCTCGTCGGTGCAGGTGGAAAGGGCGCCGATCATAAGAAACAGCGCAAGAAATCTCCCGATATTCATGAGTCTCTCCCTTGCCGGATTCAGGTTCTTCTCGAGCTGTCTCACCAGGACCCCCGCACGCCGAAGGTGATGGCCCGGGCAATCGGATATGCATAGAAATCCGTTCCGAGGCCGATGTTGGCGCTGGACCCGTCACTGTTCACATCAGGAGTGAAGCCCATGTAATCGGTGAAGGTGTGGAGGTTCTGGCCGGATACGTAGAGCTGGACCGAAGAGGCCCCCATGGCGGTGGCCAGGCCTCGGGGAAGCTCGTACCCCAGCCTCACTTCCTGGATTCGGAGGTAGGATCCGTCCTCGATGAAGCGACTGGAGAGCTCCCTGGCTCCGGAATCCCCGTTGAAGCTGGCCCGGGGCACGTTCGTCTGGTCTCCGGGCTCCTGCCAGCGGTTCAGAACGTCCTTGAACTGGTTGTCCAGGTACCAGCCTCCCGCATCGGCGAAGAGACGCATGGCGTTGAAGATCTCGGAACCGTAGCTGAACTGGAGAAACGCGGTCAGGTCGAACCCCCTCCAGTGGATGGAGTTGCTAAGACCACCGGTGAAGTCGGGGTGAGGGCTTCCCACGATTTCCCGTTCCTCGCTGAAGATTGCGTTCCCCGTCTCCGGGTCCACGCCCAGGAAACGGATCATGTGGAAGGCGCCCAGGGGCTGGCCCACCTCCACCCGGTTCACGTTACGGCGACCGGCGTTGAAGGGCTCATCGTTGAAGAGAGAAACCACCTCGTTCTCGTTGAAGGAAATGTTGAAGTCGCTGGTCCATTCGAACCCGGCAGGGCTGCTGGCCCGGACGTTGACGGTATTCACCCGGAGCTCGAAGCCACGGTTCTCTATTCCGCCCACGTTCGCGAAGACGCTGGTGAAGCCACTGGTTCCTGTGAGAGGCTGGCTCAGCAGGAGATCGTCCGTTTTTTTGTGGTAGTAGTCGGCCTCCAGGCCCAGACGGCCTCCCAGGAGTGAGGCATCCAGACCCAGGTTGAATTCCCGAGTGCGCTCCCACTTCAGGTCCGCGTTTCCGAGATTGCTGGGGGCGAGGCCGGGGTCGGAACCGTAGTTGGCGGTGCCGAAGAGGCCCTGATAGGGATAGTCGGAGATGGCCTGATTCCCCGTGATGCCGTAATTGACCCGGAACCTCAGGTCCTGGACGGTGCCGGTGGTCGGGAAGAACGACTCCTCGCTGACCAGCCAGACGAATGAGGCCCCCGGGAAGTACCCCCATCGGTTGTTGGGCCCGAACCGGGAGGAGGCATCGGTGCGGAAGTTCCCGGTAAAGAAGTATCGGCCCTCCAGGGAATAGTCGACCCGGGAGAAGATTCCCAACAGGTTGTTGCTCCGTTCGGTGGCGTCGGCCACGATGGGGTTGGCTGCGTTCCGGGCCCGATTGAAGTGGAGGTTGCTGAACCCTTCGCCCCGGACGAAGCTGAGTTCCCGGTCGGTCATCTCGGCGGTGCCGCCGGCTGTGAGGGTCAGGTCCTGGCCCTGGATGTCCGGCTCGTAGGTCAGGAAGCCGTCCACCACGAAGCGATCCCCCGTGCTGAACCCCGTCTTGGCGATTCCCTCGGCAGCTTCGGCGTAGATCCCGTCCACTCTGGGGTCCTCCCACTGGTTCTCCCGGAGAGTGAGGATGTCAAAGCCGGCCCGGGCCGTCAGGTTCAGAGGCCGGGCGAGCTGGAAACGTGCCTCGATGTTCCCGATGGCCCGGCGTGTCCGGGTCTCGGCCCAGTTGTAGGTGGCCATGGCCACGGCGTTCGGGTAGTTCAGGCCGTCAGGAGGGAACCCGCTCCCCAGACCCTGGAAGGAACCGTCGTCCAACTTCACGGGGAAGAGAGGCTGGGCCGCCACTGCCATGGGGACGATTCCCGTGAGACTCCAGTCACCCTCGAGTCGGTCCGTGGTTTCCGAGGAAAAGCCCAGAGATGCCTGGAGAGAGAGGCGGTCGCTGGCATTCACGTCCACGTTGGCACGGGCGTTGAACCGCTCGTAACCGGATCCCATTACCACTCCGGTCTGGTCGAAATAGCTACCGGAGAGGCGGTAGTTGACCCGATCCTGGCCCCCGGAGACGCTCAGATCCACGCTCCCGATCGGCGCGTCACGAAAGATGGCCTCCTGCCAGTCGGTATTGATGGCGTCATCCACTCCCGGTGCGCCGTAGTAGTTTTCCCGGTAGCCGTCGTTTGTGGCGCTTTCGTTGAAGTATTCCAGATATTCGGTGCTGTTCAGGAGGTCCAGGCGGTTGGGAACGTCCTGGACGCCCATGGAGGTGTTGACGGTGAAACTGGGAGCGCCGGTCTGTCCTCGTTTCGTCCGAACCATCACCACGCCATTCGATCCCCGAGAACCGTACATTGCGGTGGCCGCGGCGTCCTTGAGGATGCTGATGGACTCGATATCGTCGGGGCCGATCCCGGTGATGCCGGAGAGGTTCTGCCCTCCCATCCCCAACTGGGAAAAGTCCTCGTCGAACATGGGCACACCGTCGATGACCCACAGGGGCTGATTGTTGGCGGAGACGGAAGACGATCCCCGGATGCGGATGCTCATGCCCGCCCCGGGATCTCCGGAGTTCTGGATGATCTGAACCCCCGAGGCCTTCCCCTGGATGGCGCCGTCGATCCGTGCCATGGGGCTGCCGGAGATTCGATCGGAGCCCACCGTGGAGATGCTGGATCCGATTTCCCGGCGTGTCTGCTGGCCATAGGCCACCGCCACCACCTCGTCCATCTGGATGGCTGAAATCGGTAGCTCGAAGTCCACCTCCAGGGTCTGGCCGGACCGGAGAGTGACCTCTCGGGTCACGGCGCGGTACCCCAGGCCTTCAGCTCTGAGCGAGAGTTCGCCGGCCGGAACGCCGGTGAGCCGGTATCGCCCCTGGTCATTGGTGAGTGCACCCAGGTCGCTGTCCATTACCCGTACCTGGATTCCCGGAAGGGGCCGCCCGGTGTCCTCTTCCGTCACCAGGCCGTGGAGGACTCCCGTCTGCTGGGGACTCCTGGAGGTCAGAGTGGAGGAAGACGCGGGTGTGTCCCTGTCCTGCTGCCCGGGTACCAGCGGATTCACCGTATTCGACAGATCGGGGCCGATCCTATGGGAAACGAAGCGGTTGATTTCCGGTGTTTCCGCTTCTGGATGCTGGGCTTGGGCTTCCGAAGATATCCCCATCAGGAACATGGGAAGAATTCCGATGAGGAGCAGTTTCTTCTTCAATCCGGCCATCGTGTGCTGATCTCCTGCCTGGGCACGCCTTGTGGGTATGTCCGGGGCTGCGTGCTGCAATCCCCCTGGCCCCGGGGCATTCTTCTGAAGATTGCCCCGGAAAACCTTGCCTGCTCTGATTGAAAAACAGTTGAAGTCCACGAAGTGATATTTGAGTTCACACCGACCCGGTCATGCGGGTCCATTTCTCCAGGCGAGCCACGGTCCCTCGGGGCCGCGCGACGCTGGAAAGCCTGCGGGTGGATCCTGCGAAGCCCCGGCTGGCGGACGATCCGCCCTCCCATCTTGAGGAACCGGGGCGTTCAATGGGAAGGAAAGAGGATGGAGTCTGGCTCCGGGCGTGTCAAATCGGGGATCCCGGAGAGGCGGAATCGAGGGGGCGTCGTCGAAGCGGAAGGAGGGGAGGCCGTCGTCGAAGCGAAGGGAGGGGAAACCGTCGTCCAAGCGTAATGAGGGACGCCCCGATGGTTTTCGAGAGGAGGAGTCAGCCGGATCCCTCTCCAGAGGAGAGAAGAACCGTGATCTGCTCCCCTCGCCGCGAAACTTCCGCCTCGTGGAATCGCCCCTGGAACCCGTCGGCTTGGATTACGACCTCGCCTTCTTCCTCACGGACGCTCAAATCGCCCTGGAGCCCGGTGACCATGACCCGGCGGAAGCCCTGTGTCAGAGGATCTCCGTCCACACCGAAGGTGAGAGCCGAACCGTCCAGTACCTCGGCGTTCCCCGAGGGGTGTCCCAGCTTCAGCCAGCGCGTGTGGAGGAGCTGGCCCTCGCCCACCGTATGCAGGTTCATGGGGTCCAGGCCCCGAGCCCGGAGAGGAGAATCTTCCGGAGCCACCAGAACGACGGAGGGGCCCGGCCGTTCCAGGAACTCCATCCGGAGGGAGTCCCGGGCGGCCTCCACACCCCGGACGTCCCTCCGGGCCCGTTCCATCTCCCGGGCACGGATGGGCTGCCAGTCCGGGGCGGCGACACCCTGCGTGACCTCCCCCAGGAGGGCATCCAGGGCCACGTCCTCCCGGGCTTCCACAGTCGTCTCCCAATCGGGAAGGAATCGCTCCAACAACCGGGTCAGGGCCAGGCCCGCGGCGTAGCTCCTCATGTGGAGGTCCTGGGCGGGAAATCCTTCCGGGGGAAGATCCCGGAGTCCGGCGGTGGACCCCGTGGCGGTCACCTGGACGTGCTGGGCGGTCCCTTCCATGAGCTCGATTCCCCGCTCGAACCGGGCAATGGGCGGGGGGAGGTGGGAGAACCGTTCCTTTCGAACCTCCAGGGCCGCGGCGGTCAGGGCCCGGGCCGACTCCGGATCGGCTTCCCCCAGGGCCTCCCGCAGCAAAGCGGTCTCCGTTCGTCGGAGGGCCAGGAGCGTCTCGTCCGTAACGGGGTTTTCCAGACCCATTCCTCCGGGTCCCCACTCCGGGTGGTTCCGCTTCTGGAAGACATGAAAGGCCTCGTGGATGGCCACTCCCGCCAGGTCCTCCACATCCGGACAGTCCTGGAGAAGGGAGAGGATGATCGTGGCGGTCTCCTCGCCTCCCAGCTCCGTGCTGGTGTTCCCCCGGATGGCGGGGTGGCGCCCCTCCATGACGTGGAGGCCCTCCTCGCCGGGATGGCGGTGGAAGCCTTCGGGAGGTGCTGGATGGCGGTAGAGCCAGGTCCGGTCTCCGTCGAACACGGCCACAGGAATCTCGGAAGGCCGGAAGCCGGGCCAGAGATCCTGCGTTCCCTTCTCTTCCAGCTCTTCCAGGACCCGGACGATCTCCATGACCCGCTCCTGCCCCGGCGATCCATCATCGGGGCCGGCCTGGTACGGGAGACCTGCCTGGGCACCGACGGGGGAGCAGGGAAGGCAGAGGAAGCAGAGGATCCCGAACAACAAGGGGATGGAGAGAGTGGCAAGGGTCATCGCTGGGATACGCATGTTTCGGTCCTGCTCGGTTCCGAGGAGATTCGGTGTCCTGTCCGATAGCTACTACGGAATCGGCGGGGCCTGGATTCAAAAGGCATCTTGCTCGGGGTGTGTCCATGGAGAGCAGCCTACCTTCATCCGGGACCGAGGCGCATGGCGTTCAGGCATGCCTCCGGCGGCGGATCAGCCACACGATGATCCCCAGGGCCAGGATCACCAGAACCCCCAGGGCAAGGAGGAGCTTGGTTCTGAAGGCGTAGAAGCTCTCCCAGGCCTCTTCCGTGGCGGTCCAGGTGAGGTGGGTGATCTGTCCATCCTCCACCACGTAGTCCTCGATTCCCACCAGCGGAGCCATGCCTGTGCGCCGGGTGATGTCCTGCCAGGTGGTGGTGCGGGTCTGGACCCGGTTCCCCTCCGCCTCCAGGACTTCGACCTCGATGCGGAAATCTGCATCGATGAGATCCCGGGCCCATTCCCGATTGAAGTCTTCTCCTGAGAAGGTCTTTTCGGAGGTTCTGGGAAATGCGGGTCGCATGGTCAACTGGAAATCGTCGCTGAAGTAGGTGCGCACCTCCTCCAGGTCCCCACGGTTGAAGGCCTCGGCCATGGAACGGACCACCAGGACAGGATCCGGCTCTTCCTGAGGTTCCACGCCTTGCATGGCTCCAGCCGCGATCTCGCTGGGAAGGTGGGAGGAGAAGCCAACGGCGAGAATCCAGGGCATCCAGGTGAAGAAACGCATGGGAGCACCTCCTGTTCCTTCAAGAGAAGAGAATAGGGAGAGGGCAAAAGATAGGGAGAGGATCGGCCCCGTAGGCCCTCGAGCGCTTCAGACCAATGTGCGAGAAGGTCGTGGATTCCGGCAAGAACCACCGATTCCTTGACCTTTGTCCTGCTTGGGAGAAACCTTGACTAAGCTGCGTCCCTGGAGAGCAGCCTCCCTTCATCCGGGACCGAGCCGTATGGCGTCCAGGCTCTTTTCTTTTTTCGGCGAGTTGAAGCGGCGAAACGTATACCGGGCCGCGGTGGTCTATGGCAGCCCGAGGATGGGGGTTCACACGAACCGCAAGACCGGTAGGAGCTGACATCAGCAGAAGCGCGCTACGACCCCTCATCCGGGAGGACCGTGATGCCGGCGAGCTCATCCGTTTCGGAGCGACCGTACCAACCCCTCTATCCCACCCGCCTCGCAAATCTCCTGGGAAGATTCCGAAAGCCCATGGTCCTGGACCCGGAGGATATGATCCGGAGGGCGGAGACGGCCACCGGCCTGTCCGATTGGGGGGACGATCCGTTCCGGGAGGGGCTGGAGGAGTTCAGCCGATCCGTGAACGAAGACGGAGCGATGCATCCCGCCGGCCGCCTCATGACCCGGATGGGAATCGACAAGTGGCTACAGGACCGGCTCCGCATCCAGCAAGTTCTGAAAGACGAGCCGGAGATCACCCGCCGTCCCGTTGAGCGGCCCATTCTGATTCCGGGGTGGCCCCGGGCGGGTACCACCCTGTTGCACCGTCTCCTGGCCGTGGATCCCCGGTTCAGAACTCCCCGGTCCTGGGAGATCTACTTTCCCGTTCCGCCTCCGGATCCGAAGACCTACGAGGAAGATCCTCGCATCGCCGAGACCGCCGGCTTCTACAAGCTGGTCTTCAAGACCTCTCCGGCCCTGGCTGTGGCTCATCCCATGGAGGCTGAATGGCCGGAGGAGTGCTGGTATTTCCTGGACCGCTCCTTCATCCGCGTTCTTCCAGGTGTGTATTTCGATGTTCCAGGCTACCGGGAATGGCTACTCTCCCGGAGCCGGGAAGAGCTGGAGCCGGCTTACCGCTACCACAAGAAGCAGATCCAGATCCTCCAGTGGCGTTTTCCCCAGGTCCAATGGTTGCTGAAGTCCCCCATCCACGGGGTGCTGCTGGGAGCCTTCCATGCCGTCTACCCGGACGCCCGGTACATCTTCTGTCACCGGGATCCCGTGAAGACCGTTCCGTCGGCCTGTAGCCTCGTGGCGGCTCGCAGGGCCGCGTTCTACAGCACCCTGGACCTGAACGAGATCGGCGCCACCGTGCTGGCGTTCGTGGCGGAGGGGACTCGCCGGGGCCTGGAGACGAGAAGGCTCATGGAGCCGGAGCAGTTCCTGGACGTGTCCTTCTCGGAGCTGGTGACGGATCCCCTGGGCAAGGCCCGAGAGGTCTACGAGTGGCTCGGAGAGGATCTTCCCCCGGAAACCGAAGGCGAGATGAAGCGGTTTCTGGAGGCTCAGAAAAGCGGCCGTCACGCCGGCCACCGGTACGGGCTGGAGCAGTTCGGCCTGGACCCGAAGGCCGTGGAGAGAACGTTCGAATTCTACCGGGACGAGGTCGGGGAATATCTGTGAGTCGGGAAAGTCCCTTTCAGCTCGTGGTGAGAGTTTGGTGACTCCCCCATCCCAGATTTTCGGCAACGGGGCGTTCTGCCGCAGCGGCGTGTAGGCTGCGCTTCGAAGAGTCGCCACTGAAACACAACGTTCAGCGAAGGAGGGGCTGTCCGGCCATGGCCAAGAGAATTCTTTTGGTAAACGGGTCCCTGGGGCTGGGCCACGCGCTGAGGGCCTTGTCCGTCTCGGCGGCGTGCATGCGTTGGTGTGCACCCGGTCGGGGCCGATGACCAGCCACCGGAACCAGGATCTTGTCTGTCCCAGGGACCGGTGAAAAACTACCGGTGCGATTTGTAGACACCCGGCCGGTGTGAGGATCCGGTGCCCGGAAAGAAAAGGAGACGAAGCCCATGCTCGAGGTGAGGATGATCTTCAGGGTTCCGGCGGTGGCGGCCCTGGCTTTTCTGAGCCTCTCTCTTCCGCTGCCGGCATCGAGCCAGGAGGCCCCGGAGGACGATGTGGACCGATGGGTGCTGGAGTGGATGGCTGATCGGCAGATCCCGGGGCTCTCGCTGGCCGTCCTTCGAGAAGGTGGCATTGAGAAGCTCCGGGGGTACGGCCTGGCCAGCCTGGAGTTCCAACGACCGGCAACGGCCGAGAGCGTATACCGCCTGGCATCGGTGACCAAATCCTTCACAGGCGCCGCGGTGATGCTCCTGGTCCAGCAAGGCCGTCTTTCTCTGGACGATCCGGTGGAGCGGCACCTGGAAAGCTTACCCGCCGCATGGCATGGGATCACGATCCGGAGATTGCTCACCCATACATCCGGGCTCCCGGAGATCGCCACGGAATCGGGTTCCGAATTGAGGGTTGTCGGCGAGTCCCTCTCCAGCGCCCTGGATTCCCTTCGAACCCGGCCCATGCAGTTTCCTCCGGGCACGGCCTGGCGTTACAACCAGACGAATTATGCCCTGATCCAGGCAATCATCGAGTCCGTGACCGATACCCCCTTCCCGGATTTCCTCTCGGACAGCCTCCTCCGTCCCTCGGGGATGGAGCGGACTACCTTCGGAGGTTTCAGCGCCATCGTCGAGAATCGGGGTCCCTGGTACAGCCGCCTCGAGCCTTCCGAAGAGGGATCGCTCCAACCCACGGACCGACTTCACCGACTCCACGTGGACTACCCTGAATTCATGCTGACCACCGGAGGCTTGAATTCCACGGTCCGGGATCTGATTGCCTGGGATCAGGCCCTGAGAGACGGGACGGTGCTGTCCCCGACGAGCGTCCGGGAGTTGGGGGAGCCCGTCAAGCTGGTGGACGGATCCACGGCCCGGCTGGACGGCAGGATCATGGGCTACGGGCTGGGATGGGGGACGCTGGATCGTCCGGATCACCGCGCGGTATTTGCGTCCGGCGGCAACACCGTAGCGATCCATCGGTATCTGGAGGATGACCTCACGGTGATCGTCCTGACGAACTGCCAGGGGGCAGGACCCAACGAGATCGCCGAAGGGGTGGCAGGATTCTGGATTCCGGCCCTGAAGGAAGATCCGGTCTTCCTCACGAGCCCGGGGACCGGATGATTCCCCCGGCGGAACGCGAAGGTACCTCACCAACAGGCTCTCTCGCCCGGGGCGAG
>CAZSDD010000090.1:3718-11948 GCA_964605505.1 uncultured Gemmatimonadaceae bacterium | reverse complement strand
CCTCACCCCACTGGAGCCCAGAACAGGATCAGGTCCTTCAGATGGATGTCGTTCCGCTCAAGTCCCACCTGGAATTCTTCCACCTCCTCTGCCTTCTCCTGCCACGCACCCCAGATCTCCTGGATTTCCTCTTTCAGGTTCTCCTCCAATTCCAGGATCTCTTCCTGGTAGTCTTCGAGCTTTTCCTCCGCGCTCCTGAGGCGTTCCCGAGTCCGGCGGACCTGGGACCGGCGGGATGAGATTCCGGCGAGGCTCCTGGTCCGGCGCCGGCCTCCCAGGAACATGGAGAGGACTTCCCCTGCCCCCGCCACCAGCTCCTGCTGCTGACGCTGCTGAGTGTCTACCTCCAGTTCACGGACCCTTCGCTCCGCACTGGCCACCCTTTTCTCGGCTGTCTTCAACCGTCTCTCGTAACGGCCCCGGAGCTTTCCGGTGTCCCCGTCGGCTCCTTCTTCGGCGGCCTCCAGGCAGCGCTCCCTGAACTCCTCTTCCGGCTCCCCGACCCGTGAATAGAGGCCGAGCGCGGGATTCCGGTACAGGGCCAGGGTCCGGTTCCGGTACAAATGCTCCTCGATTCTTCTCTCCGCTTCCTTGAAGAACGAGGACTTCTCCAGATCGGCCTCGGGCAGAGCGTACACGGCTTCCCGAGGCGGGCTCTCCCGGAAGTCCCGGGGGTCGTGGTCCACGTTCAGCGCCGTCCGGGCATCCAGGGGATCGGTGAGGGGGAAGAACACGGCCTCCCACTCTTCTTCGTGCCGGAGGTTTCCTCGCTGATCGTCGAAGAGAACACGAACCCTGGCTGCCAGGCCCGCTTCAAGCCGCCGGCCTCCTGAGCTTACCCCCAGGTCCCCGCTCCAGGGAGCCGAGGGATCAAGGAACCGCACCGGAATCCCAGGGGCCACCGTCGGAGCCACAGGGGTCTCGTCTTCGGCCAGAGCCCCGGGGGGGGAGGGAGATGGCTCCGGAGCATCGTGAACCCCGACGGTTGCCGGCGCCGCCTGCCCCGTAGGTGCGGGTCCGGCCCATTCGGGGGGCTCCTTCCCCTCCACCCGGAAGGCGCCGTCCTCCTTCAGCTTCAAGATCTCCGATCGGGTGAGAGGGCCTCTCAGGAACGACATGGCCCAGCGGGTGGTGAAGAGCTCAGGTTGCGTGGAGCGAGCCGTTTTGAGCACGAACTGCCTCTTCCCCAGTCCGCCGATTCTGGCGTCCCAGGTGGGAACGTCGATCTCTCCCGTGGCCGAGCGAATGGCTTCCAGGATCCGGGCCTTGTCCCTCTCCGTCTGGAGGCGCCCCACCATCCAGGTGCCGGCGTTGGACATGAGCTTGTAGTCCAGGTCCATGGGATTCTGGGTGGCCAGGACCATACCCACGCCGTGGGCCCGGGCCTGCTTGAAGAGGGTGAGGATGGGACGCTTGGAAGGAGGCTCCGCCGTGGGAGGGGCCAGTCCCATGACCTCATCGGCGTAAACCAGCGCTCGGAGCTCCGACGTGCCGGGTTGCCTGCGCATCCAGGTCACGAGCTTCGAGAGAAGGAGGGTGATGACGAACACCCGCTCCGTCTCGGAGAGGTGGGAGAGATATACGATGCTGGCCCGGGGGCGCCCATCCGGGGCCCGAAGCAACGACTCCATCTCCAGGGGCTCCCCCTTGATCCACTCGGCGAAGGACGGGGAGGCCATGAGCCCGTTGAGCCTCATGGCGAGGCTGGTCCGTTCCTTCGGCGGAAAGAAGGTATCCAGGTCGAACACCCCGAGCTTCCGCAGGGGAGGCTCCTGGATCTGACCGATCAAGGACGGCAGGCTCATGGGGCGGCCGGCCTTCCATGCCTCCTCCACCAGATTCGAGAGGAGAATGTGCCCGGGACTGGTAAGGGGGTTCGGATCGATCTCCGCCATGACCAGGATCCCGGATACCAGCCCTTCGATCTCATCCCGGATGGCCTCCCCCCCGGTTTCCCAATCCAGGTCGGGCGGAGAAAGATCCCCGATGACGTTGAGGGGAATGCCCGCCGTGGATCCCGGAGTCAGGATCCGCATGTCCACCTTCCGGCGAAGACGGGCCATCCGTTCCGGACCGACTCCGGAAGAAGCCAGCCCGTCCTTCCACAATTCGGCGGTGTCCGAAGCGAGCCTGGAAATGTCCACACCCCTTCTCCTGGCCTCTCCGGCGTCCACCCAGGGCTCGAAGTCCCCGGCCCTCAGCTCGGGGAAGTTCAGGAGGAGGTTTCCCATATCCCCCTTCGGATCCAGGATCAGTGCCGGGATCCCGCTTTCCAGGACCTCCTCCAGAAGGACCACGCCCAGACCCGTCTTACCCGAGCCTGTCATTCCCACGATGATCCCGTGGGTGGTGAGGCCATGGCTGGCCAGCGCCAGCGTGTCTCCCGTCTTCTCCGCCGTTTCCTGGTCCAGCACGTGACCCAGGTAAAGGCCTTCCCGAGCGAGGTGCATTCCGTTCTCCTTCAATGGTGGAACCGGCCGGGGAGCTCCTGGCTTCTCGGCGTAATCGGGGGCTCCCATGGGGTCCCTTCGACCCAATTCTTGCATCCCTGCGGTGCAGGACTCAAGGTTTCAATGCGTTTTCCCCACCGGGCACTTGCAGCAGGGAAACTCGCGAGGAGACCGGGAGAGCCATGAACGTCCCTGTTCCTGAAGGTTTTGCCATACGGCCGAGCAGTCTGGACGACGCCGAAGCGTTCAGGGAGTGCCTTGACATAGTGGCCAGGGAGCGGCGTTGGCTCAATTTCCTGGAGGCTCCGTCCCTGGGAGAGATCCGGCGCTTCCTCTCTGACAGTCGCCCCATCCAACTCGTGGCCGAAGGCGAATCAGGGATGGCGGGATGGTGTGACGTGACGCCGGACCTGCGGGAGGGGTTCCGTCACTCCGGCACCCTGGGAATGGGCCTTCTCCCGGAGTTCCGGGGAATCGGGCTGGGAAGGGCGCTCCTGGTACGAACGTTGGACGAAGCGTGGCAGACCGGGCTCAGCCGGATCGAGCTTGAGGTGTTCGGATCCAATGAGGCGGCCATGGGGCTCTATGAGTGGGCCGGCTTCAGGCTCGAAGGGCGGAAGGTGGCTGCCCGGATCCTGGATGGGCAGGAAGACGATATTGTCCTGATGGCGCTCCTGGGAGGTAGAGATGGATAATGGGAAAAATGCGGATCTGCACGTGGTGTTCGGTGCGGGCCAGGTGGGCTCCCACCTGGCGGAGGAGCTTCGGGATGGAGGGTTCCGGGTCAGGGTGGCAAAGCGGAGTCCGGTGGGGATTCCCGAAGGGGTGGAGCCGGTCCTGGGCGACGCCGGAGATGCCGACTTCTGCCGTAAGGCCGCAGAAGGCGCCGCTGTTGTCTACCACTGTATGAATCCGCCTTACAGTGTTCGGCTCTGGCGGGAGCTCCTGCCGCGATTCCAGCAGAATCTGGTGGCGGCGGCGGGTGGAACCGGGGCCCGCCTGGTGGTGCTCGAGAACCTGTACATGGTGGGCCAGGGGGGCGGAGGTCCCATCACCGAGGACACTCCCATAGACTCCCGGAGCAAGAAGGGGGAGATCCGGGGCCGCCTCACCGAAGACCTGTTTGCTGCCCACCGCCGGGGAGACGTGCGAGCCGTCTCGGGCAGAGCCTCGGACTTCTATGGACCCCGTGGCAATGTCACCCACTTCGGGGAGCAGTTCTGGCCTCGTGCGTTGGCCGGGAAACCTGCGCCCTTTCTCCCGAACCCCGACACCCCCCACACCTACCACTTCATCCCCGACGTGGCCCGGGGCCTCATGACCCTGGGGCTGGCCCCGGAGGACGCCGTGGGAAGGCCCTGGATGCTCCCCTGCGTCCCGGGGGAGAGCAGCCGGGCCCTGGTGGAGCGGTTCTCCAGGGCCCTGGGCCGGGAGATCAAGCTCCGGGGCGTTCCGAAGGTGGCGATGAAGGTCCTGGAACTCTTCAGTCCCATGTTCCGGGAGCTTGGAGAGATGCTGTACCAGTGGGAAGTACCCTTCGTGGTGGACGACAGCCGCTTCCGATCGGCCTTCCATGCCCGGCCCACGGATCCCGATGTGGGTGCTGCCGAAACCGTGGTCTGGGCCCTGGACGAATTTGAAGCGTAGGGTGAGAGAAGCGTAAGGTAAGAGAAGGGGCGCCGCCCGGATCTCTCCGTGACGGCGCCCCCTGACCTGACGGAATCTCATGGGCCGGGCCTGACTACATCTCCACCGCCGGTTCCATGTGGGTGAGCTCCGCCGCCTCCATGGCTTCCTCCACCATGGCCTGGTGCTGTGAGGGATCCGCCCAGCGCTCCCGCCCCTCTTCCGGGATCCGGTCCAGGGGATCGTAGTACAGGTAGACCTTGTCCTCGTCCACGCTCGGGCTCCGATAGACGCTGATGCCCGTCGTGGTGTCGTAGTGGTCGTAGCTGTGGACGCAGCGCTTTCCGCCGCCTCCAGGGGCATCGGTGACGAAGGTGGGCGTATTGAATCCTGCCGTCGTGCCCCGGACCCGCCGCTCGATCTCTTCCGTCTCCGCCACACGGGTCCGAAGCTCCTCCACGCCCTTGACCATGTCGTGCTGGTAGACGTAATAGGGCTGGACGTTCATCCAGGAGAGCTGCCGGACCAGGTTGATCATGTGCTCGGCATCGTCGTTCACCCGGCGGATGAGCACACTCTGGTTGCGGACCCTGACTCCCCGCTCGAAGAGGTGGTTCATGGCCTCCCGAGAGATGTCGGTGATCTCGTTGACTGTATTGAAGTGGGTATGCAGCGCCACCTCCTTGTGAAGCTCCCGCCCCCGGTCGCTGATCTCCACCAGGGCGTCGGTCCAGTCCGGATCCGAGAGGATCTTCATGGGCATGACGGCCGGGCCTTTGGAGGCGAAGCGGATGCGGCGGATGTGGGGGATGCCCAGGAGCTTCTGTCCGATGAAACGGATCCGCTTGGCCGGGAGCATGGAGGTATCCCCGCCGCTCACCACCACGTCTTCAACCTCGGGACGGGAGGCCAGGTAGGCGAAGGCCCGCTCCCAGTTCTGCATGAGGGGCTTGTAGTCCACCTTCTCCACGTTGGAGGTGTTGCCGCCGATGGCGTAGCTCCGGGTACAGAACCGGCAGTAGACGGGGCAGACGTCCAGGGGCAGGAAGAGAGCCTTGTCCGGGTACCGGTGTACCAACCCCGCCGTAGGAGAGTCGCCCTGTTCGTGGAGGGAGTCCAGTGAGAGCATGGGGTGGTCTGGAAGCCTGGACGAGGCCACGGGAATGAACTGGATCCTGAGGGGATCGTCCAGGGGTTCGTCCCAGTCGATGAGGCTCAGGATGTACGGGGAGATCCGCATGTTCATGGGTGCGATCTCCATACCCCGGGCCACGTCCTGGAGGAAGGCCCCACTTGTGATGCCACCCACCAGGTCCACCAGATCCTCCACGGAGGTGGCGCTGTTCCGGTTCTGGAACCGGTAGTCCAGGAACTCCTCCCGGCTCAGGTTCCGGAACGCCGGAATCTTGCGCCAGAACCTGGAGTCGTCGAAGTCCCGATGCGCCACGTCATCAGAGCTGAAAGGCTCTTTGATGTCGCGGGGGATCAGGTCCTCCTCGACCTCACCGAGCCCCGGAAGGACCACGAGCTGGGGAGAGGTGGCGGTATCCTTGTCGTGTTCTTGTGTTTCGAGAATCGTCGGTGTGGTTGCTGCTTCCATATTTTTTTCTCCGTCCCGTGTGACCCGGGTGATTCAGACGGAAGAGTGGCCCGGGTGTCAGGCTACGCCGGGACGCTCCAGCTTCCGGTCTGTCGAGGAGTTATCGAATTGTGCCTGCGAGGTGGCCGCTCAATTTCGTGAGCGACCGGAACAGTGGATTCGGGTGGATTCAAGAGGATCGTTCAATGCGGTCCGTCATCATGGCGAAATCCGTTCGGCCATATTTTGATCCAGCAGATTTTAATATAACAGGAAATGTTTCAAAAGTGAACGTTTTCCCGTCTATCCGCATCCGTTCCCATCCCACCCCATGACACGGACGGAAGGGGCCCGCCCGTGTGATGACCTCCCGTCAGGTGGCGGGAGGAGTGTCGGCCAGCCAGATGGCTTCCACCCGGTCCCGGAGCTCCCGGAGCTCCGCCTCGGCCTCCGCATCGCCCCGGAGGTGGTAGCGGGCGGCCGCCAGGGCCTGAAAGGCACGGGACAGGGCTTTGGTGCTGGGGCTCCGCCTTCCTCTTTCCTTCCCCCACTTCTTCACGGAGAGCCGGGCCAGAACCCACTCGGTCAGGTCCTCCCCGAGCCTGACGGGATCCACCTCTTCCCCCGTTTCCTTCTCCAGAAGCTCTTTCAGGGATTCGTCGAACTTCTTCTTCACCTTGGGGACCACGAATACGGTGGCGTTTCCCGGGACAATCCAATCACCTGCCATTCATTGTTTCCTTTCCCGAAGACCGGAGAAGTCGTCTCTCGAGGACCATAGGAGGACCATAAACGGACCATAGCTGGAACATCCCTCCACACAGCCTTCGTGGTAAGGTAAGTGGGCTGTAAAGATCTGTTTTCAAATATTACCAGGACAGGGGCTTCCGGGTCCGGGACAGGCATGCGCCGGGGTCCGACTCGAGGATCCAGCGCCGCATGGAAACGGGGGCCATGGACGCCAGGAAACGGGGGCCAGGGGCGTATAAAAAAACGGGGGCCATGGACGCAGTCGGCCCGGGATCCATTGCCGTACCGACCCCCCATGGGGCAATTTGCTGTCCCGAATCTCCTCCTTACGGCGATTCGCAGCGGATGCGACCGGAAGGGGACTCCAGCAGAAGGGAAAGGACATGCTCATGAGCAGGTGCATCTCGAAGGCAGGGGCGGCTCTCGTGCTTCTTTCTGTCATTGCCGCCGGTTTGGAGGCGACCGGGGCTGGATCGCCCCTGCGGGCCCAGGGTGGAGACCCGGAGCAGGCCGCTGTGGCCAGGGCCGCCGCGGGCATGGCCCTGAGGGAGGTGGGGCCCGCCGTCATGGGAGGGCGCATTGCCGACATCGAGGTGAGCCCCGCCGATGAGGCGGCATGGTTCGTGGCAGTGGGATCCGGGGGCCTCTGGAGAACCACCAACGCCGGAGCCACCTGGACCCCCGTCTTCGACGAGCAGGGATCCTACTCCATCGGCGACGTCGCCCTGGACCCCAACAACCCCGACGTGGTGTGGGTGGGGACGGGAGAGAACGTCAGCGGCCGCCACGTGGCCTGGGGAGACGGGGTGTACCTGAGCCGGGACGCCGGTCGCACCTGGGAGAACATGGGGCTCAGGAGCTCGGAGCATGTCGGGAAGATCCTGGTGGATCCCCGGGACGGAAACGTGGTCTTCGTCGCCGCGGAGGGGCCCCTCTGGTCCTCCGGCGGCGACCGGGGCCTCTTCAGGACCACCGACGGGGGAACGAGCTGGACCCCGGTTCTCAAGGTGGACGAGGACACCGGCGTGACGCACGTGGAGTTCGACCCGGAGGACCCTGACGTTCTCTACGCCGCCACCTTCCAGCGCCGACGCCATGTCTGGGGATACCTGGCCGGCGGGCCGGGTTCCGGTATCTACAAGTCCACGGACGGAGGCGACAGCTGGCGGAAGCTGCACACGGGGCTGCCCTCCGGCGACATGGGGAAGATCGGCCTGGCGGTGACGCCGGCGGATCCCTCCCTGGTCTATGCCACCATCGAGGCCGGGGACGGGGAGCAAGGGTTCTATCGCTCCCGGGACAAGGGGGAGAGCTGGGAGCGGAGGAATGGGTACATCTCCGGCGGCACCGGACCCCACTACTACCAGGAGATCTATGCCTCGCCGACGAACCCGGACCTGGTCTACCAGATGGACGTCTTCATCCAGGTGACCCGGGACGGAGGCGCTACCTTCGACAACCTGGGAACGGGCAGGGAGGCCCACAGCGACAACCACGCCCTCTGGATCGACGAGGAGAACGGACGGCATCTCCTGGTGGGCACCGACGCCGGCCTCTACGAGTCCTTCGACGAAGGCGTCACCTGGCGGCACTTTCCCAATATGCCCGTGTCCCAGTTCTACAAGGTGGCCCTGGACAACGCCGAGCCCTTCTTCAACATCCTGGGCGGGGCCCAGGACCTGGGCACCCTTCACGGTCCCTCCAGGACGTTGAACGTCGAGGGGGTCCGGAACCAGGACTGGTACGTGCCAATGGGGGCGGATGGATACGGGGTGGCCATGGATCCCAGGGACCCTGACATCATGTACCTGGAGACCCAGGTGGG
>CAZSDD010000090.1:0-3618 GCA_964605505.1 uncultured Gemmatimonadaceae bacterium | reverse complement strand
TACGAGATGGAGTTCCTGGATCGGGTGTGGAGCGTGGACGCCCTCCACGACAACGGGGCCATGTCCCAGTTCGGTACCCTCACCACCGTCACCGAGTCTCCCGTCACCGAGGGGCTCCTCTACGTCGGCAGCGACGACGGCCTCATCCACGTATCGGAGGACGGGGGCGGGGGATGGACCCGGGCCGGGGAGCTGCCCGGCGTGCCGGAGCTGGCCTTCATCAACCGGCTGGAAGCCTCCCAACACGACGGCGAGGTGGTCTTCGCCCTGGCTGACGCCCACAAGACGGGGGATTACAGCCCTCATGTCTTCCGGAGCGATGACCGGGGGCAGAGCTGGCGATCCATCCGGGGAGATCTGCCGGACGGAACCATCGCATGGGCTATCCAGCAGGACCACGTGGAGGCGGATCTCCTCTTTCTGGCCTCGGAATACGGGCTTTACGTCACGGTGAACGGCGGGGCCAACTGGCACATGTTGTCGTCAGGAGTGCCCACCATCGCCTTCCGGGACGTGAAAATCCACCGGAGGGACGAGGATGTGGTGGGGGCCACCTTCGGACGGGGTTTCTTTGTCCTGGACGACTATACGCCCCTCCGGGCCGTGGCCTCCGGAGCCCTGGAGGCGGAAGGGGGGCTGCTCGGGGCGCGGGACGCCTGGTGGTACATCCCCTCGGTGCCGGGTCAGGCGGCCGGGAGGCCCACCCATGGGAGCACGGCCTATGTGGCCCCGAATCCGCCCTTCGGTGCGGTGTTCACCTATTGGCTGAGGGACGTTCCCGAGACCCGGACGGAAGCCCGACGGGAGACGGAGCGGGAGCTCAGGAGGCAGGGGGCCGACGTGCCCTTCCCGGGGTGGGAAGCCCTCCGCCTGGAGTCCATGGAAGAGGGCCCCATGGTCCTTTTACTGGTCCGGGACGACGAGGGAGAACCGGTGCGCTGGGTCCAGGGACCGGCCCGGGAAGGCCTCCACCGGGTGAGCTGGGACCTGCGGAGGCCGGCGCCGGATCCGGTGTCCCTGGCCTCAGGCGGGTTCCGGCCCCCGTGGGCTACGGACCCCCAGGGGCCGCTTGTGGCTCCCGGCCGTTACCAGGTGGAGATGTTCCTGGCGGAGGAAGGGGAGTTCCAGTCACTGGGCGATCCCCGGGATTTCCAGGTGAAGCCGGTTCCCACCACCCCGCCGGGAACGGACTTCGAGGCCGTGGCCGCCTTCCAGCACCGGGTCAGCGAGTTGATGCGCGAAATCTCTGGAGCCAGAGCGGAGCTGAGCCGGGCCGGGGAGCGGCTGCGGCACATGCGGGCCGCCCTGGTCAGGACGCCCCGGGCTGATCCGTCCTTGTTCCGGCGGGTGGACGAGCTGACGGAGCGGATCGAAGCGTTCAACCTCCGACTGTCCGGTGATCGGGTCCGGAGCCGGATGGACGTAGCCACCTCACCGTCCATTTCGGGCAGGGTCGGTTATGTCCAGTATGGCCACTGGGACACCCGGATGGATCCCACGGAGACCATGCGGCGGAACATCGAGATCGCCGCCGGGGAATTCGCAGACCTCCGGGACGACCTGAAGGGCTTCCTGGAGGTGGAGCTTTCGGCCCTGGAGGAGGACCTGGCTGCCGCCGGGGCGCCCTGGACGCCGGGGCGAAAGCTGCCGGGGGGGTGATTCGCACTCGCTGTCGTATGGGGATCGTAGACGGTTCGGAGCGGCTCTGAGGATCGGTCCGACTCGGTGGAAACAGGTCTCGAGACGGACGGCTGTCTTGTGATCCGGGTCCGGCTCAGGGGCCCGGGAGAAGAGAGGAGTGGCTATGTCGGCAGGGTCGTTTTTGAAATTGTACGGGGCCACGGCGGTGGTGTTCTTCGCCATAGACCTGGTCTGGCTGGGGGTGGTTGCCCAGGGGTTCTACGAGAAGCATCTGGGGCACCTCCTGGCCCCCCAGGTTCGTTGGGGCCCGGCCATCGCTTTTTATCTCATCTTCATCGCCGGCCTCATCGTCTTCGCCATCTGGCCGGCTCTGGAGTCCGCCTCGGCGACCCGGGCCCTGGTTCTGGGCGGTTTCCTGGGATTCTTCGCCTACGCCACTTTCGACCTGACCTGCGCCGCACTATTCAAGGACTTTCCTCTTCTGGTGGTAGTGGTGGACATGATCTGGGGGACGGTGCTTTCCACTGCGGTGTGTACGGCGGGATACGGGATCGGGCGTTGGATGGGGATCGGGTGACGGCCATGCCCCGAATGGCCGCAGTTCCCTTCACGATCCGTCGAAGCAAGGACGAATTCTCCGCTACCAGCGTTTCCTCCACCACCGAGACGGCCCACGGTCTTCTGCGGCTGGAGGGTGACCGAATCATCGTACAGTGGCGTCTGGCCAGAAAGACCGAGCGCTACACTTCGGTGGCCATCAAGACGGATGAGGACATGGAGCCGGTCAGGGAAGTGGTGGTTCCCCTGGATGCGGTAGCCACGGCATTCGTCCGAAACCGCTGGTGGGAGTTCTGGAGGGGGCCTCAGATGGTCCTGACTGCTGCAGATCTTCAGGCCTTCGACGAGGTTGCAGGTGAGGGAGGGCTCCGGCTGGGCCATCCGGCGAAAATGGTGGTGCGGCTGAGACGATCCGACCGGATGCTTGCGGAGGAGTTCACGGCAGAGTTGACCCTGGCTGTGGCTGAGATGGCTGCCTGGGGAACCAATTCCTCCCGGAGACTGAAGGGTGGACCGGATGAACCCGAATGATCCTCTGCATGCCATTCCGGGGGTGGGTCCTGTACGTCTTCCGGTGTGACATATATGCGGCCTCCACCTCCGATCCGGCTCCGGGGCTTCTGAAGTGGTGGTCCTGGCAGGACCGCCGGTTTTTCCCGGCAGTTTCCCTACTCTTGACGGGAAAGCCCGTTTCTACGAAGATATGGCCAACCCGGGCGGGTCCCGGGGACAGGTTTTCGAAGTGAAGGCGGCGGTCTTCATCGGAAGGCCACCGCTTTTTTCACACAAGTGGCCTGGTTGGTCACGAACTCAGCGCGGAGTGAATCGCGTGAACAAAGGTAGTCGGTAGGTACGGATCATCCGCACTCCGACCATCGAACAAAAAGGAAGCGCATGATGCGTACCAAGGGAACTGTGAAGTGGTTCAACGATCAGAAGGGGTTTGGATTCATCACCCCGGCCGACGGAAGCAGAGATTGCTTCGTCCATCACAGCGCCATCCAGGCTGAGGGTTTCAAGACCCTTGCCGAGGGTGCCGAGGTGGAGTTTGACATCGTTGAGGGGACCAAGGGTCCCGCGGCGGAGAACGTCGTTCAGGTCTCGTAACGCCGAGCCACTGAGCAATAATCGAAGGGGCCGTCCCGAGAGATCGGGGCGGCTCCTTTTTGTGGGTGCCAGTCCTGGCCGTGAAGGCAGGAACCGCCGCCACGGCTACCTGGTCCGGTTCCCGGTCCCCGGGTCCGGTCTACTCGGAGATTCCGGCCCGCAGCACCCAATCTGTGGCCAGGCGTTGGCTCCCGATGTAATTATTCGCTCATGCACATCAAGATCTTCTCCACGGGAGGATCCCTGGAGATCGCCATCGCGGAAGAGGACCGAGCCCAAGGGAAGCTGGAGTTGGCCCGGTTCGAGGAGGAT
>CAZSDD010000089.1:0-12069 GCA_964605505.1 uncultured Gemmatimonadaceae bacterium | reverse complement strand
GGACCACCTCCAGGTGAGCCCGAAGCTCTTTTCGACTCTCATCCAGGATGGCCCCGGCGGGAACGTCTCCCTCCTCCGCGGCCTCCAGAACCAGGGGAGCCAGGGCCGCCACTTCCCTCTTCGACGCAGCGGCAATCCAGGGAATGAGCTCCCGGGCATCGGAAAGATGAAGAGCCGAAAGGAGGGAGGAACCCAGGGTGGTGGCGTGGCTACGGCCGTCGCTGGCCCGGACCATGGCCCGGAGCCCCTGGAGGCCGAACCAGTACCCGCTCCCCTCGTCTCCCAGGAGTCCTCCCCAACCCCCTACCCTGAGCTCCCTGCCTTCCGGGTCCCTGCCCCAGACCATGGAGCCCGTGCCCAGCACCATGAGGACACCCGGGCCGGCCCCGAAGGCATCGGTATGGGCACCCTCCACATCCATCCCCACCTGGACCACTTCGGCCAGGTTCATGGATCGAAGGGCGATCTCCACCGCCTCCCGGGCTCCACTCCGGCCGGCGCCGGCCAGCCCGGCCCACAGGGCTCCCACCGGGAGTGGAATGCCGGCGGCTTCGGCCGCCGAGCGAATCGTCTCGGCGATGGCCATGGAGGCAGCCCCGGGATCGGTGGGGTCCACCAGGGCCGGCGGCCCGTGGGCCGTGGCCACCTCCCGGCCGTCCGGCGCCATGACCATGGCCCGGGAGCCGGTTCCGCCCCCGTCCACCCCCACGACGAAACCGTGAGCAGAGCCTCCCCCCGTCACGGGGACCCCTTCCTCCGCCCGACGGCCCAGCCCACCAGGAAGGTGACACCGGTGCCGAGGGGGGTGAACCATGGCCACGCGACCTGGTCAGGAATGGTGAGCCAGACGGTGGTGACCGTGCCGATCCCCGCCAGCATGCCCAGGATAGCGCTCCGCTGGTCGGCTCTTTCCACCAGGACCCCCAGGCCGAAAGCCCCGAGAAGCCCTCCGTATACCACCGAGGCGATACCCAGGGCCACCTCCACGGCGCTGGTTTCACGGCTCAGGGGAATGAACACGATGGCGCCGCCGATGAGGAGGGCGGCCCAGACCAGGGTGAAGCTCCTTCCGGCCCGGAAGATCCGACCCTCGTCTTCCGTGGCCCCCGCCAGGGGGGCCCAGAAGTCATAGGCGGAGGCCGAGGCCAGGGAGTTGATGGAGGAGGAGAGGGAAGACATTGCGGAAGCGAAGATCCCGGCGATGAGGAGACCGGTGATCCCCGGGGGAAGCTCCTGGACGATGAAGAGGGGGAAGATCTCGTCCGAGCGGGCAAACGGCTGTCCCCGGTAGAATACCCAGAGACCCAATCCCACCAGGAGGAAGATGACGAACTGGACCATGACGCCCAGGGCGCTCCCCACCAGGGCCTTCTGGGACGCCCGGAGATCCTTGCAGGTCAGGAGCCGCTGAACGATGAGCTGATCCGTTCCATGGGACGCCATGGTGAGGAACCCGCCACCCAGGACCCCGGCCCAGACGGTGTACGGAACAGCCGGGTCCAGGGACCAATCCAGGACCTGGAGCTTCCCGGCTTCCGCGGATCGAGCCAGGATCTCCGCCCACCCCCCCGGAACCAGGGACTGGAGAACCACCGCCGCCACCAGGGCCCCCACCAGGTACAGCCCCATCTGAAGGGCGTCCACCCAGACCACCGCCTTGATGCCCCCGAAATAGGTGTAGAGAAGGGTCAGGAAGCCGATGACGGCGATGGAGACGGGATAGGGCCACCCCGTGACCAGAGCCAGTGGGATGGCCGTAGCGAAGAGCCGCACCGAGTCCGCCAGCAGGCGGGTAAGCATGAAGATTCCCGAGGTAAACCGCCGGGTTTCGATACCGAACCGCCCCTCCAGCAGGGCGTAGGCCGTGGTGAGCTCTCCGCGAAAGTAGGCCGGCAGAAGGAGAAGCGAGACCGCGATCCGCCCGGCCAGGTATCCGAAGGTGAGCTGAAGAAAGGTCAAGGTTCCCAGGTAGGCCACTCCTGGGATGCTGAGAAAGGTCAGCGTGCTGGTCTCGGTGGCCACCACTGAGAGCATTACGGCTCCCCAGGGTAGCTCCCGGTTCCCCAAAAAGTAGTCCGTTCCGCTGGTCTGGTTACGGCCCAGCCACCCCCCCCAGGCCGTGACGCCGGCCAGATAGAGCAGAAGAACGGCCAGGTCCAGAGGGGTAAAGGGATTCAACCGTTGCCTCCCAGGCTGGCCGTGGGCACCACCGGATTCTCCACCCGCTTCCCTTCCCTCCTGACCACGTAGGCCTCCATGGCGTAGTAGGCCGGGAGTCCCAGGCGGGCCAGGACATCCGCCGTCTCGCGGTTCCTCGCTTCCGTCCGCTGCCAGAATTCCCGCTCGTCGGAGCCCGGGAAGGGCGCCTTGTCTTTCTGGGACTGGTGCTTGAAGATGGCCATGATCTTCTGCTTCAGCTCTCCCTCGCTCAGGGGGACCAGAACGTCGGCTTCGGAGACGGGCCACTCCTGCCAGGCTCCGCGATAGAGCCACAGGTCCGGGGCCGGTCCTGAATACCCGGCCATGGCCTTTTCCACCGCCTCCAGGCACATGCGGTGAGTGCCGTGGGGATCCGAGAGGTCACCGGCGGCAAAGACCATGCGGGGCTGGATCTCCTCCAGGGTCCTATGGAGGATGTCCACGTCCTCCCGGGAAATGGGATCCTTCCTGACCTTTCCGGTCTGATAGAAGGGAAGGTTCAGAAAGCGGGCATTCCCCGCAGTCAGCCCTACGCTCTCCAGGGCGCTCACGGCCTCGGTCTCCCGGATCACCCGCTTCAGGGACTGCACCTCCGGAATGTCCACCTGTCCCGGCCGCTTTTCGGCCAGAGCCTCCCGAATGCGCCGGATCTTTCCCCTGATGTCGTCGGTGTCTCCCCCCAGCACCGCCTCCCCCCGCTCCACGAAATCCAGATATCGCCGGACCTCGTGGTCGAAAACGGCGATGTTGCCGGAGGTCTGGTAGGCCACCGTCACCTGGTTCCGGTTCTCCACCAGCTTCCTGAGCATGCCCCCCATGGAGATCACGTCATCATCGGGATGGGGAGAAAAGACCAGGACCTTCTTACCGGTGGGAAGCTTGCTCTTTCCCCGGATCTTGGCGATGAGGCTGTTGAAGACCTCGCCGTTCAGGGGGCCCGCCGACCCGTAGCGGGCCACCAGGGAGCTCAGGTGGTGGTCCCGGTAGTCCCGGGTGGAGAGGCGGAGGATGGAGCAGCCCACCCTCTGGCTGAGCCAGATGACCGCTTCCCTCTCCAGCTCCGGAGTCCACTCCACCTCCGCCAGTAGCCAGGGGGTAGCCACCCGGGTGAGGTGAGCGGAGGCGGCAGGGTCCAGGAAGATGGTGGCATTGGGGTGCTGCTGGAGATAGGTGGCGGCGACATCGGGATGGACCTCCCCCTCCACTGCCCGTTTCACCACCGGCGCCTTGTGCTCTCCGGTGGCCATGAGGACCACTTCGTGGGCATCCATGATGGAGGCCACCCCCATGGTGATGGCCTCCAGGGGAACGTTCTCCTCCCCGAAGAAGTCCGAGGCGGCGTCGGCCCGGGTGATGGTGTCCAGGAAGACGAGGCGGGTCCGGGAGTCCCGGGGAGAACCGGGCTCGTTGAAGCCCACGTGCCCGCTGCGCCCCACACCCAGGAGCTGGAAGTCGATGCCCCCGGCGGCCCTGATCTTCTCCTCATACTCGGCACAGTACCGGTCCAGGAGGTCACGGGGCACGGTGCCGTCGGGGATGTGAACGTTCTCCTTCTGGATGTTGATCTCGCTGAAGAAGTTCTCCCACATGTACCGGACGTAGCTGTGCTGGCTCTCCGGGTCCATGGGGTAGTACTCATCCAGGTTGAAGGTCACGACCCGGGAAAAGTCGAGCCCTTCGTCTCTGTGAAGACGAATCAGATTCCTGTAGACGCCGATGGGCGTGGAGCCGGTGGCCAGGCCGAGTATGGCATTCTCGCCCCGGGCGTTCCTGTCCCGGATGATGGCGGCGATGCGCTCGGCCACGGCCCAGGCCATATCGTCATGGCTCTCGGTGACCACCACCGGCACTCGCTCCTTGCTGTGAAGCATTGGCTCCGACTCCGTTCAGGGACGGGGGTTCCGCCATTCACGCCTGAAGACCGAACGATCCGTGATGGCCGTGGCCGTGGCGTCGTGGACGGCTCGTCGCAGAGGCACGTGTTTCCCGTTTTCCCGGGTGGGATTGGTCCGGGACGTGAGGAGAACCACGAAGAGGTCCAGCTCCGGGTCCACCCAGAAGGAAGTTCCGGTGAATCCCGTGTGACCGAAGGCCCCAGGGGTGAGATAATCCCCACTGGAGGCCCCTTCCGAGGGCGTGTCCCAGCCCAGGGCGCGGGACGCCGTCTCGTCATGACGGCGGGTGAAGAGCTCCACGCTGGTGGGAGCGGCGATGCGCACGGGTCCGGGACGAGGCGCCGAGCAGGGGACGCCGGCGGTGTTGGCCCCGGGGCAAGCGGAAATCCGGCCTCCGGCCAGGAGGGTCTGGGCCAGAACCGCCAGGTCCCGGGCTGAGGAGAAGAGCCCGGCGTGCCCCGCCACTCCTCCCAGGGCGAAGGCGTTCTCGTCATGGACCAGGCCGTGCACGTGGGTGAAACGGTAATAATCGTCCACCTCCGTGGGAGCGATGCGGGGGCGGAGGCCCGGGTCCGGGTTGAAGCCCGTGTCCTGCATCCCCAGAGGTTCCCAGACCCGCCGGGCCATGAATTCCTCCAGGGGAAGACCGGTGATTTCTTCCACGATGAATGCGGTGGTCATCATGCCGATGTCCGAGTAGACCGTGGAGTCCCCCGGGGTATAGCGGAGGGTGAGGTCGCCGATGGCCTCCTGGAAGGCGGTCCTTCCCTCGGCGAACTCGAAGAACTTGATGAAGGGGGGGAGGCCGGCCCGGTGCAGGAGGAGCTGCCGGACCGTCACCTCACCCTTTCGCGGATCCCCCGCATCCCACCAGGGCAGATAGGATACTACCGGGGCGTCCAGATCCAGCTTGCCGGCTTCGGCCAGGATCATGGCGGCGGTGGCGGTGGTGGTGACCTTGGTGACGGAGGCCATGTCCCAGATGGAGGCCGGAGTGGCGGGGGGAGCGTCGCCGGCCCAATCCAGGACCCCGAACCCCCTGAGGCGGACCAGCCTTCCGTGGCGGCCCACGGCGACGGCCAGACCCGGGGAAACCGAGTCGGCCACAGCGCGCAGGAGGATGGAATCCAGGGCCGCCAGAGCCCGGCGATCCATCCCCACGAGAGCCGGGTCCACCTCCAGAGGGGAAACCACCACTCCTCCGATGTCGCGGCAAATCCCGGCCCAGGAGGAGATCTCCGGACGGCCGGCGCAATTGGCCACGGCGCCGGCCCGCGTGGTCTCGAGAGGATCCACCCCGGGACCTGTGGCGGCGGAATCCGGTCCTCCTTTTCCGGAGCGAAGGATCCCCACCTCCAGGAGCTGATCCGCTCCCGAGCCCAACCGGGGAACGTCGGCCACCGGCCTTCGAACCAGACCCTCCCCCAGGGCATGGAAGGGAGGAAGGCTGATGGGCAGGGTTCCGGTGATGCCGTTCTCCCCTACCAGTGCCAGGCCGGCGGCCCGCTGGGAAACCTCCCGGGAACCCCAGGCCACCAGGTAGGTGCCCAGCTCCGGGAATGAAGACAGGAGATAGGGGTTGCCGAACGAGACCAGGACGGTGGGACGACGGCGCTGGATCACCTCCACGAAACGGGTCAGGAGGTCGGGCACAGCCACCTCACCGGCCCCGGACCTGGGAGGTACGAAGGCGCTCACCACCACCAGTTCGGCGGCACCCCCCTCCCACTCCAACTCCCGGTACGCCGCAGCCTGGCTCCCTTCCGTCACGCGTCGGGTCCGGACCGCCGGAAAGTATTCCCCCAGCACCGCGTCCATCTCTCGCCCCGCCGCAAGGTCCGCTTCCCTGGCGTAGACCACGTGAAGAACGCTGCGGGTCTCGAGAGGGTTCACCGGGATCAGACCGTCCATGTCCCTGGGGAGAGTCATGGACCGGGCCGCCGCCTCGTCGGCGAAAGCCAGGTGTTCCCCTGATCCCACCACCTCCCCGATGTGTTCCAGGCTCACCTGCCGGTTCCGGTGGAGGCCCACTCTGGCCTTCGTCTCCAGGACCCGCCGCACCGACGCGTCCAGGCGCTCCCTGGTGATGCGGCCGGACACCACGGCGGCCTCCACGGCGTCCAGAGTGCTCCAGATGTCCCCCGGCGCCAGGAGGATGTCGGTGCCGGCCTCCAGGGCAAGGACCGCCGACTCCCCCACGCCGTAGCCGTTCGAGATGGCGCCCATTCTAAGGGCGTCCGTGAGGACCAGCCCATCAAACCCCATGTCTTCCCGCAGGAGCTCCGTGAGGAAGAAGGGAGAGAGGGTAGCCGGGGGCCCGGCGGGCCCCAGGATGCCCGGCACCGCCACGTGGGCCGTCATGACGGCGTCCACACCGGCATCCACGGCCCGGCGGAAGGGGACGAGCTCGAGGGCCTCCAGGCGGCCCATGTCCGCACCCACCACGGGAAGCTCGATATGGGAGTCCGTCCGGGTGTCACCGTGTCCCGGAAAGTGCTTGGCGGTGGCAAGGACCCCCCCCTGGTGGGCCCCTTCGATATAGGCCACCCCCAGCCGGGCCACGGCCTCGGGGTCTTCCCCGAAGGAACGGGTATTGATGATGGGATTCAGGGGATTGGAATTCACATCCAGGACCGGCGCGAAGTTCAGATGGACTCCCACCGCCCGGGCTTCCCGGGCGGTGATGCGGCCGTATTCCCTGGCAAAGAACTCCTCTCCGATGGCCCCGAAGGCCATGGTCGGGGGAAGGGACGTCCCTCCGCCCTGGGGAAGGAGGGTGGGAAGGGCATAGCTGTGGTTGATGCGCATCCCGGGGCCCCCGTTCTCGAAATCGGAGGTCACCAGAAGGGGCACCCTGGCCCGGCTCTGGAGGGCGTTCAGCTTGGCCCCGTAGGAATGGGGAAGACCGATGGAAATGGAGAGTCCCCCGATGCCGGCTTCCTCCACGAACCGGGCATATTCCCGGAATTCAGGCCCGGTGGTGGAGGTGTAGGCCCCGGGCATCCAGGGAATGATGAGCTGCCCGATGGCCTCCCGGAGAGTCAGAGAGGAAAGGGTTTCCTCCACCCAGACCCGCCCCTCCGAGCCGAGATCCAGGGTCAGAACCGGCGGGCGACCGGGCGGGGCCTGGGTGCCGGGGCCGGGAGCACAGCCGGCGGTCCAGAAGAGAAGGAACAGAGCGGACAGGGAAACCGGGAACCGGATCCGGCCCACGAAGCGGCGGGCCCTGCAGATGTCAGAAGTCACGGGCTGGATTCCTGGAAGGTAGCTGAATCCCGTCCCCGATCCGGAAGAACGGAGGAATCTGTGTGGGCGTGCGGCCCAGGATGGGGATCTCCCCGAAAAGAGCCCTGGCCGCCGCCCGCTGGCTCACCGCCGTCCCGTGCCAGGCCAGGAGATAGGCCTGAATGCCGGGGAATTCGGATATGAGGTACGGGTTTCCGAAGGAAATGACCACATGGGGGGTCCCGGAATTTCCCAGCTCCTGAAGGAAGTCCACCATCCTCTCCGGGATGGCCACCGTTCCGGAGGCCGTCAACACCGGGACGTGGAGGGACACCACCACCAGGTTCGAATTCCCGGCCCGTCCCAGGAGGGCGTCGTAGACCTCCAGGGGGGTGTTCCCGTCCAATTCCGCCGTCACCAGCCGGGGATAGCGTGCCCTCAGCCCCGCGTTCAGGAAACGCCCGGCCAGCAGGTCCGAAGGCCGCCGGAAGGTCACCGAGAGCACCCGGGCGGTCCGGGTGCCCAGTAGGGGAAGGAGGTTCCTGTCGTTCCGAAGGAGGGTCATGGAGCGGTCCGCCACTTCCTGGGCCACCGCCTCATGGGCCGGGATCCCCACAGACCGCCCCACCTCCTCCAGCGGTACCTGACGGTTCCGGTCCAGCCCCAGGCTCTCCTTCGTCCTCAAGAGCTTCAGGACCGATCGGTCCAGCCGCTCCTCGGAGAGGCGCCCTTCTTCCACGCTCTCCACGAGAGCCTGGATCGCAGCCTCTACATCGGGAGGCATGAGGATGATGTCGGCCCCGGCCTCGATGGCCCTCACCGTGGCCTCCTTCCGGCCGAACCGGCGGTCAATGGCCAGCATGTCCATGGCGTCGGTGAAGACCAGCCCCTCGAAACCCATGTCCTTCCTCAGGAGATCCGTGAGGACGGAGGTGGAGAGGGTGGCGGGAAGATCGTGACCTCCGTTCAGGACGGGAATCGTGATATGGGCCGTCATGATGCCGCCCATCCCCGCCTCGATGGCCGCCCGGAAGGGCAGAAGCTCCATGGAATCCAGCCGCTCCCGGTCCGCCCAGATGACGGGGAGGGCCAGGTGGGAATCCGTTTCCGTGTCGCCGTGACCCGGAAAGTGCTTGCCCGTGGCGATGAGGCCCTCCTCCTGGACCCCCTGGACGAAGGCGCGACCCAGACGGGCCACCTCCCGGGGATCCTCTCCCAGGGAGCGGACGTTGATGATGGGATTCCCCGGGTTGTTGTTCACGTCCAGGACGGGGGCGAAGGGCGTGTGGATGCCCAGGGCCCTGGCCTCACGGGCCGTGATCCGGCCCATCTCCCGGGCCAGGTACTCGTCACCCGTGGCTCCAACGGCCATGAGGGAGGGAAACTCGGTGGCGCCTCCCAGGGAGGTGGCTCCCGGAAGGTACACGGCCCCCCTGAACCGGAATCCCGCCCCCCGCTCCAGATCCGCCGCCACCAGGAGCGGGAGCCTGGCCCGCCTCTGAAGCTCGTTGATCTTGGCGGCAGCTTCTGTCGGCGTTCCAAGGGACACGATGACGCCCCCCACCCCCTGCCCTTCCACCAGCTCCACGATCCGCCGATGACCCGGCGACCCCTCCGGGGAGAAGTCCGAAAGGACCCAGGGCATCATCAGCTGTGCGGCCTTCTCCCTGAGTGTCAGGGTTTCCAGCACCGAAACCGGCCATGGGGCCCGTGGCATCTCATACGACTCGGCGACGGCCGGCTCGCCTGCCCCGGCCTCCTCCAGAGAATCCGGGAGGGTCTGCGGCTCTTCCGCATCCGGGAGTTCCCCCGGAGGCGAGATTCCGGGCGGCGACTCCGTCCCGGAGCCTCCCACGGAGCAGCTCTGGAGGAAAAGCGTCATGACCGACAGGAGCCAGGGAGCTGGGCTCCTGGAAACGAGAGAAGAACGACGCATGGGCAGAGGATCAGCAGGTTCGGGGGAATGGAGAACGTAAGCCCACGTTGACGGGCCCAGGGTCGTGATTTCAAGTTGCCCCATGGCTCGGGACGTTCCCCCCGGGGAATCCTGCAACGTTTATCGAAAGAGAAGTTATGAGGCTGAAAAGGGCACCACAATCCTCCCTCCTTGCCGCACTCCTCCTGGCGGTCCCGGGTTGCTCGGCCTCCGGGCCCCCACCAGAAGGGTCCGGCGGTGGGGATGAGGCGTTGGGAGAAGGCCTGATGGAGGAAGTCACGGTCCTGCCGGGAGTGGATGTCCTGCTCTCTGATTCCATCCACCTGGTCCGGGGCCGCCGGGCGGGCCTCATCACCAACCACACCGGAATCGACGCCCTGGGCAGGCCCAGCATCGACCGCATCATGGATGCCCGGGAGGTGGAGCTGGTGAGCCTCTTCTCCCCGGAGCACGGCATCCGGGGGACGGAGCGAGGAGGCGATTCGGTGGAGAGCGGCCGGGATGCCGCTACCGGTCTTCCCATTCACTCCCTCTACGGGGAAACCCGGGCGCCGACACCGGAAATGCTGGAGGGGCTGGACGTCGTGCTATTCGACATCCAGGACGTTGGGGCCCGCTACTACACCTACGTCTCCACCATGGCGCTGGCCATGGCGGCGGCCGGAGAGGCGGGAATCCCCTTCGTGGTCCTGGATCGCCCGAATCCCATCGGGGGAGTGGCCGTGCAGGGGAACGTCCTGGAGCCGGAATTCAGCACCTTCGTGGGCATGTTTCCCATTCCGATGCGCCACGGCATGACTCCCGGGGAGTTGGCCAGGCTCTTCGTGGGAGAGTTCGGGGTGGAGGTGGAGCTCCACGTGGTGCCTGTGGCGGGGTGGAGGCGGGAGATGACCTTTTCCGAGACGGGGCTGCCCTGGGTGCCGCCCTCCCCCAACATGCCCTCCGTGGAAAGCGCCCTCCACTACCCCGGCACCTGTCTCTTTGAAGGCACCAACATTTCCGTGGGAAGGGGAACGGAACGGGCTTTCCAGCTACTGGGGGCACCGTGGCTGGAGGGGGAAGCGCTGGTGGAGGCACTGGAAGCATACGATCTCCCGGGAGTAGGCTTCGAGGCAGTGAGTTTTTTGCCCCGGAACCCCGGGGACCGGAAGTTCGACGGGGAAAGCGTCCAAGGAGTGGCTCTGACAGCATCCTCCCGGGATTACGATCCTACCGTCACAGCCCTGGCCCTTCTCCTGGAGACCCGGCGATTGGCCGGAGCGAAGTGGGAATGGCGTGCCGGGCACTTCGACCGTCTGGCCGGTACGGACGATCTTCGGAAGGGGATCGAGCGGGGAAGCCCCCTGGACCGTCTTCGGGAGGGATGGGCCAGGGAATTGGAGGCCTTTCAGGAGACCCGCGCCCCCTACCTTATCTATCTTCCCTGAGCCAAGGCGACTCGACCCTTGAACGATAGCAAGGGGCCAGCCACCCCGAACCATTCCGCAGAAGAGAGCGACTCACCTCGAAACGTAGAGCGACGGACATGACCTCCGAAGAAGCTCCCCATTATTTCCGGCTCCCGGGCAAAGGGGTCCGAACATCCTTTCTCCCCGCCGTCCTCGTGGCCGCCGTCCTGGCCGGGTGCGGAGGCGGACCTCCGACACCCTCACCGGCACCCGTTCCCACTCTCCCGGGCCACACCACCGACATGCTCCTGAGCCTCTTCGACCAGGTCCGGGTGGACGGATTGGAGGATCGGCGGTTCGACCAGGAGACCTATTGGGGGGTCGTGATGCCCCTGCTGGCACGCTCGGAGGCGTTCCGGATGTCGACGGTGGGCGAGAGCGCCGAGGGCCGTCCCCTTCGGACCGTGACCTTCGGCCACGGGCCCGTTTCCGTCTTCCTCTGGTCCCAGATGCACGGGGACGAGAGCACCGCCAGCATGTCTCTGGCCGATATCTTCAGTCTGGTGGCCACGCGACCGGACCATCCCCTGGTCCGGACCATCATGGCGGGCGCTACGGTCCACACCCTTCCCATGCTGAATCCCGACGGGGCCCGCCGATTCCAGCGACGGAACGCCCAGGGTATCGACATCAACCGGGACGCCCGGAGGCTCGCTACCCCCGAGGGAACGGTCCTGAAAGCCGTCCGGGATGCCGTGGAGCCGGACTTCGGCTTCAATCTCCACGACCAGGGCATCGGCACCCGGGTGGGTGGAACGGATCGGGGCGTGGCCATCGCGCTCCTTTCCCCGCCCTATGACGCCAGCCGGGAGATCAATCAGGACAGGCACCGGGCCATGGAGGTCATGGGCGTCATGATCCAGGCCATGGATCCCCTGGTGGGAGGCCACATGGCCAAGTACGACGACACCTTCAACCCCCGGGCCTTCGGGGACCTCATCACGCAGTGGGGAACCGGAACGATTCTGGTGGAATCCGGGGGCTGGGCCGATGACCCCCAGAAGCAGTATCTCCGGAAGACCAACTTCGTGGGGCTCCTGGCGGCCCTGGAGTCCATCGCCACCGGAAGCTACGACGGCGTGGGCCGGGATCTCTACCAGAGCCTGCCTCCCAACGGGCGGCGTATCGGGGACCTCCTGGTTCCGGGAGGCACGGTGGTGATTCCGGGCATCCCGGACTTCAGGGCCGACTTTCTGGTGAGCTTCGACAAGCCGCTCCTGCAGGAGGGCGGTGAGTTCGCGGACATCGGTGATCTGGGAGGAACCCAGGCCATGGACACCCTCTCCCTGGACGGCCTCTACATCCACCCCCTGGAAGCGGCGCTGGACCGGTCCGCCGGGGGGGTTCAGATCACCCCTGGAGCCCC
>CAZSDD010000088.1:0-12712 GCA_964605505.1 uncultured Gemmatimonadaceae bacterium | reverse complement strand
GAGTGTTTGATGGAGACGTACTTCACGCGGTTGGAATCCAGGTACTCCTGCAGCTTGGCGCACGCCATGGGAGCCTCCTTTGTGCGCGGACCGGGCCGGGCGGGAGGATTTCTCCCGGCTCCCGGGACTATCTTCACCCCTCACCTGGTGGAGGGGAGGGGATGACGAGCAGGGTTTCCTGTCTGTACCTCCCAACATTCATCCTTGAGGGGACCCGCTCAAGGATTTTCAGTTTCCGGATTTCGCTGCCGGATCCGGACGGGGCGCCAGCTCGACGTCGTAGTGGGCCTGGAAATAGTCCACCAGGATCCTCGCCAACGCCTCCGCGTAGCGCTCCCGGTTCGAAGCCTCGTCCCGAAGCCCGGGAAAGTGATGCTCCAGCTGGATGGCGTCGATGGCTCCCCCGTCCCGGGATCCGTGGCGGACGGTATTGTATCCCCCGGTGAAGTAGTCGTCCTGCCCGGGGTTGGGTTGATTCAGAGAGGGGACGGCCGGAGCTGCGCGGTCCTCCATGAGAGTTCCCAGGGCATGGGTTCCCCTCACCAGTGAGGCAAGGTCGATCCCCGGTTTCGAGGCCAGGGACCGGATGCTGGACTTGCTCACGTAGCTGGTGCCCGAGAGGGCCTCGTCGCCGAGGGCCAGGTCACTCCGGGAGAGGAGGTAGCCGATCTCCACCCGGGCGATGTCATGGCCGTGGCCGTGGATGTCCAGATGAAGGCCTTCGCCGAAGGCGTCGGTCACCAGGTCTCCGGCTTCGTCGGCGAAGATCTGAAATTCCCACCAGGCCCGCTCGGCGTCGGGGTTGCCCTGGGCCGCTTCCACGATCTCCCGGTTCGGGTCCAGCTTTCGGCGGTGGAGATTGGAGATGATCACGTGGGGGTATCCGCCGGTCCCGGCGAAGACGGCTTCCCGGATGGCCAGGGAAAGCTCTCTGGTATTCCGATCCTGGACCGTTGTGCCGTACCCCCGGTTGGGAATGTCCGCCGGCTCCAGACTTCCACCGTGGGGAGCCGTCAGGACCAGGGGGAGGTCCCCCGGAAGGTAGTCCACGTAGCCCTGCCTGCCCTGGTAGGTCTGGCCTGTCGCAGGGGCGACGCCCTGAGCCGTGAGCTCCGCTGAGAGATCCCCGTGGGAAGCCCGGAGGCGCTGGGTCGTACCGGCCCCCCGACCCAGGATCCAGATTCCGGTGGCCCGGCCCAGACCGTCGGTCCGGACGCTGGTTTCGACTACCTCACCGCCTCCCTCCACGACCTGAAACTGGACCGAGGCCCCCACGACCGGATCGCCCTCACCATCCAGGAGCTGGACCGAGGGCCCCTGGGGGAGCACCGTTCCCGCCGGCGCCTGGATCCCGTCCCCTTCCAGGACGTTGAGGACGCTGGGTTCTCTCGAAACGTCCGGCCCCGATCCGCCGGAGTCCGAGCAGGCGGCCAGGAAAGGGAGCGAGAGGAGGATAAAGAGGAATACCGGTAGGATTCCCCGGGCCCGACCGTGGCGGACTTCGAAGGGTGCCTGAAGAGGACGGAAATGACTGGAGAGGGTGCGCATGATTCGGCCCGGGGTGTGCTTCCTGTGAGAATCGACTCGGGTTTCTCTCTCACAGTCTACCTTCGCCCTTTACCGGTGGCTACTTCCGATGTCCGCAGGGGCGCCGGCTTCAGAGAACCCGGACGGGACCGACCCCCCGGCAACGCCATCGGTCCCGGTGTCGGCGCCGGATCCCTGCCGGCGTTTTCATCCACCGCCTGGTCCACCTATCTTCCCGGAGCGGAAAGGAGTCTTCTGAGGTCCGGGAGGGCTCGTACCGGGGGATGGAGGCGGCTTACCCGAGCCGGAGGCAGAGGGAGAGGAGCACGATCTGATTTCGCCAGGAAGAGCCATCGCGAGCATCCCGATGGAACGGATGGAGCCCGGTGCCCGGGAGTCTCTTCGGGACCCGGTGGCCGTGGAAGAGCCCATGGAAGTGAGGGTGGAACACCGGGGTGCCGGTGGGTGGGAGACCCGAAGCGTGGCCGTGACCATGCGGACGCCGGACCACGACTTCGAGCTCGCCGCCGGGTTCCTCTTCTCCGAAGGCATCGTTCGGGTTCGGGACCAGATCCGGGAAGTCACATATTGCCGGGACGGGGGGACACAGGAATACAATATCGTCACCGTTCGCCTCAGGTCCGGGGTGATCCTGGAGGAGGGCCTCCTCTCACGGAACTTCTATACCTCTTCGAGCTGCGGTGTCTGCGGAAAAGCCTCCCTGGAGGCGATCGAGACCAGAGGGTGTGAGCCCCTCCTCCGAGGCGGGCTGAATCTGGAAGCTTCCGTGCTGGCGGATCTTCCCCACCGTCTCCTGGGTGGCCAACACGCGTTTCAGCGCACCGGCGGCCTCCATGCTGCGGGGCTCTTCGACCAGGAGGGAGCCCTGAGCCAGGTTCGAGAAGACGTGGGGCGGCACAACGCCGTGGACAAGGTGGTGGGGGCGGCTTTTCTTGCGGGTGCCCTGCCTCTGGAAGATCGGGTTCTGGCAGTGAGCGGCCGGACCTCCTTCGAGATCATCCAGAAGGCCGTCTCCGCCGGCATCCCGGTGATCGTGGCCGTGGGGGCGCCCTCGAGCCTGGCAGTGGACCTGGCCCGGCAGTTCAACGTCACCCTCCTGGGATTCACCCGCCCGGAGCGCTTCAACGTCTATTCCGGCGGAGAGCGGGTGAGGGATTGGAAAGCGGTGGGGGCGTGAAGGGCGACCCCCTCCCGGGGGACCTGCTGGGAGCGGTCCTGGCCGGTGGAGAGAGCACCCGGTACGGTGAGCCCAAGGCTCTGGTGTCCCTGGCGGGAAGGCCCATGGCGGCGTGGGCTGTGGATGCGCTGCAGCCACACTTTTCGGAGGTGGGTTTGCTGGCCGGGGATCCCGGCGTCATCCGTGCCCTGGACCTTCCGGCTCGGAGAGACCTGGTTCCGGGCCAGGGTCCCCTGGGGGGACTCCTCACCGCTCTCGCCTGGGCCCGGGACAGAGGTTTCGGGGGAGCATTCCTTCTGGCCTGCGATCTTCCCCTGGTGGGAAGGAGCCTCGTGGGGCGGATCCTGGCGCACGGGTTCAGGGGGAAGGACGCAGTGGTTCCGGCAAGTCCGGGGCCTCTGGGGATGGAGCCCCTCTGTGCCGCCTACACACTCGCCTGTCTGGAGCCTGCCGAGGCCCTTGTGGCAGCCGGCCACCGCTCCATGAGAGGGTTGCTGGACGCTGTGGGGTTTTCCCTGGTTCCCATGGACGCCCTGGGCGGACCTGGAGAGGCCGCGAAGCGATTCACAAACGTGAACACGCCGGAGGAGAAAAGGGAAGTGGAGGATGCATTGAGCCGGGGGGTGCAGGCGGGGACGGACCCGGGGGTGAGTGGAACCGGTTCCCCCGGCGGGGGGGACTCCAGGAAATGGACGGACCCGTCATGACCCAGGGCTACCCGCCCATCCTCTGCATCGTCGGCAGGAAGAATGCCGGGAAGACGGGGCTCACGGTTGCCCTGGCAGGGGAGCTGAATCGTCGGGGCTTTCGGGTCATGACCGTGAAGCAGGGGCACGGATTCCAGGTGGACCAGGCCGGGAAGGACTCCTGGCGTCACCGTCACGAGGGCGGGGCCATCCGCACCGTTCTCTCGGGCCCCCGGGACTTCGCGGTGGTGGGCCGCTGGCCCCGGGAGCGGATGTCACTGAGGGAGGTCGTGGATCGCTTTCTGTCCGACGCGGACATCGTTCTGGCGGAAGGGGCCAAGGGGTCAGCCGAGCCCAGGATCGAAGTATTCCGGCGAGACCTTCATGACGAGCCCCTCTTCACTGCCGGGGATCCGGAGAGGGGCCGCACCCTGGCGTTGCTTACGGACGATCCGGAGCTGGAGGTCCCCATGCCCGCCTTTCCGTTGGACGACCCCCGGTGCATCTGCGCCGTGGCGGACCTGGTGGTGGAGGCGCTCCTCACCCGAAGGGGGCCGGTGTGACACCCGGGCCTGCCCGCCCGATGACCGCCCGGTCCGCCCGCCCGGCCGGCCGCCTGGAGTCCCTGGACGCCTTCCGTGGCCTCACCATCGCCGGGATGATTCTGGTGAACAATCCCGGAAGCTGGAGCCACGTCTACCCCCCGCTCCTTCATGCCCAGTGGCACGGGTGCACCCCCACGGATCTCATCTTCCCCTTCTTCCTGTTCATAATGGGGGTTTCAATCCCCTTCTCCTTCGGCAAAAGAGTGGCCAGGGGAGACTCCCGGGGGACACTCTTCCGGCACATCCTCCGCCGCTCACTGGTCCTCTTTGGTCTGGGGATCTTCATGGCCGCCTTTCCCCGATTCGATCTCCTGAACCTGCGCATCATGGGTGTCCTCCAGCGCATCGGTCTGGTCTACCTGGCCTCGGCCTCTGCCTACCTGGTTCTGGGTCGGAAGGGCCGTGGCGCGACTCTGGCGGTCCTCCTCCTGGGGTACTGGGCCCTCCTGACCCTGGTGCCCGTCCCCGGCTTCGGCCCCGGAGATCTCAGCCCGGAAGGGAATCTGGGGGCCTACCTCGATCGCCTGATCCTGGGAGACCACCTCTGGCGGGAAACGTGGGATCCGGAGGGTCTTCTGAGTACCCTTCCGGCCATTGGCACCACTCTCCTGGGGATCTATGCCGGAGAGTGGATCCGGGGGGAGGCCCGAGGGGTCCGGGTGTCCGGCGGCCTCCTGGCGGCAGGAGCGGCTGGATTGCTTCTGGGATGGCTGTGGGGCCTGGTATTTCCCATCAACAAGGGTCTCTGGACCAGTTCATATGTGCTCTTCACCGGCGGCTCGGGCTCCATTCTGCTGGGCCTCATGTTCTGGATCATGGAGGTGCGGGGCTGGAAGAAGTGGGCCCGTCCCATGATCATATACGGAATGAACGCCATCGCCGTGTTCGTGGCTTCGGGGCTCCTGGCGAAGATCCTGGGGATCCTTCGGGTGGGTGAGGGGGAGACCACTCTGAAGGGTTGGATCTACCAGCATGCCTTCGCCTCATGGGCTGGCCCGCTGAACGGATCTCTGGCTTTCGGCCTGGCCTATGTCCTGTTCTGGCTCGGGCTCATGTGGCTTCTTTACCGCAGGGGCATTTTCATCAAGGTCTGACTGTGACCTCCAAGCGTTTCCGTCCGCTCTCCGCCAAGAAAGGCGTGTCCGGCGCTTCGGCGGCCTCCGGTGCTTCCGCCGCTTCCCGGCGTGATTCCCCGGGGAGGGCGGGTGGTGTCGGGGCCGTAATCGCCACCCTCCTCCTCATTCTCCTGGTCCTGGCCGCTCTCCTGGTCCTGGCCTTCGTTCCCCCGTACCTGAATCGGGAGGTGGCCCAGGTCCAGAGCCGCATCCAGACGGTGTTCCAGCCGGCCGAGGCCCTGGCCGCAGAAGTCGAATTGGCTCAGACGCGACAGATGGCGGCCCTGGAGGCGTGGGTCTTCTCGGGAGAGGGGCGCTTTCGGCAGAGATACAGACGGGCCTACCGGGACGAAATCCAGGCCTTCGCCACGCTCCGGACCCTCACCCAGGACATGTCCTTCTCAACCCGTGAAGCCCTCGCCCGGGTTACACTTCTGGCCGTCCCATGGCATCGAGGGCTGGAGGGCTTCCTGAACGAGGTGGTGAGTCGGGACCTCTTCCTGGAGGACTGGGCCACCGAGAGAGCCAAGTTCGACGAGATCCTCTCCGCCACCAGGGCCCTGCGGCAGAATCTGCGGGGAGAAACCGAGGCGGGCCTGAGGCAGATGGCGGAAGCCCGGGCCCTCCAGGCACGCATCACCGGCCTCCTGGTCTTCTTCGGGGTTCTCGTTCCCCTCCTCATTCTCCTGTTTCTGGGGTGGCGAGTCCTTACCCTCATGAGAGAAGCCGAAGCGGCCAGGAGGGTCGCCACCCGGGCCCGGAGAGAGGTGGATGCCATCATGGAAGCCACCGGGGAGGGGATCCTGGGCATGGACCGGAAGGGTCAGTGCGTCTTTCTGAACCGGGCCGGAGCGGAGCTTCTGGGCTATCCCACCCGGATGGTGGAAGGCCGGGACGTGCACGAGTTGCTTCATCATTCCCGTGCAGACGGCGCCCCCAATCCCAGAGAAGGGTGTCCTGTGTTGAAGGCTCTCCGGACGGGGGAAAGGATTTCAGGGAGAAACGACACCCTCTGGGCAGCCGACGGGAGGCCTGTTCCGGTCCAGATCTCCCTCCGGCCCCTCAGGGAGGAGGGTGAGGGAAAAGGTGCTGTTCTGACCTTTACCGACATGCGGGAAGCCAGGGCCGCCGAGGAGAATCTCCGGCAGGCCATCCAGGCCCGGGACGAGGTGCTGGGAATCGTGTCCCACGACCTGCGAAACCCCGTGGGGATCATCTTCTCCTCGGCCAGCCTCCTCCTCGAGTTCGATCTTTCCCCGGAGAAGCGCCGGGAGCACCTGGCTTCCATCAAGCGCTCTGCGGAGCGTTTGAATCGTCTGATCCGGGATCTTCTGGACGTGGCCCGTATGGAATCCGGGGTCCTCCGTGTGGTCCCGGCCCACTTCAACCTCCGGGAGCTCCTGGACGAGATCCGGACGCACCACAGCGAGGCCGCGGAGAGGGAGGGTGTGGAGTTGGCGGTCCAGAGGCCGGATCCCCGATCAGAGGCATTGGGAGATCGGCATCGTGTGTATCAGATCCTTTCCAACCTGCTGGACAACGCCCTCAAGTTCACCCCGGAAGGGGGCCGGGTGGAGGTGGGGGGGCGAGAAGATTCCGGGGAAGGGGGGACCCTCTTCTGGGTGTCCGACACCGGCTCCGGGATTTCTTCCACGGATCGGGAGCGCCTCTTCGACAGGTTCTGGCAGGTGGCTCGGCGGGACAAACGGGGGGCGGGACTGGGACTCTCCATCGTGAGGGGGCTCGTCGAGGCTCACGGAGGCCGGATCTGGGTGGAGAGTGAAGTGGGAAAGGGCAGCACTTTCCGCTTCCTGCTCCCCGCCGAGGTCGACGGAGTCGGAAGGGAGACCCGTAGGGAGGGTTGAGAAGCGGACAGATTCCCACCCGGGTCGCCTGCCGGTAAAAGGCTGGATGGAGGGCCACGTTCAGGGGCGGGATGCCCGCCATTCCTTCAGGGCTTCCACCTGGTTTGTCGCGATTCTCAGGAATCCGGCTGATAGAGCCCAATCGGCCGTGTCGGCGTCGTCCACTGTCCAGGTCATCAGCTCCACCCCCGCCTCCCTGGCTTCCCTCAGCCCCTCCGGCTGCTGGCCGGCCAGCTCCACAGCCACGCTGAGGATGGAGCCCTCGTCCACTACAGCCCGATCCACAGCCTCGGAGAAACGGTCCGGATCCTCCACCAGGTAGCTTCTCCTGAGCTCAGGAGCTACCTGGCGGAAACGGTTGAGGACTACCCAGTCGGAGGACACCAGGACGGTGGAGTCCCCCGGCCTCCTGGCCAGGACCAGCGCCGCCATTCGATCCAGGTCCTCCATCTCCCTGTATCCCTTGATGTCCAGATGGACCTCCTGGGCTCGGCCCTCCAGAAGGGTCAGGGCCTCCTCCAGGGTGGGGATCTTCTCGTGGGCGAACTCGGGGCCGAACCAGCTTCCGGCGTCAAGAGCCTTCAGGTGAGCCAGGGGACGGCGTCTCAGGGGGCCTACCCCGTTGGTGGTTCTTCCCAGCATGGGATCGTGAAAGAGGACCGGGGTACCGCAGGCGGCGGTCTGGAGATCGAACTCCACCGCATCCGCCCCTGCTGCCAGGGCGGCCTCCAGGGCAGCCAGTGTGTTTTCCGGGGCCACGGCGCTGTAGCCCCGGTGGGCGATGAGTTGAACGGAAGGGGGTTGGATCATGCTTTCTCCGGGGAATGGCTCGAGAAGCGTGGGGCCATCCGCAGTCAGCCCTGGAGTTCCTTCGGAGCCGGCTCACTTTCGGCCCGAAGTTGAGCATCGAAGCGGGATGTCTCCTCAATGCGCCTGAGGGAAGATTCCATTGCATCCAACTGCTGTTCCATGAGGGACAGGCGCTGTTCCAGCATCTGCACGGACTCCTCCGTTCCTTTGCTCTCGAAGACCCGGGAGAGGGCTTCAACGGTGGGTTTCAGAGCGAACCGGGCCGTGAGTCCGATGACGGGAACCAGAACGATGGAAATTCCCATGACCACCGCGACGATGGCTGTAACATCAATGGGAAGAATCTGCATGAGAGTCTCCAGGAGTCCGGGACTGTGGGGAAACCGGAAAAGAAAAAGGGTGGGGCCGGCATCCCCTCGGCGCAAGAACCCAGCGCGTTTCGAACCTTTACGCCCTGCCGCCCGTCCAAGCAAGTTGAGAAGGAGAGCCTTTCGAGAGTGGGCGGCCATGGATAGCGCGTGAGCGGAAAACCGGTGCGGAACGCCTCAGATGTGGTCCTGGCGTCGAAGGGGGATGAAAAGGCCTTCGAACGCCTGTACCGTGTCCATCATGCCAGAGTCTTCTCACTGGCTTTGCGCATGGCCGGACCCCTCTGGGCCGAGGACCTTACCCAGGAGGTGTTCATCCGGGCATGGTCCAAGCTCGGGTCTTTCCGGCAGGAGGCTTCCTTTGGCACCTGGCTCTATCGACTGGCGGTCAATCTCATCCTGTCCCGGCGAGAGACTCTGAAGAAGCGGCAACAGCGAACGATCCCGGGAGGAGATGAGGCCTTGAGGAGCGTGGCAACCCGAGAGAGCCCGCCGGGTCTGGCCATGGATTTCGAGAAGGCCATCCAGAAGCTTCCCGACGGGGCCAGAGAGGTGTTTGTGCTGTACGAGATCCAGGGATATCCCCACGCCGAGGTCGGAGAGATGATGGGGATAAGTGTCGGGACCTCCAAGTCCCAACTCCACCGGGCTCGGATGATGCTCAGAGAGCACCTGAATTGAGTGAGGAGGGGAAGATGAGACATCCCAGGACGGAGCTTCTGTCCGAGTACATGGACGGTGGGCTCACCGGGGGTCAGCTCCGGGAAGTGGAGGAACATCTGGAAGGGTGTCCTCATTGCGCGTCCATTTTCCGGGATCTCCGGGAGGTTCAGTCCCGTGCCCGGAGCCTGTCGGATCGGTTGCCCCAGCGGGATCTCTGGCCCGGGATCTCCCGGAGAATCGTCTCGGAGAATGCCGGTGAACCCGAGGTCATCCGTCTCCATCCTGGGTTGGAGGCAGAGTCGAAGCTTCGGCACCCCCGGGGGTTCAGAGTGTCCTATCTCCAGGCCGCAGCGGCCGTCCTCATGGTGGCCTTTTCCTCGGGCCTGGCCGGCGCCCATTTCGCTCCCGCCGGGGTCGGCTCTCCGCCCGGACCTTCCCCGGACTCGCCCGTCTGGGTGGAGCAGGTGGGGAGGGCCGATCCGGGGCTGGACAGGACTGCCCGGGAGGTCGCCCGCCTTGAACGCCACCTGGAAACCCACATCGGGGAGATGGATCTGGTGACCGTCCGCCTCCTGGAGAAGAACCTGCAGATCATCGATCAGGCCATACGCGAGTCGATCCGGGCTCTGGAGGAGGACCCGGGCAACCCGTTCCTGGAAAGCCACCTGGCCAGGGCAGTGGAAACCAAAGCCAACTACCTCAGGGAAGCCACGGCCTTCGTGGCCCCGGCCGGTTGAGGCCGAGCCATGCTCCTCACGATCTTGTCCACGCTCCTCCTGGCCATTCCCTCTCCGGCCCAGGACACCCTGGTGTCCCTGGCGGCCGGTGACCGATTGGTCCTGGGAGACATCTCGGGCTTTGTGGCGGTCAGTAGCTGGGAAGAGGATGCGCTGAAGATCCGGACAGACCGCCTGGATGACACCGAGATCCAGATTCTTCGCCATGGGAACCGCCTGGAGCTCAGGCTTCTGGACCGGAAAGGCAGGGTCCGGCCCATGGATCTCGATCTGAGGGTTCCTGCCTGGATGGGCCTGGAAATGTCAGGAAGGGATCTTGAGGTGGATATCCGGGATCTCGAGGGTGAAGTGAAGGTCCGGAGCCTGGATGGAGATCTCTTCTTCCGGAATCTGTCGGGTCGTCTGGAGGCGGCCTCCGTACAGGGCTCCATCGAGGCCCGGGGGCTCCACGGCGTAGCTCGGCTCCGAACCGGTCATGACGACGTGACGGTGGATGGAGCATCGGGAAGCCTCAGCATCGAAACCATTTCCGGAGACCTGGAGCTCCAGGACATGGCCGCCATGGTTCTCGAGGCCCGGACGACCTCCGGTGACGTGGATTTCCAGGGTCGCTTCTCGAGAGAAGGGGAGTACACGTTTCGAAGCCACGACGGAGATCTGACCCTCTCCATCCAGGAGCCCGTTGAGCTCGACGTGTCTGTTCTGGTCTACTCAGGGGAATTCCATTCCGATTTTCCTGTTCGGGCCGAGAGCTTTCGTTCGGGGCGGGCGCTCCGCTTCACCCTGGGCGATGGTGGGGGCAGCCTGATGCTGGAGACCTTTGACGGTGATATCGAGATCCGCCGCCGACGCTGAGATCTCATCCGAGGTGGTGAACCCAAGGAAGGTGAACCCGATGAACAGGACAATTCGCATGACCAGTCTGGCTCTGGGCTTGACCCTGCCGGCCCTTCTCGCCGGGGTTCTCTTGCCGGCCAACATTGGGGCCCAGGAGGAGATACGGCTTTCAGGCCAGGAGGTGGCCGTCTACAACCTGGCCGGCCGGGTTGACATTGTGGCCGGGGGTGGAGACGAGGTGGTCGTGCAGGTCATGAGAGGTGGGGACGACGGCCGGGAGTTGACGCTGGATGTGATCCGGGTGGATGGAAGGGAGGCTCTGGTGGTCCGATACCCGGAAGGCCGGGTCGTCTACCCGGAGATGGGGCGGGGATCCCGCACCCAGGTGCGCATACGGGATGACGGCACCTTCGGCGGCAGTGCGGGTCGAGGGGGGCAGGAAGTGGACATCCGGGGCTCGGGCCGCGGGTTGGAAGCGTGGGCGGATCTCCGCATCAGCCTCCCGTCGGGTAAGGACATGGCCGTCTTCCTGGCTGCGGGAGAAACGGAGGCGGAGGGAGTAGAGGCCGACCTGTTCATCGACACCGGCTCAGGAGCCGTGTCCGCCCGGAACCTGACGGGCAACCTGGAGGTGGACACAGGATCGGGCCAGGTAGTTGTGGAAGGTATCCGGGGCAATCTTCGCGTGGATACGGGCTCCGGTGGGGTGGAGATCTCGGGGGTTGAAGGAGACCTTGTGACCGTGGACACCGGCTCCGGTGGGGTGAGGGCACGGGGGGTTACAGCATCCGGAATCGAAGTGGATACGGGCTCCGGGGACGTGACCCTGGCTGGGGTCTCGGCGCCGGGGGTGTTCGTGGACACGGGAAGCGGACGTGTGGAAGTGGGTCTCCTTCAGGACGTGGACGAGCTTGTGGTGGACACCGGGTCCGGGTCCGTCCTGATTCGACTCCCGGAAGGGATCGGCGCCGAGATCGAGGCGGAGACGGGGAGCGGTGGGATCGAAGTGGACATCCCTCTGGAGATCAGGAAAGTTGAACGGAACCATATTCAGGGCGTCCTGGGCGACGGGCGAGGGAGAATCAGCATCGACACCGGCTCCGGCGGCATACGGTTGGTGGGCGGCTGAGTGAGGTAGACCCCCTCCTGGACCCGGAAACCTGCCGGCCCTGAGGCCGGCGAGTCGGGTCAAAGCCCCCTCCATCTTCACGAATCTGCACCCACCCGGATTCTGGTTATCCGTTTCCCCCCCCTTTACGGGAAGGGACGAATGCCCGAAGGTTCTTCCGGCTTCGTCCGTCCGTCGATCCCATGGGAGAGGATCCGGCCCGTGCGCCCTGACCCCAAAGATTTTTCCTTCTGGCACCCCGTGGAAGTCCGGTTCAAGGATCTGGATGTGGGAGGACACGCCCATCATTCTCTGGTCCTGGTCTACTTCGAAGAGGGACGAGCACGGTACTGGAAGGACGTGGTGGGAAGGGGAAAGGTGGAGGATGTGGACTTCATCCTGGCTGAAGCCCGGGTTCGATATCATGCCCGTGTCTTCTATCCCCTGCGGATGCGGGTAGGCGTCCGGGTCTCCCGTCTCCGGAGAAAACATTTCGTCATGGAGTACCTCCTGGAGGGTCCGGAAGAAGAGGCGTTGGCTTCCGGCGAAACCGTCATGGTCATGTACGACTACGAAGAAGGCCGTTCGAAGCCTCTCTCCCGGGAAGTCGAGTCGGCCATCCGGGCCCATGAGGGAGATGGATTGGAATGACGGGGAAATGGAACCGGCCCCGGGGTCCCTCCTACTCCGATGGATCTTTACCTGATGGAAATTGGTAATAAATATTGAGTCCGAGCGTTTTCAGATAACAGATCGAAACCGGTTCGGGGAATTGTGGAAAGGAAGATGGGGACTGTGGTTGACCTCATCTCCCGACATTGTGTAGATTCTCGGACTTCATGAGGAGAGTGAGCCGGTCTCCGGGGGGGCCGCTCTCTTGTCGGCGGCGATATGTGCGGTTACCACGGTCGCCTCGGTCTTCCCGCGGAAACCCCCGGAAAGAGAACTTTTTGTAGCACCCTCTCCAGGGAGAAGTGAAAATGAATGGATGGATTCGGCTCGGGCTTCTGACCTTGGTGACGGTAGCCCTGGCAGCCTTTCCCTTCCAGACCCGGACCCTCCAGGCTCAGGAAGCCTCGGCCCGGTTTCGGATCTTGGTTCCCAGAGTTCCTCCGGCAGCGAGCTAGAGCAAGAAGTTCGGAGAGCGCCTCGCCAACGAGCTCAGGGATCGCATCAACGACATGGCCACCCAC
>CAZSDD010000087.1:0-12746 GCA_964605505.1 uncultured Gemmatimonadaceae bacterium | reverse complement strand
GGTGGTACGGATGGTCTGCGGATGTGTGGCGCCGGAGGAGTGCGCCGATGTCAGGGACGTCTGGCAGGAGGTCCGGCAGCGCTGGAAACCGGGGCGATCCGGCTCCGTTGGGATGGACGACGGCCCTCGGGCCTGAATTCCATGAACCACCGTTATCGACCTGTTCGGCGCCCGTGGACCGGGATCCGGGTGCAAGCGCAGAAACGAAAACGAAGAACGAGGAGGGAGGGATCATGTTCGTGGACCGAGCCGTCATCCAGGTCCAGGGGGGCGTCGGAGGCTCCGGTTCAGATGCCTTTCGGAGAGAAAAGGGTGTCCCGCGGGGTGGGCCCGCCGGTGGCGACGGTGGGGCCGGGGGAAGTGTGGTATTGGTGACCGACAGTCAGCTAACCACCCTCCTGGACCTGACCCACCGCCAGCACTACAGGGCCGAACGGGGTCAGCACGGCGAGGGCAGCAACAAGACGGGTCGATCCGGGGAGGACGCCGAAATCCGGGTGCCTCCGGGGACGGTGGTCAGGGACGCGGACACGGGGGAGCTTCTTGGAGAGCTCCTCCAGAACGGAGAGCGGATGGTGGTGGCTAAGGGAGGGAGAGGGGGAAGGGGAAATGCCCGCTTCGCCACTTCCACCCATCAGGCCCCCCGGCGGTGGGAGCCGGGAGAGGAGGGAGAGGAACGCCGCATCGAGCTGGAGCTCAAGCTCATGGCGGATGTGGGACTGGTGGGTCAGCCCAACGCCGGCAAGTCTACGCTTCTCAGCGCCATTTCCCAGGCCCACCCCAAGGTTGCCGACTACCCTTTCACCACTCTGACCCCGAACCTGGGCGTGGTCCAACTCTCGGACTTTCGAACCTTTGTGGTGGCCGATATCCCCGGCATCATCGAGGGGGCCCACGAGGGGAGGGGGCTCGGCCTCCAGTTCCTTCGGCACATCGAGCGGACCCGGACCCTGGCGTTCCTCATTCCGGTGGACGTGGATGACCCCATGGGAGAGTACGAACAGCTTCGGGAAGAGGTCCGGAGCTATTCCCGGGAGCTGGCCCGGACTCCCCACTGTGTGGTGCTCACGAAAGGGGATCTCCTGGGCGCCCGGGACGAGGCGCCGGTTCTGGAGGCGCCTGACGCCTGGGGAGTCTATCTCGTCAGCGCCGTGGCCAGGCAGGGCCTCACTCCCCTCCTGGAGAGTCTCCACGCCCACACGCTCCGGGAGGAGGAAGCCTCCGGAGAGGCACTGGAGGAGGAAGAGTGGTGGGTGCCGGAGGCTCCCCCGGAGAAGGAAGGTACCGGGACGTGAGCCGGCGTTCGTCCCCTTCTCGGGCCGAAGCTCCTGACAATGAAGTCCGGGACCGGACGCAGTGGACGGCAGGGGTCTCCGACGACCACACGGAGATGCGGGAGATCCTGTCTTTCCTGACCCTGAAGGAGATCTCCGGGTTGGGGGACCGGGGGATCTGGAAGTTGGTTCAGCGTTTCGGCTCCGGGGAGGCTGCCCTCCGGGCTGCCAGGGGCCAGGGAGATCTCTGGGGAGCGGACGAGACCCGCATCCGGCAGGACGTTACCACCCTGGAGGATGTTCGGGGCTGGATGGAGGAAGGCATAGGCATCCGCCCCGTCACCTCCCCCAGCTTTCCTCCCGCCCTGCTGGAGCTGACGGACCCTCCCCCGCTGGTCTTCTTCCGGGGGAGTGAATCCCTCTTATCAAGACCCGGTGTGGCCGTGGTGGGAGCCAGGAAGGCCACGGAGATCGGTCGGCGGCTGGCAAGGGCTCTGGGGCGGATCCTGGCCCGGGCAGGAATCCCGGTGGTGAGCGGCATGGCCAGGGGCATCGACGGCGCGGCCCACAGAGGGGCTCTGGAGGGTGGGGGGGATACGGTGGCCGTCCTGGGATCCGGGCTGCAGGTGGTGTATCCCCCCGCTCACCGATCCCTTTTCCACGAGATCGCCGGGAAAGGCCTCCTGGTTTCCGAGTTTCTCCCCAGGGAACCTTCTCTCCCCCATCACTTCCCCCGCAGGAACCGGATCATCGCCGCACTGGCCCGGGCAGTGGTGGTGGTTGAAGCCGGGGACCGGAGCGGCGCCCTCATCACGGTGGACCATGCGCTGGACCTGGGGCGTGACGTACTGGCCTTTCCCGGTTCGGTGGAGAGCCCCCAGGCCCGCGGAACGAACCGAATTCTCCGTGACGGAGCCAGGCTCCTGACCCATCCGGAAGCCATTCTGGATGAGCTTCCGGGTCTGGTGGTAGAGGGTTCGGCTCGGAATGACGAGGGGACCCTAAAGGCCAACCCCGGCCTGGATCTCCCTTCCGAGCTTCTTCCCCTGTGGACGGTCCTGGAGAATGAGCCGAGAGATCTGGAGACTCTGGCCCGGGAGGCTCGGCTCTCCACCCGGGAGGCTGTGGCGGGCCTCACGATCCTGGAGCTTATGGGCTGTGCCCAACGCTGCCCCGGAATGCGGTTTCGTCGTGGTTGACAGGACTCTCGACGCAGGGATTATGGGCTCCCGGCCCACGGGGATCCGGTCCCTTTACGTGCATGCTCCCTTTTGTGCCAGCCGCTGCTTCTACTGCGACTTCTCCGTGAGGGTGGCCCGAGTCGGGGACCTGGACGGTTGGCTGGAGGCATTGTCCGGGGAGCTCGGGAGCCTGCGGGAGGAAGGGTTGTTTCTTCTGTCCTCTCCCCTGGACACACTCTTCGTGGGGGGAGGAACTCCCTCCACCCTGGGCCCGAAGGCCATGGCCGGCCTGGCCGGAATACTCGGTCCGGAGAGGTTGGAGTCTCCGGAGCTGGAATGGACGGCGGAAGCCAATCCCGAGTCCTTCACCGGGGATTTGCCCAGGGCCTGGGCCGCTGCCGGTGTGAATCGGATCAGCCTGGGGGCCCAGTCGTTTCAGGAGAAGGCCCTCCGATGGATGGGCCGGCTGCATGGGCCGGAAGGGGCGCCCCTGGCCGTGGCCAGAGCCAGGGATGCGGGAATCGCCAACATCAACCTGGATCTCATCTTCGGTCTCCCGGAAGGAGTGGAGCGGGACTGGAAGATGGATCTGAACCAGGCTCTGGCACTCGAGGTGCCCCACCTGAGCCTCTACGGGCTGAGTGTGGAGCCCGGGACACCTCTGGGAAACGCCGTGGCTCTCGGAACGGCGGCCAGGGTCGATGAGATCCGATATCGGGAGGAGTTCCTCCAGGCCAGCGAGATCCTCGGCGGTGCAGGCTATCGCCAGTACGAGCTCTCGAACTTCGCCATTCCCGGATACGAGTGCCGGCACAACCAGGCCTACTGGAACCATCAACCCTATCTCGGCCTGGGAAACAGCGCCCACTCCTTCCTCCCCCCTCTCCGTCGATGGAACCTCAGGGACTGGGGGGAATACCAGAATGCGGCCCGGTCCGGCGAATGGATTCTGGAGGGAGAAGAGATCCTGGGCCCCGAGGAGTCCCGGTTGGAGCGAATCTGGCTATATCTGCGGACCCTGGACGGGCTTCCTCTGGAACAGCTTTCCCATCCGGGCCGGGAGATGGTTCTCGATTGGGAGGCGGCAGGGTGGGCGGTCCGGCGGCATGGGAGGGTGGCCCTGGTTCCGGAAGGGTGGCTCCTGCTGGACGACCTGGCAGTGCAACTGGACCGGGTGGAGGCCGCAGCCGGCCGGTACCTTGACGCTCCCTCCGGGCCTTCTCGATCTTAGACGGGAACAGCAGCGAGCCTTTGGCTCCAAGAGAAGTGAGATGGGGACACCAGAACCGGAACGGACAGATAAGCCGGAGCTCACGGATCGGGAGATACGGGTCCTGGAAGCGGTAGTCCAGACCTACGTTGAGACGGCGGAACCGGCGGGTAGCAGGATGGTGGCTCGTCGGTGTGGCCTCGGTGTATCCCCGGCCACCATCCGGAATACCATGAGTGATCTGGAGGAGAAGGGCTATTTGACCCATCCCCATACCTCGGCGGGGCGGGTGCCGACGGACATGGCCTACCGCTTCCACGTGGACCAGCTCATCGCTGTCTCCAACCTCACACCGGCTGAGCAGACCGCTCTCATGCGAGAGCTGGACCCGGTGGGCTCCACCACCGTGGAGCGTTTGATCCGCCGGGCCGCCCGGGCTCTCAGCCTGGTGTCCATGGAGCTGGGCGTAGGAATGGCTCCCCGGCTGGAGGACGCCGTTCTGGTCAAGCTGGACCTCCTGAAGGCTTCTTCAAACAAGATTCTACTGGTAGCCACCATTCGGAGCGGGCTGGTCCGGACACTCTATGTGGATTTCGAAGGGGAAATTCCGGAAGACACCCTGGCCGCCCTGGCGGTCCTCCTGAATGAACGCCTGGCGGGGCTCACACTTCGGGAGATTCGGCAGACCCTGCCCGAACGGCTCAGGGACTCCCGCCCCGACGAATCTGCCGCGGCGGGGGAGCTTCTCAACATCTTCATCGAATCAGGATCTGATCTGTTCTCATGGCCGGATCTGGAGGAGGGCCGGATTCATCTGGGGCAGGCCAGTGTGCTGGCGGCTCAACCCGAATTCATGTCGGGTGAGCGGCTGAAGAGCCTGCTGGAGCTGACAGAGCGCCGGGATGTTCTGGGCAATGCCCTGTCCACCCGGGAGCACGGAGCCGGACTCCACATCACCATCGGAGCGGAGAATGACCAGGAGGAGCTTTCGGACTTCACCCTCGTCACCTCCGAGTACAATATCGGCGGGTTGAAGGGAGTCATCGGAGTCATCGGGCCCACCCGGATGCCCTATGAGAAGATCATCGCCATCGTGGATTCCACCTCTTCGCTGGTAAACCGGATCCTCGGTGCCTGATGGGCTCTTCCGCTCGACCCCATACCGACGAAAACGTCACTGATTGAGGCGGCATTCTTCAGCCGGTCGAGGGCTGGAGCAGCTGCCAAGGCTATAGAAGAATGTCCGATTACTATGAGCGCCTGGGTGTGGCCCGGGATGCCAGCACAGAAGACATCAAGAAGGCCTACCGGAAGCTGGCCTTGAAATACCATCCGGACCGGAACGAAGGCTCCAAGGATGCCGAGGCCAGGTTCAAGGAGGTGACGGAGGCCTATGAAATCCTCAAGGATTCGGACAAGCGGGCCACCTATGATCGCTATGGGGAGCAGGGCCTCAGGGGAGGTCCTGGGGGACCCGGGTTCAACGGGTTCGACTTTGCCGACGCCATCGAAGTGTTCATGAGGGACTTTGGAGGTTTTGGAGGCTTCGAGGAGATCTTTGGCGGACGAAGGGGAGGACGAACGCGGGGCCAGGATTCCACCAAGGGGCAGACCCTCCGGGTGAGACTCCCCCTCACTCTCACCGATGTGGCCAGGGGGGTTTCCAAGAAGATCCGGGTTGCCATCCTGGATCCCTGCGAGGAGTGCGAGGGAACCGGTGCCGCGCCCGGCACCAGTCCTGTCACCTGCCCGGACTGCGGCGGGGCCGGAGAAGAGCGGCACGTGCAGCGGTCCGTCTTCGGACAGTTCGTTTCCGTGGGTCCGTGTCGAACCTGCGGCGGGGAGGGGCAGATCATCTCGGAGCCCTGCCCCCACTGCCGGGGGGACGGGCGTTTGAGAACGGAACGGGAAGTTGAAGTGGAGATCCCACCGGGTGTGAGCTCCGAGAACTTCCTCACCCTCAGGGGCCAGGGAAGTGTGGGGCCGAGGGGGGGACCCCGCGGGGATATCGTGGTCCTGTTGGATGTCCAGGAGGATCCCCGCTTCGTGCGGGATGGAGAGGACCTGCTTTACGACCTTCCCGTCACCTTTGCCCAGGCGGCGTTGGGGGACGAAGTGGAGGTCCCGACGGTGGAAGGTACGGCCCACCTCACGGTCCCCCCGGGGGTACAATCCGGGGAAGTGCTCCGCCTTCGGGGCCAGGGCCTCCCGGGACTGCACGGTCGGGGGAGGGGAGACCATTTGATCCGAATTCGGGTCTGGACTCCGAAAAGGCTTTCGAGGGATCAGGAGCGGGTCTTCCGGGAGATGAGGGAGATGGAGGACCCGCCGCCGGAGGAGGCCGGTGATGGCCGGGGGAGGGGATTCTGGTCCAAGGTCAAGGAAGCCTTTTCATAGATGCCTCCCGACCGCTGGCTGGTTTTGACCGTCGGAATCCCTGACGGGCAGTGGGAGAATGAGGCCTGTGACGCGATACCCGAGCTGCTGCTGGAGTTGGGAGGAGGCGGGGTAGAGGAATCCGGTGACGGCTTCACCACCTACTTGCTGCCACCCTCGGATCTGGGCTCCTTCCTGGCTCTGGCCCGGCTTCGAGTTGCCCGGGTGGCCCCGGAGGGCGCTGAACTTCGCTGGTGGTGGCAGCCTCACGAGGATTGGGAACATCTCTGGCGAAAGGGCCTTGGCCCGCGGCGTGTCACCGACAGGATCACCGTAGCCCCCAGTTGGGATCTTCCGGATGTCACGGAAAAGGAGCTCCTCATCCGTCTGGATCCGGGGATGGCCTTCGGGACTGCGGAGCACGCCACCACCCGAGGCTGCCTTCGTCTGATGGATGGGAGGGTGCGAACCGGAAACCGTGTGGCGGATATCGGCTCCGGCTCCGGAATCCTCTCCATCGCCGCCGTTGGTTTGGGGGCCCGGGAGGTTCTGGCCGTGGAGGTGGATCCCCTGGCTTGCCAGGCTGCCGCGGAGAATCTGGAGGCGAACGGGGTGGCGGATCGGGTCCGGTTGCTCGTCCAGGAAGTCCAGGGCGACATTCCTCTTCTCGGTTCTCCCTTCCACGGCCTGGTGGCCAACATCCAGCGTTCCGTCCTGGTGCCGCTCCTTCCTGCCTTCCGAGGGAGCCTGGCTGTCGGCGGATGGTTGATTCTCAGTGGGGTCCTCCTGGAGGAGAAGGATCTCCTCCTGGCCTCCACCGCCGAGGCGGGCTTTGTTCTGGAGGAGGAGGACCTGGAGGAGACCTGGTGGTCCGGAGCCTTCATGCGTCTGTGAGCGGCCAGCCCAGAAGGGCCCTGCAGGTGCGAGCTCCTTCCTGATTAACACGAATCCAGCGGGCGACTCCGGACGGCGATCCGTCGTCAACACAACGCCCCAGGGCCTGGACGGTTTCCCGGATACGGGCGAGGATCTGCTCCCCCAGCCCGAAGCCCCGGGAGGGGAACTCCTGCAAGACGATCCATGGGTCCTCCAGGATCGTGACTCCCTCCGACGGCAGGAGACCTGAGGCCCAGGGCCCCGCCGACGCCCGGACGATGCGGAAGAGGTCGTTTCGAGCCTCCAGGGCTGTCAGGAGCCAGCCATCCCTGGCTCCCAGGTGGATTCCGGACCTCCTCAACTCCTCCCGGATATCTGAGAGAGGTAGAGCTCCGGTCGGGGACCGCTCCAGGATCTGTCGGGTTTCTTGAATCCACTGCTCCATTTTCATCTCCTGCTTTCCGGGGTTGTATGAGGTGAGGGGGGAATCTTCTCCCGTTTTCGGGGCCTGCCCATGGTCCGTGGGGACAACTTTCCGGGTCAGTGGGCCCTGCGGGCGGGATTGCATCCAGGTCCGCCTGCGGTCATCATGTTCCCGGGCTTCCGTAGCGGAGATCCGGTGTTTCGTTCACCCAGCAGGGAGGTTCCTTTGACGGACAACGATTGCCTCTTCTGTCGCATCGCTTCCGGCGAGATTTCGGCAGACCTGATTCTCGAGACTTCCGATGTCCTGGCCTTTCGGGATATCAATCCCCAGGCGCCCACTCATATCCTCATCATTCCCAGGGAGCACATCTCCTCTGTTTCTGAGATGGAGGAGGACCAGGCCCCGATCCTCGGAAAGCTCTTTCTCGCGGCCCGGAACCTGGCCCGGAAGGAGGGGATCCAGGAGGGAGGGTATCGGATGGTGGTGAATGCCGGCAGCGACGCAGGCCAATCGGTATTTCATGTCCACATGCATCTCCTGGGAGGCAGGGAAATGAAGTGGCCGCCAGGCTGAGACTGCGTTGACCGCTCTCTCCCCCTGGAATAGCTTCAAGCAGGATCACCGACGGGAGGAATGGACGTTTGAGTTCGCCGCTGAAAGAGAAGTTGCAGGCCGATTTGAGAGAGGCCAGGAAGGGTCGGGAGAAACTCCGAACACTTGTCCTCTCCACAACCCTCTCGGATCTCAGGAATCGGGAGATCGAGATGGGAGGGGAGGCGGACGATGCCGACGTCCTCTCTGTCCTGACGAAGGCTGTGAAGCGCCGGAAGGAAGCGTCAGAGCAGATGCGGGCCGCCGGGAGGGATGATCTGGCGGATCGGGAAGCTACCGAGGCCGATCTGCTCTCAGCGTATCTGCCCGAGGGCCTCCAGGAGGAGGAAGTCCGGCGGATGGTCCGGGAAATCATGGGGCAGGGTGTGACGGAGATGGGCCCGCTCATGGGTCAGCTCATGCCCCGCCTCAAAGGACGGTTCGACGGGAAGGAGGCCAACCGAATTGTCCGAGAGGAGCTTGCTGGGTGATGCCGGCGGAGCGAGACATGGAGACACGTCCGGGTACGGGCGCTGGCTACGGGGCCGGCGCCCGTACCGCATTAAGGGATCTGTGGCCATGGGGATGAAATCATGAATCCCCATGCTCTGGAGGTGCTGGAGTTCCGTCAGGTATTGGAGCGGGTTGCCGGCCGGGCTCTGAGCCCCCTGGGTCGGGAACGAGTCCTGGATCTCGCTCCAGGAGTGAACAGAAGCCAGATTCAGGCGGAGTTGGGAAGAGTGGAGGAGTTGGCTCGCTTCCTGGGCCGGGACGTGGATTGGGTCCATCCGGAGATTCCCGACGCCAGGGAGGCCCTGGAGCGCCTGGCCCTGGCCGGGAGCCTCCTGGAGCCCCTCCAGCTCCATGTCCTTGGGCGACTCCTGACCGGGAGTCGGGAGTTGAACCAGGGATTGGAAAAAGCCCGGGAGGATCTTCCCGGACTGGCCCACCTCCGCCATCGGCTCCTGACGGATCCTGAGGGCGAGCGAGCGATTCAGAGGACTGTGGATCACGAGGGAGCGGTCCTGGATTCCGCCAGCAAGGAGTTGGGGCGGATCCGGCAGAGCCTGAGAAGGGCTCACAACCGAATCGTCCAGGCCCTGGAGAAATACCTCAAGACGCTGCCGGACCGCATCGTGGTGGGGGACGCCTCCGTGACCATCCGGGAAGGGCGTTACGTCATCCCTGTGCGAAGAGAAGGGAAGGGGGATGTGGGCGGGGTGATCATGGACGAATCCGCCACGGGCCAGACTCTCTTCGTGGAACCGCCCCTGGCTCAGCAGCTCATGAACGAGCTGAAGGGCCTGGAGCGGGACGAGCAGCGGGAGGTGAACAGGATTCTCCGGGAGCGTACAGAGGCCCTTCGGCCCAGCCTTCCCCTTCTGAAGGAATCCCAGGAGGCTCTGGTGGTCTTCGACGCTCTCCTGGCCAGGGCACGGGCGGCGCTGGAATGGGGCGGAAGGGCGCCGGAGCTACTGCCTGCCGGCTCCCCTGAGCTGAGAGTGGTGGAGGGTCGGCACCCCCTCCTCCTGGCCCGGGGAGAGGGAGAGGTGGTTCCCTTCCATCTCACCCTCACGGAGGGTGAACGGGCCGTCGTGGTATCGGGCCCGAATACCGGAGGGAAGAGTGTCTTTCTCAAGGCCCTGGGACTTCTGGCCATTCTCACCCAGAGCGGCATCATCCCTCCTGTGGGCAGGGGGACCCGCCTTCCGGTCTTCACCAATGTCTTTGCCGATATCGGTGATGAACAATCCATATCGGAGAGCCTCTCCACCTTTTCGGCCCACCTGGGAAACCTGAAGGAGATCGTCCTGGAGGCCGACGGTGGTTCCCTGGTCCTCATCGACGAGATGGGAACGGGCACCGATCCACAGGAGGGAGCGGCCCTCTCGAGGGCCATCCTGGAGTGGATGGTGCATCGGGGTGTCCTGACAGTGGTCACGTCCCACCTGGGAGCTCTGAAGCGCCTGGACGGCCCCGGCACGGGCATTGTGAATGCCTCCCTACAGTTCGATCCCGATCGAATCGAACCTACCTATCAGCTTCAGAAGGGCCGCCCGGGACGGAGCTACGGCCTGGCCATCGCCCGGCGCCTGGGATTTCCTTCGGATCTGTTGGACGAGGCCGAGGGGCACGTTCCAAAGGACGAAGCCCGAATGGAGGATCTCCTGGCCACTCTGGAGCGGAAGGAAAAGGAGGCATCGGCCCTGGTGGATTCCCTGGCACGGGAGAAGGCCAGGACCCAGCGGCTCAAGACGGAGCTGGAAGCGCGTGAGGAAGAGCTTCGGGCCCGGGAGCGCACAGCGGAGAACCGGGCTCGGGAAGAAGCCAGGCGGCTTCTCCTGGACGCCCGGGAGGAGGTGGAAGCGGCAATCCGGGAGGTCCGGTCTGTGGCTGCGGCCCGGCCGGAGGATGATGAGGGGATGCAGGAGGCCACCCATCGAGCCCGTCGGCGGGTGGAGGAAGCGGCCCAGCGCCAGAGAGAAAAGAAGCAGGAAGTCCAGGGTCCGCCCCCCGGCCGGGACTTTTCTCCCGGCGACCGGGTGAGGCTGGCGGGCTCAGGGGCCGACGGAACGGTGGTGGAGGTCCGGGACGGCCGGGTGACAGTAGAGACAGGGGGGCTTCGGCTTCAGCTTCCCGCCGGGGAACTGGTCTACAGGGGGGCGGCCCAGGAGACGAAGAAGGAACGAACCCCCGACGTTGCCAGAGGGGCCTCCGATTGGCAGGGTCCGGAGGCGGAAGCCCGGACGGAGGTAGACCTGAGAGGAATGCGGGTGGCGGAGGTGGGGTTGGCGTTGGACCGGGCAGTGGACCAGGCGGTCCTGGGGGGGCTCTCGGAGATCCGTGTCATCCACGGAAAGGGGACCGGAGCTCTGCGTCAGCGGGTAGCAGAGCTCCTGGCTCAGGATGGACGGGTCCGGGAGCATCGAATGGGTCTGCCCACCGAAGGCGGAGCGGGAGTAACCGTGGTGAAGCTCAAATGAGGGTCCGATGATTCCCGACGATGTGGTGGACGAGGTCCGGGCACGGGCCGACATCGTGGAGATCATAGGGGAGCACGTGGCCCTCAAGCGGGCCGGCAAGGACTACAAAGGCCGCTGTCCCTTCCATGAAGAGCGGACGCCAAGCTTCTTCGTGGTTCCGTCCAAGGGGTTCTACAATTGTTTCGGGTGCGGAGAGTCCGGGGATGTCTTCACTTTTCTCATGAAGCGCCTGGGGCTCGGCTTCCTGGATGCCGTCCGTCTTGCGGCGGAACGGTCCGGGGTGGAGATCCGGGAGGTGGGCCGCCAGGGAGAGGATGATCCACATCGGCATCTCCATGAGGCCAACGCCTTCGCCTGCCAGTTCTTCCGTCAGGCGTTGGCCGATGGTAAGGCCGGAAGGGCTGCCCGGGAGTACCTGGAGGGTCGGGGGGTGGGAGATGAGGCCGTCGAACGGTTCAGCCTGGGCTATGCTCCCGACCACTGGCGGGGGCTCAGGGAGGCGGCGGCGAAGCACGGCCTGGAGGACGAGGTTCTCCTGGAGGCGGGTCTTCTTATTCAGCGGGAGGAAGGGAAGGAGCCCTACGACCGTTTTCGGAACCGGGTCATCTTTCCCATCGAGTCCGCTTCAGGGAAGGTCCTGGCTTTCGGAGGCCGGGTGTTGGGAGATGCGGGAAAGGGCGTGCCCAAGTACCTGAACTCTCCGGAGAGCCCGGTCTATCACAAGGGGAAGGTTCTCTACGGTCTGTCCTGGGCCAAGAACGCTATCCGCCGAGAGGAGGGAGTCCTCATCGTGGAGGGCTACATGGATGCTGTCTCCCTGGCGGCCGCTGGCCTGGAGAACGTGGTGGCTCCTCTGGGGACCTCCATGACGGAAGACCAGGCCGGTCTTCTCACCCGTTACTCCACTCGTGTATACCTCCTTTTTGACAGTGACCCGGCCGGGCTCAGGGCCACCTTTCGGGCCGGCGACATTCTTCTGGCCGCCGGTCTCCATCCCGCAGTGGTGACTCTGCCCCCCGGTGAGGACCCTGACACCATCGTCCGGAAGAGCGGTCCCGATGCCATCCGGGAGTACCTGAGCCAGGCCGTGGACGTTCTGGACCGGAAACTCCAGATCCTGGAGGAGAAAGACTACTTCTCCTCCATCGAGCGGGTCCGGGGGGCGGTGGACCGGCTTCTGCCCACGTTGAGGGCCGCCAGGGATCCGGCTCTTCGGGACATCTACGTGAGCAGGGTCGCTGAAAAGACAGGAGTCCGGCGGGAAACCCTGGAAGGCGAGATGGAAAAGGCGGGGCCGGTTTCCGCTCCGCGGTCGCGTTCCCCAGGCCCCCGGGACCGATCCTTTCCTCAGAGCCCGGGAGCAATGGGTCCCGAGAGGAAGCTCCTCCTGCTCCTGGTCCAGTTCAGGGACTACGTGGACCGGGCTGCTGAACGGGTGGGTCCGGAGGACTTCACGGATCCCGTCTTTCGAGAAATCTACCAGACCCTCATCGACGACCCCGAGCTCACGTATCCGCCTCCGGGAATGGATCCGGCGGCGGCCCGGCGTCTGGAGGATCTCCTGGGAGAGAAAGAGCGTCTCACCGAGGCCTCGAGGGTGTTCGAGGACAGCGTGGCCCAGATGATGGAAGTTCCCCTGACACGTCGAGCGGAAGCGTTGCGGCAGGCCCTGCGGACAGAGACGAATCCAGACCGACAAAAGGCCCTTCTCCAGGAAATCCACGCCGTGGATCAGGAGAGAAGAGAAATGAAGATCGACTGGCGGTCGGCCCTGCGGCCCCGCCGGGATCCCTTCGACCCCTCTCAACCCTAGAGTTATGAACATGA
>CAZSDD010000086.1:0-12761 GCA_964605505.1 uncultured Gemmatimonadaceae bacterium | reverse complement strand
CGACCAGCATCTGATGTCCGCCTGCTTTCACGCCCGCCCCCAGCATCAGGACTCCGATCAGGACTTCAATCTTCAGGATTCGTGATAACTATCTCAAATACCTTGTCATTGAAGATGAAACTCGCTCTCATCCGTGTCAAGTTTCGTCAGGAAGATATTTTCAGGCGAATCGCTGGAGTTGAAGTTGAAAGGGTCTCTTTCTCACGCACCGGCCGCCCTCTTCGGAACCCATCCACCGGATGAGGAGGTATCTATGGAATGAAGCGGGGTGTCGTCAATCACTCCCCGACTTGAAGACCATTCCAAGGTAACCAAGGAGAGAAGGATGGAGAAGAAAGAGCTCATCAAGGGACTCAACCAGGACCTCGCTGGAGAGTATGGCGCCATCATCCAGTACCTGACCTATGCGGCCAAGGCCACCGGTCCCCATCGCCCGCAACTCGTGGAGTTCTACGAGTCCGAGATCGTCGACGAGCAGGGTCATGCCAAGTTCCTGGCCAACAAGATCGTGGCTCTGGGCGGCGAGCCCACCACGACACCCGACGAGCAACCCGCTCCCCAGGGAAACCGGGAGATGCTCGAGGCCGTCCTGGCTGCGGAGCGCCAGGCCGTCGCCGATTACACCGAGCGGGCGAAGCAGGCCGAGGAATTCGGGGACAAGGGTCTCGTCGTGGCTCTGGAAGACATGATCAGAGATGAGAGCACCCATGCCGAGGAGACGGAGCGGATCCTGAGGGACTGGCCCCTCTGATCGTTCCCTTCCGGAGCGTGGTATACACCACGCTCCGGAGGCTTCGGCCTGGTCCGAGGCTTCAACTCCAGACCCGCCCGGGACAGCGAACTGGGTTGAGGAGCGGGCTTCCGGCCCCTTCCCTTCAGCTTCCGGTCTTTTCCTTTCAGATGGATCCTCGGCCCGACTCCGATGTAGAGTAAGGTCCGGTTGCCGGCCATACAGCCTGCCCGGATCGGAACGGGAAAGGGGAGGACGGCCCAGGATGACCCGGAAGTTCAATCCATATCGTGTGCTCGGCGTATCCCGGGATGCCGATGCCACTGCCATCCGGGCGGCTTTCCGCAGGCTGGCCCTCCGGCATCACCCGGACCGGAACCCGGGGTCCCGGGAGTCCGAAGAGCGGTTCAAGACCATCGTGGCGGCCTACGAGATCCTCACCGATCCCGGGCTCCGGAAAAGATGGAACCGGAGAACCGGGGCTCCCCGTCGGCGAGCCGGCTTCCCCGACGTGGGCTTTCACGACTCCTTTCATCGCCCGGGAGGATTCGATGTCCCTTCCCGGCCCGGCCACGACGTGAATCTCCGGATCGAGCTGGCTCCGGAAGAGACCCGGGCCGAAGGGGAGATCACCGTCCGCTACACCGTTCGGCGGCCATGCCCCCGATGCGCGGGACGCGGGGGCGCGGGCAGAATGATGCACTGCCCTGCCTGCCTGGGCCTCGGCAGGGTCAGGCCTCCGCCGGGGAAGTTCTATGGGCGGGACGGCTTCGCCGCGGATTGCCCCGACTGTAGTGGCACGGCCTACGTCTTCGTGACTCCGTGCGCCGCTTGTGGAGGCGACGGCCTGGTGCCGGTGGAACGCGAGGCGGTGGTCCGGGTGCCGGCCGGAGTCGAGAGCGGGAAGACCATCACCGTCCGGGGCGCCGGCCACGCCGGTCCCCGGGGAGGGGTGCCGGGGCGGCTCCGGGTGGAAATCGTGGTGGATGACGGAGACCCGGGGAGCGGCGGTCGGTGACGCGGGTCGCGCCCCTTCCTCGGTAGCCTGTCCGGGTGATGCGACCCGCATCACCCGGATAGAGTCCTCAGTTTCCGAGGATCTCCTTCAGGGCCGCCAGGAGGTAGTGGACGTTCCGCTCGCTGGCGCTGTACCCCATGAGGCCGATACGCCAGGCCTTCCCTTTCAGGGGCCCGAAGCCGCCCACGATCTCGATCCCGTAGTCCTCCAGCAGGCGCTCCCGCACCGGGGCGTCCTCCACTCCGTCGGGAATCAGGACGCAGGTGAGCATGGAGAGGCGGTTGGCCGGGTCCCCGAAGAGCTCCAGCCCCAGCTCCTCCAGTCCCCGGTGGAGCATGCCACCCACCTTCTTGTGCCGGGCGATCCGGTTCTGGAGGCCTTCCTCCTGTATGAGCGTCAGGGCTTCCTTCAGGGCGAAGACCATGGGCCCCGGGGCCGTGTGGTGGTAGACCCGGTCGCTGAGCCAGTACTTCTTGATGAGGGAGAGGTCCAGGTACCAGGTGTCGGTGGGCTTGCTCCGGCCTTCAATGACCTTCCAGGCACGGTCGTTCACCGTGATGCAGGAGATCCCCGCCGGACCTCCGATGCACTTCTGGCCGCCGCTGTAGCAGATATCGATGAGGAGCTTGTCCACGGGGATGTCCGCACCGCCCAGAGAGCAGACCGTGTCCACCAGGAAGATCTTGTCCCGCTCCCGAACCAGCTTCCCGATCTCCTCCAGGGGCTGGCCGATACCGGCTGAAGTCTCTCCATGGACCACGCCGACCATCTTGGCGTCGGGATGGGCGTCCATGGCCTTCCGGATCTGGTCCGGCGACACCACCTGGCCGAACTCCACCTCCACAGTGACGGCGGTGCCCCCATGGCGCTCCACGATCTGGGCCATGCGTTGACCGAAGAACCCGTGGATGCCGATGATGATCTCGTCTCCGGGTTCCACCACGTTGCAGACCGCCGCCTCCATGGCTCCCATGCCGGAGCTGGGCAGGGTGATGGCGAATTCGTTCTGGGTCTGGAAGAGATATCGGAGCCGGGCCATGGTCTCGTCCATGGCCTCGAGAAAGACGGGATCCAGGTAGCCCAGAATGGGGCTGATCATGGCCTGGAAGACCCGGGGATGGACGTTGCTGGGGCCGGGGCCCAGAAGCACCCGGGGATCGTGAGACACGTGGCCTCCTGGTTGGGGTTCGGCGTTCGACTCGACAGGGATATTGCCGGCGGACGGGTGTCCGCGTCAAACCCCTTTCATGGGCCACTTCTCCCTAAATCCGCTCCGAGCCCATACCTTGGCCCGGACCTCATCACCCTCCCGGAGCTACGAATGCCCTTCCCCATCGGTTTCGACAACGAGAAGTACCTGGCCGAGCAGACGGCCGCCATCCAGGAACGGGTGGCCCGCTTCAGCGACAAGCTCTACCTGGAGTTCGGCGGAAAGCTCCTCTTCGACTTCCACGCTTCCCGGGTCCTTCCGGGGTTCGATCCCAACGTGAAGATGCGCCTTCTCCAGGGACTGGCCGACAAGGCGGAGATCATTCTCTGCATCTACGCCGGAGACATCGAACGGAAGAAGATACGGGCCGATTTCGGCATCACCTACGACGCCGACGCCATGAAGCTCATCGACGACCTGGAAGAGCGGGGCGTCACCGTCCGAGCCGTGGTCGTCACCCGGTACGAGGCACAGCCTGCGGCTACCGCCTTCAAGGTCCGGCTGGAGAACCGGGGGATCCGGGTCTACACCCACCGGTTCACCAAGGGCTACCCCACCAACGTGGATGTGGTGGTGAGCGAGGAAGGATACGGAGCCAACCACTATATCGAGACGGAGAAGCCCATTGTGGTCGTCACGGGGCCCGGCCCAGGGAGCGGAAAGCTGGCCACCTGCCTCTCCCAGCTCTACCACGATCAGCGCAGGGGCATCGGCTCGGGGTACGCCAAATTCGAGACCTTCCCCATCTGGAACCTTCCCCTGAACCACCCGGTGAACGTGGCCTATGAGGCCGCCACGGCCGAGATGCGGGACGTGAACCAGCTGGACCACTTCCATCTGGAGGCCTACGGGGAACAGGCGGTGAACTACAACCGGGACATGGAGGCGTTTCCCCTCCTCAGACGGATCTTCGAGCGCATCACCGGGGGCGAATCCTTCTACCGGAGCCCCACCGATATGGGCGTGAATCGGGCCGGTTTCGGGATCGTCGACGACGACGTCACCCGGGAGGCGGGGAGGCAGGAGATCGTCCGTCGGTACTTCCGCTACTCCTGCGAGCAGGCGCTGGGATTGGTGGACCAGGAAACGGTGGAGCGCATCCAGCTTCTCATGAACGACATGGAGGTCACGGAGGAAAGCCGCCTCGTGGTTCCTCCGGCTCGCGGGGCCGCCGTGCGGGCCCAGGAAAAAGGAGGGGGGGACGACGGCATCTTCGTGGGAGCGGCGGTGGAGCTTCCCGATGGGTCCCTGATCACCGGCTCCAACTCGCCTCTCATGCACGCCGCGGCCAGCCTCGTGCTCCGAAGCGCCAAGCACCTGGCCGGGATCCCCCGTCAAAAGGACCTTCTGCCGGAGTCGGTGATCCAGTCCATCGGTCACATGAAGAAGGATGTGCTGGGGCGGAAGCGAGTGAGCCTGGACGCCGAAGAAGCCCTCATCGCCCTGGCCATCAGCGCGGCGGCGGATCCGGCGGCGAAGGCCGCGGTAAACTGCCTGAAGGAGCTCCGGGGGTGCGAGGTCCACATGACCCACATGCCCGCCCCGGGGGATGAAGCCGGCCTGAGGCGACTGGGCGTGAATCTCACATCGGATCCCCGGTTCGTCTCCCGCCGGCTCTTCATGCGGTGATGTTCTCCGGGTTCGCTCCTCGGGATGGATCCCCGGGAGGGATCCCCGGGCTTTCCGGGCCAGTTATTGTACGGTCAGGTCGGCGATGCCGGAGATCCTCCGGGCCTCCGCCCCCCACTTCCACCACGCAAGAGATCATCCATGGCCGATTTCCCGAATCTCACCGTCCTGGTCCATCCCCTCGTCCAGCACAAGCTCACCCTGCTCCGAAGCCGGGAATCCGGAACCAGGCTCTTCGCCGCGCTGGTGGATGAGATCGCCGCCCTCCTGGCCTATGAGGCCACCCGGGATCTCCCCCTGGAGACTGTGGAGATAGAGACTCCGATGGAGAGGATGACGGGCCACAGAATCCCGAAGCGGAAGATCGTCATCGTTCCCGTGCTGAGGGCCGGCCTGGGCATGGTGGAGGGCATCCGACGGGTCATTCCGGGAGTCCGGGTGGGCCATGCAGGCATCTACCGGAACGAGGAAAGCCTCGAACCCGTGGAGTACTACTTCAAGGCTCCGGCCGTTGAAGGAGGAATCTTCCTGGTGCTGGACCCCATGCTGGCCACAGGGGGCTCCGCATCTGCCGCAGTGGGCTTTCTGAAGGACCGCGGGGTCCAGAGGATCCGGTTCCTGACCATCGTCGCGGCGCCGGAAGGGGTGAAGAAGATGCTGATGGACCACCCGGACGTGAGCATCCTTTCAGCATCCCTGGACCGGGGGTTGAACGAGGCGGGATACATCGTGCCGGGACTGGGCGACGCCGGAGACCGGATGTTCGGAACCATCCCTTGATCCCCACCGAGCCTCTGATTCCTACCGAGCCACTGATTCCCACCGCGCCACTGATCCTGACCGTGCCATCGGTTCCCACAGTCTCGTCGATTACCCCCGTACCGTTGACCGGCCCGACATTTTCTGCTCTACTGGTTTGCTTCATAAGCGAACCTCCGCCAGGGAGCGGCCAGAGTCATGCGGTACCGACCAATTCTCCTTTTTTGTGCCCTCCTCGTCCCGGGATTCCCGGTCCTCACGGCAGGTCAGGAGAGCAGCCCTGCCGGGGGATCGGCAGCCCGGGAAGCCCGGGAGGAATTCCCCCAGGAAATCGGGGACGAATGCCCTCAGCAAGCCCGGGACGAATACACTCTGGAAACCCTCCTCAGGATCGGTCGGGAACAGAATCCGACCCTGGCGTCACTCCGGGCCCGTGAGGGCGCCATGGAGGCCGGCAAGCGAGCCTCCAGCCGGTGGGCCAACCCGGAGCTGGCCTTCGAATGGGGTACCGGTGATCCTCGGAGCGGCGGGGCCTCCAGATCCCTCTCGGGATTCAGTGCCAGTCAGAAGCTGGAGAATCCCCTGACCCGCCACTTCAGACTCCAGGGCCTCCAGGCCGGCGTGGACGCCGCTGGAGAGGAGATCCGTTCCGCCGCCCTCGAGGTCTCCTATGAGATCCGGCTCCATTTCTACCGGATCCTCTACCTCCAGGAGGTGGTGGAGCTGGCTCGGCTGAACGAGGAGGCCCTGGCCGAGATCCTCGGGTTGATCGAAACCCGGGCCGAAGTGGGGGAGGTCCGGGAGCTGGAAGCCATCCGTCTCCGGGTGGAGCACATGCGGGCCCGGAACGAGGTGGAAGCGTCCCGCATCGAGCTGGACCAGTACCGACAGCACCTGAATACCTTCCTGGGCAACGTCCTGCCCGGAGCTTACTCCCTGGCCGGAGCCATGACGGCGGAGGGAGAGGAGCCGGATCTGGATCATCTCCTGGAGGGCGTGCTTCCGAACCATCCCCTCCTGGTGAAGGCCGCTCGTGAGCAGGAGGCGGCGGCGGGGATCCTCCGGGAGGCACGTTGGGGCTGGCTTCCGGACCCCGTCCTCTCCGGAGCGTCCCGGAAGGAGATGGACGGTGACGTCCGGAGCTTCGGGGTGGGGCTCGAAATTCCTCTCTGGAACCAGTCCAGGGCCGCCGCGGACGAGGGGCGCCGGAGGGTCCGGCAAGCCCGATACGAGCACGAAGCCCTTCAAATGGAGCTGGAAGCCCAGCTCCTGATCCACCACAATCATCTGCGGCTGTACCGCCAGACGCTGCGTCTTTTCGAAGACGGGCTTCTGGAGGAAGCCAGGGCCAGCATGGAGATCGCCGAGACCAGCTATCGCCAGGGGGAGATTTCCTTTCTGGACTACCTGGACGCCCGGAGGACCTTCCATTCCGTTCAGATGCAACGACAACAAGCCCTCTACGATTGGCACGTGGAGCGAGCGGCCCTGGAGCGGGCCGCTGGAGGGGGTACCCTATGAGAACGATCTCACTGCCTCTCATCCTGATCCTCTGGGCCTGCGGCCCGGAAACCGTCCACCAGGGGGAGGGTGAAGCGGACCATGAGCACGAGGCGGAAGAGGCCCATGTGGTCCACCTGGAGCCTTCGGACGTAGCCGAGTGGGGTCTGGTGGTGGAGGCCGTGGGGACGACGGACATCACGTTGGAAGTCGAGCTACCCGGCGTCCTCACGACCAATGGCAATCGCACCGCCCGGATCGCCTCCCTGGTTGCCGGCCAGCTGGCCCAACGGACGGCGGACCTGGGAAGCCGGGTGACCCGGGGCGAAACCCTGGCGGCCCTGAACGCTCCGGAGTTCACCCGGGCCCAGACGAACTTTCTCCAGGCCTACGCCCAGGCCGAGCTGAGCCGTCGGGACTACGAGCGGGCCCGGATCCTGAGAGAGCGGAACGCCATCGAGGAACGGGAATTTCTCCGTCGGGCCTCGGTGTACGAACAACAGCTGGCGGAGCTGCGGGCAGCGGAGGTGATCCTCCAATCCCTGGGGCTGGGTGAGGAGGAATTGACGGCCATAACGGGAGACCTGGACGTGGAAAGCCCCGCCGGGGGGCCCGCCACGGTGGATGCCCTCCTTCCCCTTCGAACCCCCATCTCCGGCGTGGTGATTCAGCGAGACGCCGTCCTGGGCTCTCATGTGGATGCGGGCCACACCCTCTTCACCGTCTCGGACCTCTCCCTCCTCTGGGCCCGCCTGGACGCCTATGAGGAACAGATCGCCAACCTGGGCGAAGAGCTGGAGGTGTTGATCCGGGTTCCCAGCCTGCCGGGCCGGGAGTATCCCGGCCGGGTGGACGTCATCGCAGACCAGGTGGACCCGGAGCTCCGAACCGTCCAGGTGAGGGTGGAGGTCCCCAACACCGACGGCCTCCTCAGACCCAATATGTATGTCCAGGGATTCCTCCGGTCCCGCACAGAGGGGGAAGAGCGAATCGTGGTGCCGGAGGAGGCCGTCCAGCTCATGGAAGGCCACCACGTGGTCTTCGTGGAGGTCCCGGCGGAGGAAGGGGAGGAGCACATGCTCTTCGAGGAGCGGGAAGTGGTGCCGGGCGAGACCCTCTCCGTCGGCAGGGTGATCCTGGCGGGCCTGGACGGCTCGGAGCGCATCGTCGCCCAGGGAGCCTTTACCCTGAAGTCCGAGATGACCAAGGGAGCCGGTGGGCATGACCATGTGCATTGATCACGGGAAAAAAGAATGATCGGCACCGCCATTCGGACGCTGGTCCGGCAGCGCCTCCTGGTCCTGGCCGTGACCCTCACCCTGGCCATCCTGGGGGTAGTGGCATACCGGAATCTCATCATCGACGTCTTTCCGGATCCGTCCCCTGCCCTGGTCCAGATCTATACGGAAGCCGAGGGGCTGGCCCCCCAGGAGGTGGAGCAGCTGGTCTCGGTACCCGTGGAGGCCGCCATGTTCGGGCTTCCCAGGGTGGAGCGAATCCGGAGCACTTCCACCTACGGCCTCTCCCTGGTGAACGTCTACTTCGAGCAGGGGACGGACATCTACTGGGCCCGGCAGGTCCTGGCCCCCCGCCTCCACGAGATCCAGGCGGACCTTCCTCCACAGGCCGGCGAGCCTTTCCTGGGTCCCATCGCCACGGGGCTGGGGCTGGTCTATCTCTACTACCTGGAGGGAGACGGATACAGCACCATGGAGCTGAGGACGCTCCAGGACTGGCTGGTGAAGTACGAGCTGAAGTCGGTGCCGGAGGTTTCGGAGGTCCTCAGCATCGGCGGTGACATCAAGCAGTTCCAGATCCTGGTGGATCCCAACGCGCTCCTGAGCTACGACCTGACGCTGGGAGACCTCATGGAGCGGGTCCAGGCCAGCAACCGGAACGCCGCCGCCGGCTTCATCACCCGGGGCCCGGAGGAGTTCGTGGTCCGGAGCATCGGGTTGGTGGAGGACGTGGAGGATCTCAGGAAGATCGTGGTGGCCCACCGGGGTGGAACTCCCGTCTACCTCTCCAGCGTGGCCCGGGTGGAGGTCCTCCCGGCCATCCGCCGGGGAGCCGCTACGGCCAACGGCCAGGGGGAGAGGGTGGTGGGCATGGTGCTGAAGCTCTTCGGGTCCAACACCGCCCGGGTCATCGACCGCCTGGAAGAGCGCATCGAGTCCGTCAACGCCAGCCTTCCGGAAGGGGTCCGGGTCGTCCCCTTCTACAACCAGGCGGCCCTGGTCCGGGCCTGCTTCCAGACCGTGGCGGGCAACCTGGCCCTGGGGGTGGTCCTGGTCGTCGGAGTCCTCTTCCTCTTCATGGGGCATTTGCCGTCAGCCTTCCTCACAATGCTGACCCTCCCCTTCAGCGTCCTCTTCGCCTTCATCGTCATGGAGCGGATGGGACTGGCGGCGGACCTCATGTCCTTCGGGGGGCTGGCCATCGGCATCGGCCTCATCGCCGACGCGGCCATCATCTACGTGGAGAACACCTACCGCCATCTCCAGGGGGGGATGGACCGCCTGGAAGCCCTGGTCCGGAGCGGGGAGGAGGTGACGCGCCCCCTTTTCTTCGCCATCCTCATCATCATCCTGGTCTTCCTCCCCATCTTCACGCTCCAGGGCCAGGAGGGGGTCATGTTCCGGCCCATGGGCTTCGCCATATCGGCGGCGCTGACGGGCTCCCTCATCTTCACCCTGTTCAGCATCCCCGCCGTGGGATGGTATCTCCTGTCGGGCCCCGTCAAACAGGAACGGGACGACCCGGCCCTGATCCGGGGTATCCGGACCCTCTACCTGGCCTTCTTCGGGTGGTGCAGGGAGCGGCGGCGAGGGGTGTTCATGGTTACCGGCGGGACGTTCCTGGCCGGGATGATTCTCCTCCCCCTCATGGGCAGGGAGTACATGCCCACGCTTCAGGAGGGCACCCTCCAGCTGGCCGTGAGCATGAACCCCAACGTGAGCCTGGACAACTCTGTCGCCATGGGGACGGAGATCGAGAACCGGCTCCTGGAGATGGAAGGGGTGGAAGGGGTCCTGACGCGAATCGGCCGGGGTGAGGCCGGGAGCCACGGGCACTTCGTGAACGACCTCCAGATCCTGATCCAGCTGGATCGACGGCGGGCCCGCAGCCTGGGGGGCGACCTGGACGAGATCCAGGAGTCCATCTCCCATCGGCTGGAGGATCTGCCGGGAATCAACCTGAACCTCTCCCAGCCCATCGCCCACAACCTGGACGAGCTCCTCACCGGCGCCCGGGCCCAGCTGGCCGTCCGGGTGTACGGAGAGGACTTCGAGACGCTCCGGCACCTCTCCCAGGAGCTGGAGGAGCTTCTGAGCGGCATCGAAGGCGCCGTGGATGTCCAGACGGAGCGATTCACCGGGCAGAACAACCTGGTCATCCGGTTGGATCGGGACGCATTGGCCCGGTACGGCCTGGACGTGGCCCTGGTCCAGGAGACGGTGGAAGCCGCCATCGGCGGCGTGGTGGCGGGACAGGTCTACGACGGGCGACGGCGCTTCGACATCTTCGTTCGCTTCCTTCCGGAGTACCGGGGAGACCTGGAGCAGATCCACAACCTCCTCATCCCCCTCACCGACGGGGGGCGGATCCCCCTGAACCAGGTGGCCCAGGTGGAAGAGGGAGAAGCCGCTCGACTCATCAGCCGGGAGGACAGCCGGCGGTACAGCACGGTCCAGGCCAACGTCCGGGGCCGGGACATGGGGCGCTTCGTGGAGGAGGCCCAGGGCGTGGTGGCGGCCAGCATGGAGATCCCCGCCGGCTACACCGTCCGATGGGGCGGTCAATTCGAGCTGCAGGAGCGGTCCAGGAGGACCTTCCTGGTGGTGATCCCCCTGACGCTTCTCCTGGTCTCCATCCTCCTCTACACCATCTTCGGATCGGCCCTGGAAGCCGGCGTCATCCTCATCAACATTCCCCTGGCTCTGGCCGGAGGACTCGCGGCCCTCATGGTTTCCGGCCAGTACATGAGCGTACCGGCATCCATCGGATTCATCGCCATCTTCGGCATCGCCCTGGAAGACGGACTGGTGCTCCTCTCCACCATCCGCCGGCGCCTCCGTGACGGGGACGCCCCCATGAAGGCCGTAACCTATGGGGTCACCACGAAGCTCCGGCCGGTGCTCATGACCACCTTCTCCACCATCTTCGGGATCCTCCCCCTCCTCCTGGCCACAGGCCCCGGGGCGGAGATCCAGCGGCCTCTGGCCACGGTAGTGGCGGGGGGACTACTGACCAGCACCCTGGTGACCCTGGTGGTGCTGCCCCTGGCCTATCAGACTTTCCTGGAGAGGAGAGCGAGGCCCGGGCCTGAGCGGATGACTTCCGCCTAATGGAGCAGGGAACATGCAGACAGACGTCCTCATCATCGGCAGCGGCATCGCCGGAGCCACAGCGGCCCTTCGCCTGGCCGAAGACCGGGAGCGGGAGATCACCGTCATCACCCGGACTCCCGAGCCCAGGGAGTCCCAATCCCACTACGCCCAGGGCGGCATCGTAGGCCGGGGCCGGGAAGATTCCGCGGAGCTCCTCATCGAGGACGTCCACCGGGCCGGGGACGGCCTCTGCTATCCGCCGGCAGTGGAGCTGCTGGCCGAGGAAGGCCCCCGGGTGCTTCGGGAAGTCCTCATCGAGGAGGCGGAGGTGCCCTTCGACCGGGACGAGTCCGGCAACCTCCAGTTCGGGCTCGAGGGGGCCCACTCCAAGCGGAGGATCCTCCACGTGGGCGACATGGCGGGGAAAGCCATCATGGACGCCCTCATTCAGCAGCTCCTGAAGCGGCCCAACATCCGGCTCCTCACGGACCACACGGCGGTGGATCTCATCACCTTTCCCCACCACGCCCTGGACCCCATGGCAACCTACGAACCGCTACGGTGCCATGGGGTCTATGTGTTCCGGCAGCCGGAGAAGCGTGTCATCCCCATCCTGGCCGGCCGGACCATCCTGGCCACCGGAGGGCTGGGGCAGATCTTCCTGAACACCAGCAACCCCGCCGGGGCCCGGGGAGACGGCCTGGCAATGGCCCACCGGGCCGGGGCCCGGGTGGAAAACGCAGAATACGTCCAGTTCCATCCCACCGCCGTCCACATGTCCGGAGTCACCAAGTTCCTCATCAGCGAGGCGGTCCGGGGAGAGGGAGGAGTCCTCCTCACCCCCGACGGTGAGCCGTTCATGGAGCGCTACAGCCCCGAATGGAAGGATCTGGCTCCCAGGGACGTGGTGGCCCGGGCCATCTACTGGGAGATGCTGGAGCACGGGTATTCCCACGTGCTCCTGGACATCGCCGGCAGAAAGAGCCCCGATGAAATCCGGCGGCGCTTTCCGGGAATCCATGCCCGGTGCCTGGAACTGGGGATCGACATGACCCAGCGACCCATCCCGGTGGTTCCGGCGGCCCACTACTCCTGCGGCGGCGTCCTGGTGGACCTCTGGGGACGAAGCTCCATCGAAGGGCTCTACACCATCGGGGAGGTCTCCTGCACCGGCGTCCACGGGGCGAACCGGCTGGCCAGCACATCTCTCCTGGAAGGGCTCGTCTGGGGCGACCGGGCCGGCCGGCACATCCGGGAGGAGTGGCATGGAGGCACGCTGCCGGAGAGCGCGGTTCCGGGATGGGACGACTCCAAGCTCATCTACGACGCCGACCCCACTCTCATCCGTGGGGACATGCAGACCATCCGGAACATCATGTGGCACTATGTGGGGCTCGTGAGAAGCGAGCACCGCCTGAGCCGGGCCCTGAGGGAGATGGGCCACCTCTGGTCCGAGATCGAAGCCTTCTACCGGAAGACTCGTCTGACCGATGGGCTCCTGGGTCTTCGGAACGCTGCCCAGGCGGCCATCATCGTGGCCCGGGCCGCAAGAATGAACCCCCGGAGCCGGGGATGCCACTACCG
>CAZSDD010000085.1:0-13097 GCA_964605505.1 uncultured Gemmatimonadaceae bacterium | reverse complement strand
AGGGTTGGCGGCGGGCCCGAAGGTCAGCGCAACACCTGGGGGCGAGCGGGACACCCGAGGGTCAGCGCGATACCCGAGGGCCAGGGCGGGCCCGAGGGTTGGCGGCGGGCCCGAGGGTTGGCGGCGGGCCCGAAGGTCAGCGCAACACCTGGGGGCGAGCGGGACACCTGGGGGCCAGCGGCGGGCCCGAGGGCCATGGCGGCCTTCAAGGGTCGGCTGCGCACTCAGTGGAAGCCGGAGATCTGCGGGAAAGAGGGAATCGGCCCCGGGACCCGACCCGACCCCAGAGGGTATTGCCGGGACTATGCTGAACTGGCGGACATTCCTGACCTTCCTGGCCGCGGTTCTCCTCATCATGGGGAGCGTCCACGGCTATCTCTTCCATCGGTTGGTCCTGGCCACGGCTCTTCCCGATCCATGGCCTGCGGTTCTGGGGCTGGCCCTGATTGGGGCCGTCCTCAGCATACCCCTCTCCTTCGTGGCTTCTCGGGCTCTGGATCGGTCTGTGGCCAGGTTCTTCGTGGTGCCCGTCTATGTCTGGCTGGGCTTCGTCTTCCAGACCTTCTTCCTGGTTCTGGCCCTGGACCTGGCATGGGCCCTGGGGGGTCTGGTGCTGCGGGGAACGGGGGCGACGGGCCTCCTTCCAGGTGCCGTGTCCGGTCTTACGGGGTGGCGGATCGCAGGGGCGTCGGCCGTCGGCATCACCGGGCTGGCTACCCTCTTCGCCATCTGGTGGGGGCTGACCCGGATGGTCGTGAGGCAGGTCGAGGTGCCCCTTCCCAACCTCCCCGCTTCCCTGGACGGCTTCACGATCCTTCACCTCTCGGACATGCACCTCGACCTGGTACACGGGAAGGCATGGCTGGAAAAGGTGGTCAAGCGGGCGAACGGGCTGGGAGCGGACCTGGTGGCCGTCACCGGGGATCTCGCTGAGGGCTCCGTAGATCAGTTCGGGGCGGAGGCCGAACCCATCCGGGAGCTGCAGGCCCCCCACGGGGTCTATTTCGTCACCGGGAACCACGAGTACTTCCACGATCTCCGGGGATGGCTCAGCTACCTGGGGGATCGGGGCATCCGGGTATTGCGGAACGAGCGTGTGCCGGTGGAATCCAACGGAGCCGGGTTCAATCTTGCCGGAGTGGACGATCATGACGGGCGGAGAATGGCCGAAGGTCACGGCCCGGACCTGGAGGGGGCCCTGGCCGGCAGGGACCCGGAGAAGGCCCTGGTCCTCCTGGCCCATCAGCCCCGCATCGTGCAGGAAGCTGAAGACCGTGGGGTGGATCTGGTCCTGAGCGGCCACACCCATGGGGGACAGATCTGGCCTTTCAGCTATCTGGTCTATCTGCAGCAGCCCTACGTCCGGGGGCTGATCCGGCACGGCGGCACCTACCTGTACATCTCCTCCGGCACCGGGTTCTGGGGGCCGCCCATGCGCCTGGGCACCACGGCGGAGATGGCCCTCATCACTCTCCGGTCCCGGGCCTGACGGAGTTACGAATTCGGTGCCGCATGGTGAGCGGGACGGAGGCCGAGAGGCCCATCGCGCCATTCCGGCGCCCGGATCCCTCCCGCATGTTCGAAAAGGTCCGGATTTTTTTTTCGTGGCTTTCCGGCCCGAGGGGTTTATCTTGGCCAATCCGGGGGGAGTGTCGGCGGAGCACGATCTCTGCGCCTCCCCTCCGGGGTTCGAGAACACATCGTTTCAAAAGGGTCCTGCAATGCGCACCACCGGAACCGTGAAGTGGTTCAACGATCAGAAGGGCTTTGGCTTCATTACCAGAGACGACGGGGAGAAGGACGTTTTCTGTCATCACAGCGCCATCCAGGGATCGGGCTTCAAGTCCCTGAATGAGGGTCAGCGTGTTGAGTTCGACGTGGTGCAAGGCCAGAAGGGCCCGGCAGCCGAGAACGTGACGAAGCTGGAAGACTGAGCTCCCGTTAATCCCGGGAGTTTCTTCATAACAGTCCAGCCGAGCGTGTGAGGCCGTCGCCGAAATCGGAGCGGCGGCCCATATGCTCTTTTTATATGGGGCCCCAGCCTTGTATCGTGCCTCGCCGTCTCGGGGCAAGTTCTTGCGGCAACCCCTTGGGGCCCCTACGATCTGCGTCTTCGCATCCTTCCACCTGAGGCAGATCATGCAGAACGACATTCCCGAAGATCGATCCCCGAGGCTCAAGGCAGTCCTCTTCCTGGCGGTTTTCTTCTTTCTGACCGGCGCTCCGGCAGCAGGCCAGGAGGCCTGGACACCCGCGTCTCCGGGATTTCCCCAGACGGCGGGAGAGATCTCTCGTTTCGAGGTCAGCACCAGCCACCAGGAGATGTGGGACTACCTGAAGGCCCTCCGGGGAGCCAGCACGGACATGCGCCTGGGCACCTACGGAAAGACCTGGGAAGGGCGGGACCTCCCCTACGCCGTCTTCAGCAAGCCCCTGGTGGCTGAGCCGTGGGAGGCATGGGCCCTGGGTCGGCCCATCGTTCTCCTGGCCGCCAATGTCCACGGTGGAGAACGGACCTTTCGTGAAGGCCTTCTGTTGTTGATGCGGGACCTGGCCACACCGGGAACCCCCGCCAACCAGATCCTGGACGAGCTGGTGATCCTGGTGGTTCCCCAGATCAATCCCGACGGCTACGAGGCGTCGGAGCGAGGCACCCGGGGAAACGCCTGGGGCATCGATCTGAACAGGGACTACGTGAAGCTGGAGCAGCCGTCTCTGGCGGCGTACGTCTCCAACATCATGGCTGAATGGCGGCCCCACATGTTCGTGGATTCCCACAACGGAGGCTCCAGACCCTACAACCTCTGCTACCAGTGTCCCAGCCACTTCGACCCGGCCCGGGAGCTCACCCAGCTCTGTGACCAGGAGATCTTCCCGGCCATCGACGCCAAGCTGGCCACCGAAGGGCTCCGGTCCTGGTACTACTCCGGCGGGGACGAGGAAGCATGGCGCGTGGGAGGAAATCAGGCTCGGATCGGCCGGAACTACGGCGGGTTCATCAACTCCATCGGCATCCTCTTCGAGGCCCCCGGACAGGCTCCGGAAGAGGGAGCCCGGGCCGGGTACCTGGGAAATCTGGCTGTTCTGGAGTACGCCGTGGAACATCAGGACAAGGTCCTGGCCCTGGTGGACGGGGCCCGGCGGGAGACGATGGCCGTGGGTGCCGAGCCCAGGGGGGAAGTCGCCGTTCAGATGGAGTACGCACCGGAGGATTACCTGGTGGATTACACCATCATCACCGGGGGCCGACGGTCCGAGCCCGATACCCCGGTGGACACCATCGAAGTCACCGGGGCCCAGCTTCTGAAGAAGCCCGTAGCCACCAAAACCCGGGCCCGTCCCTGGGCGTACCTCCTGCCCCAGGACGCCGTGGATGCCGTGGCCATGCTCCGTCGCCATGGCATCACCGTGGAAGTCATGACGGAGCCGGACAGCCTGACGGTGGACGCCTACACCGTGGCCGAGGTCACCCATGAGCGGGCCTACAACCATGCCGCCGCCACTCGGGTCCACGTCGGTGAAGTGGTGACCCGCACGGAGGCGTTCCCCCGGGGAACCTACGTGATCCCCACCGCCCAGTTCCTGGGGCGCCTCGTGACCCACATGATGGAGCCGGAGACCGACGACAACGTGGTCTACTGGAATACCATGGACGCCTGGATTCCCAGGCCCGTCCCCGAGGACAGGTCCGAGGAGGAGGAAGAAGAGGAGCGGCCCATGGGATACCAGCAGCGTGGGCCTCAGGGCCCCCCCATCCTGCCCATCTACAAGCTCATGACCCCCACCGCCCTTTCAGCCACCCTCCTCCATGAGGGTTATGGAACCAGCGGGCCTGTGGGGTCGGCGCGTTAGCAGTCCGTTCCGGAACTGTGGAAACGGCGCCGGGGCATGCCCGGCGTACCTCGAAAAGGACCCCCGCCGGACATCCGGCGGGGGTCCTTCCCTTCGTTCCGCTGGATTGAGGCTACGGCTCTATTCCAGCACCTCCACGACCCGAAGGATGGGATACTCGGATCCCACCGTCAGCAGGTCATCGAACTCCGAAAGAGGAGCGAGACCCCATTGGGACTGGGGCTCGAGGAGGGTCACGATGAGGTTGGACTGTAGCCCCTGGATGGGCACGTAGACGTAGCCCTCGGGCACCTCCATCCGGCGCTCCTCCACGGTGACGCTGACGTCCAGGAAGTCCTTGTCTTCCTTCTCCGCTTCCTCCACGCCCCGTATCTGATACACCTCGGCCCGGACCGTGATGGGATCCCGAACCGGCCTCATGTCGGCACCGTGGCGCCCCAGAACCGCCAGGACCTCTTCCTGGTCCGGCGGAATCAGGTATCCCAGGGGCCGGGTCACCGAGTGGGTCGCCTCCACTACCGGATGATAGTCCTGGATGACCAGCGTGTCCCTGGCGCCGGTTTCGATCTCCACCACTCCCACCGAGAGGGTGGGCCGCTCCGGATCCGGAACGTAGTCCATGACCAGGTGCACTTCCTCCGGGGCGTCCGGTCCCGCCAGTTCTTGCCGTTGTTCTTCAACCAGGGTCCTCACCTCCGAAGCGTTGGCTCCGAAGTAGCTCAGGAACGCTTTCATGGTCTCCAGTTGCTGCCGTGTCCGCTCACGGATGTTCTCCTCCACCGTGAGGCCGTTCTGCCCTTCAATGAGGAAGGAAAGGGTGTTGTAGATTCCGGTGCTGTTCCTGCCGTCGTTCAGGGCGGCGGTGCTGTAGCGGAACCGGGCATCGGGGCCGTCGGTGACCACGTAACGCTGGAGAGCCACGTCGCGGGGCTCCAGCTCCATCTTCATGTGTGGGATCACCCTGTCCCAGGCGTAGGAGCGCAGGGCCATGGGCATGTTGGCGTTGGAGAGGCCTCCGATCTGCTGTCCGAAGTCCTTCCGGATTCCCTGGTCCACCCAGGAGCTTCCGGTAATGCCGTATTCGTGGACATCCAGAACCACGTGGGGAAGGGTCCCCCGGAAGACCTGATGAACGGCCTGGACCTCGGGGGTGGTGAGGGTCAGGTGATCCCGATTCAGATCCATCTCATCGGCGTTCCGCCGCTGGAGGGCTTCCGAACCGTCGGGATTCACCTGGGGAATCAGATAGAAGTCCACCTGGGGCATGAAGTCGGTGAAGGCTCCGGTGGCAATGTCCCGCGCCAGAGCGATGGCCGCCTCTTTCCCCGACGGCTCGTTTCCGTGCTGCTGGGCGAAGATGAGCACCTTCAGGGGAGCAGCGTCCCGGGCACCGGCGCCATTCCCTCCGGTGAAATGGAGAAGCACCAGAGGCCTCCCCTCCACCGAAGTTCCCACGGTGTCCATGGTGAAGGCCTCGGTGCCCTCCTCGAGATCAACCAGAAACTCCATCATCTCCTGGTGGGAGGTCAGAACGTCGGCCTGGGCCTCCTCCAGGGGGGTGGTATAGGTGGGGTCGGAACAGCCGCCCAGAGCGGCGGCGGAAAAGAGCCCGGCTGCGGCAATGATTTTCAAACCTCGGGACATGTGTCGGATCTCCGGGGGAGTCGGGAACAGATTCGAATTCCACTTCAAGAAGTATGGGGTTTTTCGGCCCTGGCGTCCAATTCTGTCCCGGGGCGCGGCAGGGGCGAAACACCGGGGAATCCGCCACCGGATCGGCCGCCGCGGGCCCCTCCGGACTGGAGCCCGATTCGACCGGCGGGCGGCCTCACTGCCGAAGACGAACCTCCCGGAAAACCCAAAAGAGGAGTAACTTGGATTATGCCCCCCGAGCCCGGGGTTTTGAGCTCGGGGGGTTCCTTTCCTCCGGAAATGGACGGAAACCTTGTCGGACGTGGACTCAAGACGGGGCTGGTCTTCGGCCCTCCTTCTCGGATTCGTGCTGGCCGCAGTGGCGGGCCTGGGAATCCTGGGGGCAATGAGCCCGTCCATCGACGGAGGGGAGCCTCCGGGACCCATCTCCCCGGCGCTGGAAGACTCGGTCCCGTATCTGCCGGCCATGGCCAGGGACATCCGGGTTCGGGCCATCATGGAGGGCTACGGTCCGCTCATCGATTCCGTGGTCTACCTGGAGGACGACGTGGTCTTTCTGGTGGCCGGTGGCCCGGTGCATTTCCAGGACGGGCGGATGCTGTCCCGGGCCGCTCTGGACCGGGCCCGGGACTTCGATCCCGTCTTCTATTCCTATTCCCGGGAACCGCTGAGCAGGTCCCCGCCATTCAGGAGTGAGCCGACCTACAGCCGGGATTTCCTCGAGCATCTCTTCGGCGGAACCGAGGAGGAGATCCGGAAACACGGGGTTTCCGCCGACTTCCTGGATCACAGGGTCTTCGTAAACGCCTATTGCCTGGAGCCCCTGCAAGCCGTAGAGGAGGACATCCGGAAGGCTGCCCTCAGTGACCCGGAGATCGCGGACTGGGTCCGTGACATCAAGATCGCATACTCCTTCATCGACAAGAATGTGGCCGGATCCAGGGGGCGCAGCCACCACGCCTGGGGAATGGCCATCGACCTGGTTCCGTCTTCCTATGGGGGCAAACAGGTCTACTGGCGCTGGAGCCGTGTGTTCAATCGAGAAACCTGGAGCAGGATCCCCGTGGAGGAACGATGGAGTCCCCCCCAGGCCGTCATCGAAGCTTTCGAGGGTCACGGATTCGTCTGGGGCGGGAAGTGGCTCCGGTTCGACAACATCCACTTCGAGTACCGCCCGGAGATTCTGGCCTACAACCGGATGATGAGGCAAATGCTCCCGTAGGAGCCTGTCCGAGTAACGGGGTGCGGTCGCGAGCAGGGGTCTTGCGAGGGCTAGACGAGGAAAGCCCCCCGCAGAACAGCGGTGTGACCCGATGGCGATCGTGTCACCGGTTGCTCCCCCGGAGGCCTCTCGCATTCCGGGAAACGCCGAGCTCCCCCGAGCGTGAGAAGGAGTTCGTTGGATTTGCTGGTTTTCGGCATTAATTTTTTTATTTGGGGCGGTTCAGGCGTGCGGGAGGACGAGCGGGTGGCGGGCGGGATGACGTGTACGGGTCGCGGGCGGGTGGCGTACGGGAGGACGTGCGGGTGTTGATGCAGTTGCACCCTTCATCGGAACCAACGGGTCACTCTGGTCATGGCAACAGAACTCTTCGCTCAATTCGACCATCCGAAGACTGTGGCATCGTACCTCGGCGAAACCGTCGGCACGCACTACTCTGTGGCATTACGTGCTGCGGAAGCCTACGGGAAACATCTGGCGGCGGTACGAACCTCGCTGCTCTCGGAACGGTTCGAAGGAGACGGCCTGGGAAATTTCTGGAAAGAGATGATGACGTCTGAACAGGTTCGAAGCAGCTCGCCCGATGTGTTAGACGCGCTGAGAACCACCCCATCCCACTACTTTTCTGATTTCCTCGACACGGCTGATGCAGTGTTCCGGAATCGATACGAGGACGTCCCACAGGCACAGAGGAAGAAGGTGGGGCAAACCCAACACGCACAGTGCCTGCGCCTTCTCCGGGATCACAAGAGGGAAGGCATCGAAGACCATTTCGCCGTGCAGAACAGAGTCACGAAGTGGATGCAGATGATCAGAGCCCTGGGGGCCTACCAGAAATAGCGCCGGACACGCAGACCAGATTGCACGGGGCACGCGGACTCGGCAGCCGCGATATATCCCGGGCCCGGCGATTGCGTCCTCGCCTCCGCGATCCATCTTCGGCCCCGCGATACATCATCGCCCCCGCGATACATCATCGCCCCCGCGGTACATTCTCGGCTCCGCGGTTCATCCTCGCCCCCGCGATTGCATCCTCGCCCCCGCAATTCATCCGGCGGCCCAGTGATTCATCCGGCGACCTGAGAAATCCCTGCTTCCCCTCGGAACTACCCTCAGAAACGATGGGACCTCCGTGCTCCTCTCAGGCCAGCACGAGCACCTCCTCGCACGGCGTCTCGGCCGAGCGGCGGAATCTGCGGAGCTCGTAGCGGGCCCCCGGCTTCAACTCGGCGGCCATGGCGTCCATGTAGCCGATGGCCGAGGCGCGGCAGCCGGCCTCGATGGTTTCGGCATCCAGCCCCAGAGCCGCGGCGGAGTCGTAGACCGGACACCGTCCGCACCGGACCACGATCTCATCCGGCCGCTCCTCGACGACCTCGGAGTGAATCCCGAAGTCCTCCTCAATGCTCGCTGCGAGCATGTCGCGGACCTGTCGGAGGTCGAGCTCCTCCCCCCTCCCCTCCTTCAGGCTCCTCCCTCGGGCGGCGCCGATTCTTCGGCCGACTTCGGCGTCCATCTCCATGGCCTTCTCCTCACCGACCTCCTGGGCCGTCCTGAGGACGTAGGCATGCAGCATGGCCAAAGCGTTGGTGGCCCCCCTGCGGACATCTTCGGTTGTCATTTCAATTCCTCCTGGTTGGAAGCGAAGCTGCGGGCCAACAAGAGACTGAACCGCCTGGGAATGGGATCCGAGGAGGCTCTGGTCAGGCAAAAAGCACTTGCCCATCCGTAGTCATCCGGGAGTTGTGAGGATACGGTTAACCTTTTTCACTACCCCGAGAGAATGCAAGGAAAATCTTGTTTCAGAGGGGATGAGATCGCCCGCCTCACTTTCCCCCGGAACCAACACAGCAGTCCCGTGCGATTTTCGATGGGGTGCGGTAGTTTCCCGGGGTCCCGGAGTATTCAATGACCCGATCAGGGAGGAACGATGATGATGGCTCTGGCAGTTGCGGTCCTGGCGACGCTAGCCTCGGCGACTTTCCAGCAGGAGGGGACTCCGGTCCAGTACAACGGGGACCAGCTGGTGAAGCAGGCGGCACAGGGGTTCATCGTGCCAGGGCGATTCTCCAGCGATCCGGTGAGGATTGATCCCGACGGCGGAACCCATGCGGTGCCGGGCACCGGGAGCATCACGTACAACTTCCGGAGCGGGGACAACGCCGTGAACCTCGCCGGCGATCACGTGGAGCCGGCGGTGTCCCTCTACAATCTCGGCCGTGAGGGAAGCCGCTCCAGCAGCGAGAGCGCCGGGCTGAACACCCTCTCCTGCATCGGCAACCGGGTGCGGGTCCAGACCGGCGAGGCCAAGGGGGCCATGGGATACGTCATCGGGAAGCACGGAGGGGCGGAGCATGTGATGGTGGATTTCCCGGATTCCACGGTCTTCGACAAGCTCACCCTGGACGACAAGATGCACGTGTTTGTCCACGGCCTGGGCATGGAGCTCACCAACTTCGAGGGCATCAAGCTCTTCAACATGAGCCCGACCCTCATGGATGCCCTCACGGATGCCGGCATGGGCATCACGGCCGATGGAAAGCTGAGCGTTCCCGTGGCGAAGCTCGTGCCCGCCCGGGTCATGGGGTCCGGCCTGGGCGCCAGTCAGGTCTATCGGGGTGATTATGACATCCAGATGTTCGATGAGGCCGTGGTGGAGGAGTACGGCCTGGACGAGCTACGATTCGGCGACATCGTGGCCATCGTGAATGCCCACCACGACCACGGGAGGGTCTACAAGGAGGGATCCATCGCCATCGGGGTCATCGCCCATAGCAACAGCTTCATCGCCGGCCACGGTCCCGGCGTCACCTCCCTCATGTCGTCGAAGGACGGAAAGATCGAGCCCGTGGTCAGCGAGCGGGCCAACCTGGCCTACCTTCTGGGAATCCGTTAGGAGGTGCGGATCCCTGCTCGAGTTCCCCAGGCCGAGCGGGGGGAGCGTCGGACCTGTCGGCCCGGCTACGTCACCGGTCCATCAGCGGGCTCAGTCGCCGGTTCGAAACCGGGGAATTCCAAGCGTCGTCCAGCCCCAGCCTCGCGCGCAGAACCCGTCAGTAGGTTCGCCCCACGGGGCAGTGGCCGTTCATGTAATCCGAGAAGAGGTCCGCCTCCGGCAGGTGACCCTCCGACCAGTTCACCGGCGTTCCGCCCCCGCGGGGGACGAACCGCAAGTGACCGGGCCGTAGCCCCCCGACCGGCGGCTCCCCGAGGGACGAGAAGAAGAGGTGGTTGCCGGAGCGTGTCCACTCGGGCAGAATTCCATTCTCCGCGAACAGCGTGACGCTGGACCCGTCCAGGCGCGCCAGCCCGATGTCCAGGTAGTCCCACCCGTCGATGTTGACGCCCCGGTAGACGGTATAGGCCAGAAACTCGTCCCGGGGATCCCAGGCCGCGCCGTAGCCGCCTTCCACGGCGGGGTAGGCGTACCCCGGCCATGGCGGGTATGCGTCATTCAGGGACTCGGTGTGCAGCGGGCGCATGGTCCATCCGTCCGCTGTCTTCTCGAGGATCATCATGCGGTAGGAGTCGTACTGGCCGGTCCCCTCCGTCTTGACGAATCCCAGGGCAAAGGTCTGCCCGTTCGGCCCGGCTGCCGGATAAAGGCCCGTAACCTCCGGCCGCGAATCGGGTTTGGCATAGGCCCACGCGCCGGATTCGACCTCGAACCGGAGCGGCGTACCGCCGATCAAGCCCTCCCCGAGGAAGACGTGCCCGTCCCGCCCGTCGATCATCCCGAAATTCGATCCCTCCCTGTGCAGCACCCGCCGGAGATTCGTGCCGTCGTGGTTCATCACGAAGAGGCTCTGCACGCCCTGTTCCACATACAGGGTCAGGAAGATCCCCTCCTCCAGGCACGTCGCGTAGCCATCGAATCCTTCGTAGTCTCCGATGGGATCCGAGAGGAAGCCCGACGCGGGGTCCAGGTACCGCAGGAGCCATGGCTCGCCGCGGATGAGGCGAGAAACCAGCAGCTGCCCCTCCTCGTCCAGGAACGGCGCCCCCGTCCGCACCCGGACCCGCCACCGCGCCACCTGCTCCGCACCGTCCACGGTGAGGCGCGCTGCCAGTGAGTAGGAACCCTCCTGGTCGTACTCCACCCTGACCGTCGTCCCGCCCGACCCCGACGTCAGGGGGACGGCCTCTCCCCCCTCCGGCGTCAGCGTCCACTCCACTTCTCCCAGGTTGCCCGCACCGGCGTCCGGCACGGCCAGCCGGTAGTCGGCGACCCGCGACGACTCGCCGTCCCGTATCAGGATCCCGTGGGGGCCGAAGATCCGGAACTCCGACGCGCACGACAGATCCTCCGAGTACGACACCCGCACCATGAGGGCCGCCGTGTCCGTCGCCCCGGACGCCGACGTCACCGTCAGTTCGATCTCCACCTCCCCCGGACCCCTGAACTCGTGCGACAGCGTGTCTTCTGCCCCCACCGCCACTCCATCCACCAGCCAGCGGTAGCTCGCGATCTCACCCAGCGACTGTTGCGCCCGAAACATCACCGCCACACCGCCCCAGCAGCCGAGCTCCACCGTCTCCGGTCCCTGAATCTGCGCTTCCAGCACCTGGTCGGAATTTTCCGTGGGCGAGTCGTCGCATGCGGAGAGGAATGGGAGCACGGCCAGCGCTCCCACGACGGCCCGGTGGAGAGGACGGATCCGAGGGTGCAAGCGTCTCATGGAACCACCGCCTTTGGCTGAATCGGACGGAATAGCAGCAACGACCGAGCCTAGCCAAGGGGCGTCAAACTGATGTCAATCGGGTTCGACCGCGACGAACCTTCAGCGATCTTGAGGTCCGAGATGACGCAGCATGCTGGAAGCCGAAGGGGGTTGGCGGACTTGCTTCCCGGATCGCTCCTTCGCCCTACACGTCCAGGTTCTTCACGTACTGGGCGTTTTTCTCTATGAACTGCTTCCGGGGCTCCACATCGTCCGCCATGAGCTCGCGTCGGAGTAAGCGTAGAACTCCTGCTTTCCCTTGTGCACCCGGTAGAGGGGCGGCTGGGCGATGAAGACGTGTCCCGCCTCGATGAGCTCCGGCATCTGCCGGAAGAAGAAGGTCAGGAGCAGCGTACGGATATGCGCCCCGTCCACACCCCCCTGGTCGTTGGCGAATAGGTTCCCATGGGCGTTGAAGGCGAGGCGCCAGGCATTCCCGAAGCCCTCCAGGAAGAGGGGGGGGTGATCCCCGGGTCCATGGTCCGGATGCCCATCGGTGCCGGTGCCGGGCACGACGGCGACCCAGGCGATGCCAGAGACGGCGAGAACCCCGACCAGCGCCACGGACGCTCGTAAGCAACGAATCACGAGATGGTCTCCCTATGGCTCCTCAGGGCCACTTCAGGTTGGCCAGGTAGCGCTGGCCCCCGTCGGCGGCCAGGGCCCACACCAGCACGGCGGCGTAGTCGAAGATCCCCCCGTCCCCGAACGTCGGGTCACCCATGTACAGAATCCTGAAGCCCTGGTAGACGGCGATGCCCAGGACCACGAGGCCTCCCACCACCCGGGTCCGGAACTCAGCAGCCTTGGCCGACTGGGGAGTCCACGCCACGCCGGACAGCACGGCGAAGAACCGGGCCCAGCGTCCGGGCCGAGGGCCCCCGTGCCAGCGGAATCCCGCCACGTGGGGTCCCACCCACAGGCCACCGCTCCGATCCTCGATCTCTTTTTCTCCCGCATCCCCGATCTTCAACCCCAGACGCCCGACCAGAAGCCCCAGCACCAGAATCACGAGAAAGGCCAGGGGCCCGTCCCTCACGTAGAGAAAGAAGGGCACGGAAACGGCCGATTCCATTGCGGCGGGCTGGATCCAGACCTCCCGTGCTCCGCGAAAACCCCATCCGCCCTGCGGCAGTTGACTTCCTGATGTTGCCCGTGGACTGTGGGGCCATGATCTCATGGCTCTTTCTGGTCCGATGCGCCCTCACCGGTATGGTTCGATCCCAGGCCTCCCTGGCCGCTGAGAACGCCATCCTTCGTCACCAAGTTACTGTGCTTCAGCGGGAGCGACCCAGGCCGTTCCTCCGGCCCGCTGACCGACTGCTCTGGATCTGGCTCTGCCGGCACTGGAGTCGGTGGCGCGCCTCCCTGGTGCTGATCCAGCCGGCAACGGTCCTCAGATGGCACCGGGAAGGCTACCGCCGCAACTGGCGGCGGCGATCCGGTGAATCGATCGGTCGACCCAGAATTCCCCGCAGCCACATCAGTCTAATTCGTCGAATCTCGTCCGAGAATCCCAGGTGGGGTGAGGACCGAATCGCGTTGGAGCTCAAAGTGAAACTGGGGGTGGAGCACGCTCCCAGAACGATCCGCCCATGCCGATCAGGGCCGTGGCACACCCAGTCCTCGGTGGTCTCCACCACGACTAC
>CAZSDD010000084.1:0-13308 GCA_964605505.1 uncultured Gemmatimonadaceae bacterium | reverse complement strand
CAACGGGGCCCGGGTTTCAGACGAGGTGGAGGGCTCCGAGGTGGTCATCGTGAACACCTGTGGGTTCATCGAGGCCGCCAAGGAGCAGTCCATCGAGACCATCCTGGAGGCTGTTCGCCTGAAGGAGGGGGGTGGGGTGAAGGCGGTGGTGGCCGTGGGATGCATGGTACAGCGCTACAAGAACGAGCTGGAGGCTGAAATCCCCGAGGTGGATCTTTTTCTGCGGCTGGACGAGTTGAAGGGGCTGGTGCCGGAGCTCAGAGAACGGGGGCTTCTGCCGGCGGAAGGGGAATTCATCCCCACTATGGAGCGGCCCCTGAGGGTTCTGGCTACCGACACCCCTCACACTTCCTTTCTGAAGATCAGCGAAGGGTGTGATCACACCTGCGCCTTTTGCGCCATCCCCCTCATGCGTGGCCTCCACCGTTCCTCACCCGTGGAAGATCTGGTTCGGGAGGCCCGGGCGCTGGAGGCCCAGGGCGTGAAGGAGTTGAACATCGTCAGCCAGGATACGACGTGGTATGGGCGGGACAGGATGAGGAGCCGGGAGGGGCACTCCAGCAGTGGCCTGGAGTCCTCGGCGTCGGAGCCGTGGGCGCCCGGCCTGCTTCCGGACCTCCTGCGGGCTCTTCTGGAAGACACGGAGATCCCCTGGTTCCGCCTCTTCTACATGTATCCCTCGGGAATCACCCGGGAAATGGTGGACCTTCTGGCTTCCCGGCCCCGGATCCTCCCCTACCTGGATATACCTATCCAGCACGGAAGCGACCGGATCCTCCAGCGGATGCGCCGGCCGGAGCGCCGGGCCACCATTCGGGAGCGAGTCCGATGGCTCCGGGAGGCCATTCCGGGCCTGACCCTCCGGACCACCGTCATCGTGGGCTTTCCCGGGGAGACGGAGGAAGACTTTCATGCCATGCTGGACCTGCTGGAAGAGATCCGATTCGATCGGGTGGGGGCCTTCTCCTACTCGGTGGAGGAGGGTACCCGGGCCGCCGGGATGGATGGCCATCTTCCGGAGGACGAGAAACGGGATCGGCTGGAGGCCCTCATGGACGTCCAGCGGGAGATCTCCTTCGAGCTCAACCAGGCCCAGATAGGGAGACGGACCACAGCCCTCATCGACCGTGTAGTACAGGACGATCCCGAGTTCGCGTTCCAGGCCCGGACCGTGGCGCAGGCTCTGGACGTGGACGGTGTCACCCATTTGTATCCTGCCGACGGATTCGGGCCCGGGGATCTCGTGGAAGTGGAGATCGTCGATGCCCTGGACTACGACCTTATTGCCTCGATCAGGGGGTAAGATGAAGGGAACGCTCGTTGGGATCTTCGCCCTGGCCCTGTGCGTCATGCCGAATCAGCTTTCCGGCCAGGGACTGGAGGACTACGACTACGAGAATCTGGCTTTCCGTGGCTTTTCCTTTGAGGGGGGGTATCTCTGGCCCACCCGGGTGGATCCGACCTATTCCGTGGGTTTGCGGCTGGACCTGGGGTATCTGGGACCGGGCCTTCGCATCGTGCCGGGGATCTCCTACTGGTCTTCCAGCTTCAAGGCCTCCGAGGTGGCGGAGCTGGAGAGCAAGGTGGATGAGCTGATCCTGGGGCAGACTGCTCCGGGACCCGGTTGGAGCGGAGCGGACCTGGGTACCATCGACTGGTCGGACCTGGTCCTCAGCATGGATGCCCACCTGGTGTGGGCCGTTCCCTACGATTTCCTCTTTTTCGGGGGAGGCGGTGCCAGCTTCCATATCATGAACGGAGAGGGAGAGGCCATCTCCGGCACCTTCGTGGAGGATCTCCTGGATACCGTGGTTCCAGGTTTGAATGTCCACGCAGGGTTGGAGTACCCCTTCTCCGACCTCTTCCGCTTCTATGGGGAGGCCCGCTACGAAGTCATGGAGGACCTTCGGTATATGGAGCTCCGCCTGGGAGGCCAGATCATGGTGGGGCCCTCCATGCCCGGGGAAGCCCGGGCCCCTTGACGACGGGGGGCTCGGGACTGATCCGATGTTTCTGAGAGCCGTTACCCTGTCTCTGTCTCTGGCGCTCCTCATGGCCGGCCCCAATTTCGGGGTGGGGCAGGAGAACCTCCTGCCAGGGAATCCTCCCGAGCCCGGTGAGTCCCTCCGCGTTTCCCTCCTCACCATAGGTCCCGGGGATGCCGTCTGGGAGAAGTTCAGCCACAACGCCATCCTCATCCAGGACGTGAAGGGTGGGTGGGCCAGGGCCTACAACTGGGGGATCTTCGACTTCGATCAGGTGGATTTCATTCCCCGCCTCATCCGGGGCACCATGCTCTACAAAATGGCACCCATGGACGCCGAGGGCTCCCTGGAGGAGTATCGCAGGACCAACCGGGCGGTGTGGGTCCAGGAGCTGGCCCTGACCCCAGGCCAGCGGGCCGATCTCCTGACCTTCGTGGAGTGGAATGCCAGGCCCGAGAACAGGGACTACCGTTACGACTATTATCGTGACAACTGCTCCACCCGCGTCAGGGACGCCCTGGATCAGGCCCTGGGAGGACCTATCCGCAGGATGGCCCGGACCGACACTACGGGCCACACCTATCGATGGCATACCCGGCGCCTTCTTCAGACAATGCCGGCGGCCTATCTGGGGATCCAGACCGTTCTGGGGGCCGCCGCCGACCGCCCCCTGACGGCATGGGAGGAGATGTTCCTTCCCATTCGCCTCATGGAAGAGCTCCACCGGGTGGAGATCCCCGACGGCTCCGGTGGCCTCCGGCCCCTGGTGGTCCGGGATCGACAGCTCCTGGGGTCCACTCGGCATCCCATTCCCGAGGCTCCACCCTTTGCGTATCCCTGGTTCCTTCTGGCGGGTCTTCTCTGGGGTGGGGGGGTCCTCCTGCTGGCTCGTCGGGACCGGGACCTCTCCCGGAGGGGCCAGGACATGGGCCCCCTCGGGCGGCTGGCTCTGACGGGCCTGGCGGGAGGCTGGAGCCTCTTGGCCGCTGGATCCGGGACCCTCCTCCTGGGAGCCTGGCTCTTCACCGACCACGTCTTCTGGTACCGGAACCTGAATCTCCTTCAGGTAAATCCCTTCTTCCTCCTTCTTCTGCCGGCGTTTGCCCTGCATCTGTTCAAGGGACGCTTTCCCCGGTGGGGGCCTGACCTGGCGGCGGCTCTGGCCGTCGCATCGGGGGCGGGGCTTCTCATCTGGATCCTTCCGGGCCTGGGCCAGGAGAACGGTGAGATCCTCTCCCTCACCATTCCCCTGAACGGGGCGCTGGCCCTGGCAGCGATCTGGCTCCAGGAAAGTGAGAGGGAGGGTGGGGGGAGGAGTGTGGCTCCTGAGGCGGGAGACTCGCCGGAGGCGAGCAATGATACCTCCCGGGGGTGAGAAGGAACGGATCCTGCTCTCCCTCCTTTCGGCCCTCCTCCTGCTTCTGGCCCAGCCTCCTTTTCATCTCGTTCTTCTTCCGTTCGTGGCACTGGTCCCCCTGGCCGTTGCCCTGGGCAGGCCGGCCCCCCGGAGGCGCTTCACCCGGGGGAGGACCGGACCGGTAGGTGAATCGGGCCCATGGGCGGGCGAAGGAGACGGGGCCGGAGGCGCCTTATCCGCCGCATGGGCGGGCCTGGCCTTCGGTGCCTTCTATTGGGGGGCTCTTCTCTCGTGGGTTCCCCTGGTGGTGGCCCCCCGTTTCTCCTGGGCCTTCCCAGGATATCTCGCCCAGGTCGGCCTGCTGGCGGGGCTGACCGCCCTCATGGCCTGGAGTACCCACCGGCTTCAGCGGACCGCCGGAATTCCCCTCTTCCTGGCCCTTCCCCTGGCCTGGGTGGGGATGGAATGGCTGAAGGCCCACTTTCCCCTGGGCCTCTCCTTTCCCTGGCTGGGTCTGGGGATCACACTGACCGCCCGGCCCGAGCTCCTGGGGGTGGCGGAATGGACCGGGGAGGGGGGCGTGGCCTTCTGGCTGGCCCTGGTGAACGGGTTGTTGGGATCCGCGGTGCTGGGCTGGAGGGAGGGAGGCGCGCTGCCCGGCGCCGGGGGCCCTCTGGGCGGGACCTTCCCGGGAGGGGGCTTCCGGGGAATCCGTCCCTCCTGGTGGTTGATTTTCCTCGCCCTGCCGGTCGCCGTCCTTCCGGCTCTCCTGGGAGTCATCCGGGCTGCCACCCTTCCCATGGCTCCGGGTCCACGAGTGGTTGTAGTGGGAACCGATGTGCCCCCGTCCCTCCGATTGGACCCGGTGGAGGGATCCCGGCGGGCCCTGGATGAGGTGGAGGAGACCCTCCATGGCCTGGCTCCAGGCCTGGCGGACCTGGTGATTCTTCCGGAGGCTGTGGTGGGGCTTCCCCTGGAAGGGCCCTCGGGGGAAGGGTTCCGGAAGCGGTTGGCGGCTCTGGCCCGAGCGGTCCATGCCCCGGTCCTCGTTGGAGCTCTGGGAGGGGGAGGGGAGAGTTCGGCCCCGCCCACGAACTCTGCCTTTCTCCTGGATGCCCAGGGGATCGTGCGGGCCCGCTACGACAAGGTCCGCCTGGTCCCGGGGATGGAATGGAAGGGGTACCGAGCTGGAGTGCCCGGGCCGTTGGTCCACATCGGCGACATGGCACTGGGCCCCCTCATCTGCTATGAGTCCATCTTCGGGTCTCTGGCTAGCCGTTACGGTCGCCTGGGGGGCACTCTTCTGGTGAACCTCACTTCAGACGCATGGTTCGGCCAGGCCGGGGAGTGGCCCGGAAAAGGGTTTCTGGCCCAGCATCCGGCCCACCTGGTCATGAGAGCCGTGGAGACACGCATGGGTGTGGCCCGGGCTGCGAATGGCGGCTATTCCTTCCTTCTGGATCCCCTGGGCCGGCCTTTGACGCAACCGGTTCCTCCGGGCCGGGGCATGAGTCTGGCATCCGTTCCGGTGTTCCGGGGGATGACCCTTTTCAGCCGAACGGGAGATCTGGTGGGTCCGTTTTCCGCCCTGTCCACTCTCCTGTTGCTCTTGCTTCCTGCCTTCCGCCGGGGCGGGTACCGCCGTCGGAGCGAAAATTCCGGGAACCCGACGGGTTGAACTGGGATTGCGCCTCTTCTATCTTTCCTGGTCTCGGCGGGCCCACGGGCCCGTTCATCATTCAGGACCCGGAGAGGGACATGAAGGACGGAATTCATCCCAAATATATGCCATCCACCGTCATCTGCGCCTGTGGAAACCGGGTGGAGACGATGTCCACCCAGGAAGAGATCCACGTGGAAATCTGTTCCATCTGCCATCCCTTCTACACAGGGAAGCAGAAATTGGTGGACACGGCCGGACGGGTCGACCGTTTCAAGAAGAAGTACGGGAAGGTATCCAAATGACTACGCCGGCCGGGGTGCCCTCCCCGGCCGACCCTGACGGTATTCCTTCGCCGGCCTTCCTTCTCCTCTCGGGGTTCCCGCACTCGGCGGTATCGCCCTGACTTCCATGAAGAATCAACTCCTGGACACCCGGTTGCTCCAGCGTCTGGCCGAGGCCGAGTCCCGCCTTGGCGAGATCGACGTCGAGCTGTCGGATCCCGCTGTATCCGGAGATCCGGACCGGCTCCGGAATCTGGGGCGGGAGCGGGCCGAGTTGGAGCCGATAGCTCGGGCGGGCCGGGAAATCCGGCGCCTTGCGGAGGAGTATGAAGGTGCCCTGGAGCTGGCTCGCGATTCTTCGGATTCTGAAATGCGAGATCTGGCGGAGGAGGAGCTCGCCGGAATCCGGGGCCGGTTGACGGGGTTGACCCGGGAGGCCCGGGAGCTTCTGATCCCCAGGGATCCCCTGGACGACCGGCCCGCCGTCGTGGAGGTGCGAGCCGGAACAGGTGGAGACGAGGCCGGTCTCTTTGCCAATGACCTCTTCCGCATGTATCGACGCCTGGCGGAGCGGAAGGGGTGGGCCATGGAGGTCATAAGCCTCTCCGAGGGTATCCCAGGCTCCGTGAAGGAGGTCATCTTCACCCTTTCCGGCAGGGGCGTCTACGGGCGTCTTCGTTTCGAGTCGGGCGTGCACCGGGTGCAGCGCGTGCCACAGACCGAGAGCAGCGGGAGGATCCACACCTCCGCAGCTACCGTGGCTGTCTTGCCGGAAGCCGAGGACGTGGATCTGGAGATCGATCCTTCGGACCTTCGAGTGGATGTTTTCCGGTCTTCCGGGCCCGGGGGCCAGTCCGTGAACACCACCGATTCGGCAGTCCGCATCACCCATATACCCACCGGCGTCGTGGTGAGCTGCCAGGACGAGAAGTCCCAGCACAAGAACAAGGCCAAGGCCATGAAGGTCCTCCGGAGCCGCCTCCTGGATCAGAAGATCGCAGAGCAGGAGGCCGAACGGGCCCGGGAGCGGCGCCTGCAGGTGGGAACCGGGGACCGTTCCGCCAAGATCCGGACCTACAATTATCCCCAGAACCGGGTTACCGATCACCGGATCGGGCTTACCCTTCACCGTCTGGAAGAGGTTCTGGACGGAGACCTGGACGAGGTCATTTCCGCTCTCAGGCTGGCCCAGCAAGAGGAGCGGTTGGAATCAGCCGAGACGTGATGGCGGAGGGAACGTCCGACGGTTCGTCTTCCCCTGCCGGCCCGGGACCGGATCTTTCCACACGGAAGGAACGTCATCTCCCGGCTCCGGGAGAGCCGTGGACCCCCATCCGCCTGACCCGCTGGAGCGGTGGCTACCTCCTGGAGAAGGGTGTTGAGGGAGGGCGGCTGGACGCCGAGCTCATCCTGGCCCATGTCCTTGAGGTGAGGCGCCTGGATCTCTATCTGCAGCACGACCGGCCTCTTCTTCCGGAGGAGTTGGAGGCCTTCAAGGCCCTCCTGAAGCGGCGAGCGGCCCGGGAACCCATCCAGCATATCCTGGGCACCACCGCCTTCCGGGAGTTGGATCTCTCAGTGGACGGTCGGGCGCTCATTCCCAGGCCCGAGACGGAGATCCTGGTGGAGGAAGTCCTGGGGTGGTCCAGGGAGATCCCGGAAGCGAAGCTGACAGCGGTGGATATCGGTACCGGCACCGGAGCCATCGCTCTTTCCCTACTGAAGGAGGGATCCTTCGAGAAGGTGGTGGCCACCGACGTATCTTCCCGGGCTCTGGACCTGGCCCGAGAAAATGCGGGGCGTGAGGGGTTCGAAAACAGGGTGGAGTTCCGCGTCGGCCCTGCCTACGCGCCCCTTGGGCCCGGGGAGAAGTTCCATGTGATCGTATCCAACCCTCCCTACATCCCCCAGGGAGACCGGGAGGGACTGGCTCCGGAGGTGAGGGAATGGGATCCCCCGGAGGCCCTCTTCGCCGGCCCGCAAGGCCTGGACGTCCTGCTTCCCCTGGTGGAGGGTGCCGGGAGCATCCTTCACGGAAAAGGCCTCCTGGCCCTGGAGGTGGGGGCCGGCCAGGCCGGCCAGGTGGCTCGTGCAATGGAGGGAACAGGTTCATTCCGGGAAATCCGGATCCGCCCGGATCTTGCCGGGCGGGAGCGGATCGTATTGGGGGTAGCCTGATCGCTCCGAATTGGGGATCTTTACACGTCTGTCAATTTTTTCTGAAAGGGTAGTGATGCAAGAGATTCTCGAGATGGCTGACCGGTTGGGACAGTCCCTGGCCCGGACCGACGAATATCAGGCCTTGAAGCGCGCCATTGAAGCCTCCGGAGATGACCGGGAGCTTGCGGAGCTCCAGAGCGAGATCCAGAAACTGGAGCAGGAGATGCAGGGGCGCCTGCAGGCCGGAGAGCAGCCCACCGAAGATCAGACCAAGGAATACGAGGGATACTTCAGCCGGCTCCAATCCAACAGCGCGTATCAGCGCCTGGTGGCCGCTCAGACCAACTTCGACAAGATCGTGGCCCAGGTGAACGAGACGATACACAAGGGCATCCAGAAGGGGGCGGAGAGTCGCATCATCCTTTCCTGACAGGCTGAATCCCATGAAAGAACGCGGCCTCAAGGCCCTGCGGGGTCCCATCTACCGGATCACCGACCCCCTGGTGAAGGGGATGATCAGGGCCGGCATCCATCCCAATGCCATCACCACCATGGGGTTCGTGGTCACCCTCATGTCCGGATGGTTCTTTCATCTGGACCATGTCCGAACCGCCGGCGTGTTCGTCCTCCTGGGGGGGCTTCTGGACATCCTGGACGGCAGGGTGGCACGGGAGAGCGGCCTGGCCTCCAAGTTCGGATCCTTCTACGATTCCACCCTGGACCGCATCAGCGAGATCGTGGTCTACATCGGCCTGGCTTCTCTCTACAACAACATCCATTCCGAGATGGATGACGTAGCCATGATCTACGTCATCATGCTGGCCATGGGGGGCTCCATAATGGTGAGTTACACCCGGGCCAGGGCCGAGGGCCTGGGGCTGGACTGCAAGGTGGGGATGATGCAGCGGGCTGAGCGAGTGGTGATCCTCGGCGCCGCAGCCTGGTGGTTCGGACTCGATTTCGGTGGAAGGGTCCTGGATGCGGCCATCATCGTGGTGGCGGTCCTCACCAACATTACGGCAATTCAACGCATCGTGTGGGTGTACAGGCACGGGGCCGGCGTTCCCCTGGACGACGCACTGCCCGAAAAAGAGACCCAGAAATGAGGGAAGTGAGGTTCTGTGATGGATAGACCCGAGATTGGCGGCCCCCAGGGCCGAGTTGGCGTGCTCCTGCCGGGAATGGGTGCTGTGGCCACCACCTTCATCGCCGGAGTGGAGGCCATTCGCCGGGGGCTGGCGAAGCCCATCGGCAGCCTCACACAGATGAATACCATCCGGCTGGGCAAGCGGACGGAGGACCGGACGCCCCTCATCAAGGATTTCATCCCGCTGGCCGGGCTGGACCAGCTGGTCTTCGGGGGCTGGGATCCCATTCCCGAGGACGCCTATGATAGCGCCGTGAACGCAGGTGTCCTGGATCGGGAGCACCTGGATCCCATAGCCGACTTTCTCCGGGGCATCAAGCCCATGCCGGCAGCCTTTGATACGAACTACGTCAAGAAGCTGGACGGACCCAACAAGAAGTCGGCGGCCAACAAACGGGAGCTGGCCGAAGCCCTCAGGGAGGACATCCGCCGCTTCAAGAAAGAGAACGGGCTGGACCGGATGGTCATGATCTGGTGCGGCTCCACGGAGATCTTTCTACGGCCCGGTCCGGTGCATCAAACCCTGGATGCCTTCGAAAAGGGGATGGAGGAGAACGATCCCGGCATCGCACCCAGCATGCTTTACGCCTACGCCGCCCTCATGGAGGGAGTCCCATACGCGAACGGGGCCCCGAATCTGTCAGGGGATATCCCGGCGCTGGAAGACCTGGCCGTGGAGAGGGAGCTTCCCATCGCCGGGAAGGACTTCAAGACGGGCCAGACCCTCATGAAGACCATTCTGGCGCCGGGACTGAAGACCCGGATGCTGGGATTGAGCGGCTGGTTCAGCACCAACATCCTGGGGAACCGGGACGGAGAGGTCCTGGACGATCCCGAGTCCTTCAAGACCAAGGAGGAATCGAAGCTGGGGGTGCTCGAGCATATCCTCCAGCCCGACAAGTACCCGGACCTCTACGGAAACATGTACCACAAGGTCCGGATCAATTACTATCCGCCCCGGAAGGACAACAAGGAGGGCTGGGACAACCTGGACATCTTCGGATGGATGGGATATCCCATGCAGATCAAGGTGGACTTCCTCTGCCGGGACTCCATTCTGGCTGCTCCCATCGTCCTGGACCTGGCTCTCTTCCTGGACCTGGCGGGCCGGGCCGGGATGAAGGGAATCCAGGAGTGGCTCTCCTTCTATTTCAAGAGCCCCCAGACGCTCGAACGCCTCTATCCCGAGCATGATATCTTCATCCAGCACAAGAAACTGAAGAACACCCTCCGCTGGATGATGGGAGAGGATCTCATCACGCATCTCGGCCGGGACTACTACGAAGAGTAGCTGGGAGATGAACAAGGGGCTCTTTATCGTTCTGGAGGGAGTGGAGGGGGCCGGGAAGAGCACCCAGGCCCGCTTCCTTTCCCGGTGGATGGATGAGCTGGGGATTTCCCACACCCTGGCTCGTGAGCCCGGCGGGACCCCGGTGGGGGAAGCGATCCGGACCATCGTGCTGGACAGGGGTGAGCTCACCATGCCGGCCGAGACCGAGCTTTTCCTGATCCTGGCGGCCCGGGCCGCCTTCAGCCGCCATGTGGTCAGACCGGCCCTGGCGGAGGGTCGGGTCTTCCTGGCTGACCGCTTCGACTTCTCCACCTTTGCCTATCAGGGCTATGGCAGAGGGTTGGATCTGCCGGCAGTCCGACGGGCCAACGAACTGGCCACCGGGGGCCTGAGGCCGGACCTGGTCCTGGTCCTGGACCTCCCGGTGGCGGTGGGTCTGGAAAGAAAGGTGGGCGGGGGCCCAGGAGATCGTATCGAACGGGAGGGGGAGGCCTTCCTGCAAAGGGTGGGGGAGGGCTACCGGGCCCTGGCGGCGGAAGAGCCCCGGGCCCGGGTCATTCAGGCGGACGGATCCCCGGAAGAGACCCAGGCCACCCTCCGGAGGATCCTGGCAGAAACATTTCCCGGAACCTTCCCGGCAGTTCAGGTGGAGAAGTAGGGAGGGGCGGTTTCCCTCGAAAGAGCAACAGGACGACATGAAACGGCATTCTTCCATATTCGCTCCAGGTCTGGTCCTTCTCGTGGCGGTTCTCACGGGGGGATGGTTTCTCCAAAAAGGCGTGAGCCAGGACAAGAACGTCTATTTCCAGGTCCGTCTCTTTGAAGAAGTGGTGAGCCACGTCATGAACTCCTTCGTGGATCCGGTGGACCGGGAAGAGATCTACCGGTCCGCCATTGACGGGCTCCTGAGCGACCTGGGAGACTCCAACACTTCCTTCATGCCGGCCTCTGCGGTGGACGACTTCCGCATTCGGATGGAAGGGGCGTATGGGGGCGTTGGGCTGGAAGTGGTTCAGCGGGACGGTTGGGTGACCGTCGTCACGCCCCTACCGGGCTCACCGGGAACCCGAGCGGGAATCCGGGCCGGAGACCAGATCGTGGCCGTGAACGGGGAGTCGGTGGAAGGATGGGATCAGGACGACGTGGTGGCGGAGCTCAGGGGAGAGCCGGGCACGGACGTCTCCGTGAAGATCCGGCGCCCCGGCATCGACGAGGCCATTCCCTTTACCATTACCCGAGCTGTGATCGAGCTTCATTCGGTGCCCTTCGCTCTGAATGTCCAGGATGGAGTGGGCTACCTGCCTCTCCTCTCCGTCACGGAAACCTCCTACCAGGAGGTGAAGCGGTCCGTGGACTCTCTGTGGGCCGAAGGGATGCGGGAGCTCATCCTGGACCTGCGGGGAAACCCCGGGGGAACCCTGGACCAGGGCATCGCCATTACGGACCTCTTCCTGGCTCCGGGCCAGATGGTGGTGGAGACGCGGGGCCGGGCACGAAACCAGAACGAAACCTACAGCGCCTCCCGAGACCAACCCTATCCGGGTCTGAGTGTGGTGGTCCTGGTGGACGAGCGAAGCGCCAGCGCTTCGGAGATCATTGCTGGAGCCCTGCAGGACCATGACCGGGCAGTGGTAATGGGAGCTCCCACCTGGGGCAAGGGCTCGGTCCAGACGCTCTACCCCCTCACGGGGGGCAACATCCTGCGTCTCACGACTGCCCGCTGGTACACGCCGGTGGGCCGCTCCATCCATAAGGACCGGGAAGACCAGATGGCTTCCCTGGAGCGGAGCACCCTCACCATCAATGGATTCCTGGCCTCCCTTCCGGACACCATGGCCCGGCCCGTATATCATACCGATGGGAACCGTCGGGTCTTCGGGGGTGGAGGCATCGTTCCGGACATCCTCGTCATGGCTGATACGCTGAGCCAGGAGGAGCAGGAAGCCGTCCAGGAGCTGGATCGCTCCGGAGGACGCTTTCCGACGGCGGTCTTCAACTTCGCCGTCCGCTATCTTCAGGAACGTCCGGAGCTTTCACGGGACTTCAGGCTCCAGGACAGAGATCTGGAAGCCTTTCGGAATCTGTTGACCGACAATGGCGTTTCGCTCAGTGGATCCGCGTTCCAGCGCCTGGAGCGCTTCATCCGCTACCAGTTGGAGCGTGAGATCGCCCTGCAGAAATGGGGCGAGACGGGGGAGTTCCGGCGGATGATGGATACGGATCGTACGCTCCAGCGGGCCCTGACCGTCCTGCGGGCTTCGGAGAGCACAGGAGAGCTTCTGGATCTGGCCGCCAGGGAAGATCTTTCGGACTGGCAGGTGGTGGCAGCGCCGGATCACCTGGAAGCTGATGCTCCTCCCGAGGGTGACCCGGAGGGAACTGAAGAAGCTCAGCCCCAGGGAGAGGGAACCCGGGAGACGCCCTGACCGGTGAGCCCGTCGGCCCCCGCCCTCTCCCATCCTTCAGGAAGAATCGCAGGCCTGCCTCCCGGCCTGAATCTGCCTCCATGGCCTGCCTGGAACTTCTTCCCGTTGATCTGCCCGGAGAGACATTCCAGGGCCCCGATCCGATCCCCATCTTGGACGAGGGGAGACTCCGTGCAGCTCATCATTCGGCTGGCAATCGCGGCATGAAAGATCCGGAGAAGGAGGCACTGATCCGTCTCAGTGCATCGCTGGCCCTGGAAAGCCGGGAGACCCTGAAGGATGCCATGATCACCTGCGTGGAGAAGGCGGATCCCGTAGCCGCGGAGGAGGTGATCCTCCAGAGCTACCTCTTTCTGGGATATCCCGTGGCGCTGAACGCCTTTGCCCTCTGGCGAGAGGTCTCGGGCCTGGAATCCCCGGGACCCGTTTCCGAGGCCGGGCGGGATTGGGAGAAACGGGGCGCCGAGGTGTGTGAGATGGTTTACGGGGGACAGTACCGGGATCTTCGGCGAAACATCCGGAAGCTCCATGCGGACATGGAGCGGTGGATGGTGGTGGAAGGGTATGGAAAGGTTCTGGGGCGTCCGGGGCTGACCCTGCCGGTCCGGGAGCTCTGCATCGTCGCCCTTCTGGCCGTTCGACGATTGCCCCGGCAACTCTATTCCCATCTGAGGGGAGCCTTGAACGCCGGGGCCGAGCCTCGGGAAGTGGAAGAGGTGGTACGGATGGTCTGCGGATATGTGGCGCCGGAGGAGTGCGCCGGTGTCACGGCCGTCTGGCATGAGGTCAGGCGGCGTTGGAAACAGGGGCGGCCCGGCTCCGTCGGGACGGACGACGGCGCCCGGGCCGGAATTCCATGAACCCGCCAGCATGACCTGTTCGACGCCCGCTGGCCGGGATCCGGGTCGAAGCGCAGGAACGTAAACAGAAGAGCGAGGAGGAGGGGATCATGTTCGTGGACCGAGCCGTCATCCAGGTCCAGGGGGGCGTCGGAGGCT
>CAZSDD010000083.1:7871-13649 GCA_964605505.1 uncultured Gemmatimonadaceae bacterium | reverse complement strand
ATCATCACCAACTTCGCAGCCGTCGGCGGGGCTACTGGCGTCGAGGGCTGCAAACGCTTCGATCATCATCCCCTCTGGAGGTCCTGAAATGCGTATCTCACGATATTCTCTCGTACCGGACCGGGGAGTCCTGCTCTCTCTGGCCGCCCTCATGGTTCCGCTCTTCCTCTGGGTTTCGCTATCCTCTTCGCCTCTCCGGGCCCAGGAGGGGCCCGACGGGCAGGAGGGAGAAGACGTGCAATCCGGCGCAGATGATCTCGGCACCGTCGATTTCCGGGTGTCCTGTCACCCGGAAGTCCGTGAGGACTTCGACCGGGGGGTGGCGCTTCTTCACCACATGATGTACCAGGAGGCGCGGGCTGCATTTCGGGAAATTGCCGAGAGGGATTCCGAGTGTGCCATGGCTCAGTGGGGCATCGCGACCACGCTCTTCCAACCCCTCTGGCCCACGCGCCCCGATGCGGAGGACCGCCGTCTCGGCTGGGAGACGATTCAGCGGGCACGGGAGGCAGGCCCTGGCACGGAGCGGGAGCGCGCCCTTGTGGCTGCCACCGCGGCGTTCTTCCAGGACCCGGAAGCGGAGGAGTGGTGGCCGCGGATCCGCCGGTGGGCGGAGGCGATGGACGCTGCATATCAGCAACATCCGCGGGACGACGAGGTCTCGGCCTTTTTCGGCCTCTCCCTCCTCTCCGTGGGTCAGGTGGCCGACGATCGGCTCGCCCACCACGCCCGGGCCGCCGAGATCCTGGCCGGGCTGCACGAGCGGGCCCCCCGCCATCCGGGAGCGATCCACTACATCATCCACGCCGACGACGCCTCCGGCCGAGCGGAGGAGCACCTCGAGATCGTCGAGCGCTACTCCGACATTGCCCCGCGCGTCCCCCACGCCCTCCACATGCCGAGCCACATCTACGTGCGAATCGGGGACTGGAACGAGGTGATCCGTTGGAACCGTCCGTCAGCCCGGGCGGCCCTGGAGCGATCAACGGGCGACCGGGTCTCCCTTCATCACCTCCATGCCCTTGACTACCTGATCTACGCCCATCTGCAACGCGGGGATGACGAAGCAGCCGCGGCGGTGCTGACGGACCGGGTGGTAGACGACCGCCCGTACCAGGATAATTTCATCTCCGCCTACCATCTCGCCGTCATGCCCGCCCGGTACGCCGTAGAGCGAAGGGACTGGAAGGCGGCGGCCCGCATCCAGCCGCGGGCGCCCAGCTATCTGGCCTGGGAACGTTACGCCTGGCCTCGGGCCCTGGGCTGGTTCGCGCAGGGGGTAGGTGCGGCCCGGACCGGCGACGTGGCGGCCGCCCGGGAAGCCGAGCAAAGGATGACGGAAATCAAGAGGGGTGCTCGCGAGAAGGGGGAAGAAGGCTTCGTCACGGAAATCGAGATCGACCGTCTCGTCCTGGCGGGGTGGATCGCCCACGCGGAGGGAGATCCCAGCAGCGCCGTGGAGCAGATGCGCGCCGCGGCAGAGATGTCGACGACGATCGAGAAGAACCCTGTGAGCCCCGGCGCTCTCCTTCCTCCGTACGAATCGCTGGGCGATCTGCTCATGAAGATCGATCGGCCCGGAGAGGCTCAGGAGGCCTACGAGGCGTCGATGGACATATGGCCGCGCCGGTACCGTTCGCTCCTGGGAGCGGCCCGGGCCGCGCAGGAAGCGGGGGACCGGGAGGCGTCACGAGAGCACTACGAGGCTTTGCTCGAGGTCGTTCAGGGTGCGGGCAGTGATCGGCCCGGCGTGCGGGAGGCGAGGGAGACCCTGCGGGCTTCCGCCATGACCCCCTGAAGTTCCCGGCGGGATATTATATTATCCCGGAAATTGGCGCGGTGGAGGCCGCATACGCACTGATGGCGGAAGAGGCTCGCCTGACTGTCCGTTCTTCCACCTTTTTGACGACCCTGGCCCGGCCGGCCCGCATACCGGGCAGCCGGACCAGGGTCTCCGGGGTCGGCCGGTCAGATTGCGGGATTCACCTCGCCGGAGGCCCGCCAGCCGTCTGTCCGCCTCCCGTCTGCCCGCCGCCGGTCTGTCCACCGCCGGTCTGTCCGCCGCCGGTCCGCTCGCCGCCGCCGGTGGCCGATTCCCTCCGGGAGAGCCATTCCTTCACCTGCTCTCCCGCCGTTTCTCGTGCCCCCAGGCCGAAGGCCAGGGCCGCTGCCACGGCCACCGCGCCCAGGAGGAGGCCGAAGGCCAGCTCGATGATCTGTTCCCCTACGCCCATCTCCCTGAGGCCCATGGCGCCGGCCAGGGCCAGGATGGAGACCCGGGCCACCACGGCCATGAAGGGGGCCCCCCGGGCGGCGCTGGAACGGATGGCCGTGGCCGCCATGTTAGCGATCCAGAGGCCGATGACGAAGACCACCAGGCCCAGGGCCACCTGTCCGGCGAAGACGATGAACCGGCCCAGGATGTCGGCCAGGGTGGCGAAGCCCATCATGCTGGACGCTTCGATGGCGGCAAACACCATGATGCCCAGCAGGACGAGAAAGCCCACCACCTCGGACGGGGAGCGCCCCCCGGGGCCCGACACGGTCTTCAGCCCCAGGCGGGCCGGAAGCTCGTTGAAGCCCGCTCCCTCGAGGATGTTAGCGACGAGGCCGCTCACCAGCCGTCCCACCATGAACGCGATGATCAGGATCAGCGCCGCGGCAAAGATGCCCGGAATGGCCGCCAGCATGTTCTCCAGCATGGCGCTGGCCGGGGTGGTGATGGCCTCCATCTGGAGGGCGTTCAGGGAAGCGATGACCACGGGGATGAGGATCAGGACGTAGACCACGATCCCGATGAGGTCCGAAAGGGACCGGCCCCCCATGCCTTCTTCCATCAGGGAATCGGTCCCCGCCGCCGCCAGCAGGTTGGCCACGATCCGGCTCACCAATCGGGCCACGAACCAGCCGACCCCCAGGATCACCAGGGCCGCGAAGAGGTTGGGCAGGAAGGCCAGGACCTGGGTCGCCATTTCCTGCACCGGCGCCAGGAGCCCCTCGATGGCCAGGGTGCTGAGGATGGCGGGCAGGAACAACAGGAAGACCAGCCAGTACACCGCTTCGGCCAGGGAGTGGCTCAGGGACATGCCCTTGTCCGTTTCGGGGCCGGTTCCTCCCGGCGCGTCCATGTCCGCGTCGGTATCCATCTCCCCCCGGCGCTCGTCGGGACCCATCTCCCCCAGGCGCTCGTCCAACCGGGTGGCGGTGAGGGCGCCGGCCACCAGCCTGCGCAGGACGGTAGCCAGGATCCAGGCCAGGATCAGGAGGCCCAGCGCCCCCAGGAGCCGAGGCGCGAACCGGCCGACCTCGGTGAGGAGGGCGTTCAGAGGCTGGGTGATGAGGTCCAGATTGAGGGCCTCGAAGAAGGCCACCAGGACGAACAGCATCACCAGGTAGTAGACCAATTTGCCCGCCATCCGCTCCGTAGCGAAGGGCTCCTTTGCGTCGGGGGCCACCCACCCGGCCAGGCGGTTGTCGACATTGGTCCGTTTCAAAGCACCCCGTACCAGAGCTCCGAGAATCCGGGCCACCAGCCACCCGCCGATGAGTATGGCGAGGGCGCCCAGGAGATTCGGCAGAAACTCCCAGATTGTCTCCATGATCTGGGTGAGGGAATCTTGCATGATGGGACTCCTCTTTGTGGGACTCCTCTTTGGATGAGGAAGAAATGAGGAAGAAAGGCGGATCTATGAACTGGCCGCCACCGCGACCGTGTTATTCGGGGTTGTCCCCGTCTACACGGACGCCTCCCATCGGTTCTCCGGGTGTGCGAGGGTTGACGTGGGCGGGGGTCGGTACCGTCTATTCTACCGGTACGATTCGAGAGCCAGGATAATCATCTATGCGTGGGTCAACGGCTCAAAAAGAACATCGTGACCACCAGGGCCGCGGCCAGGATGGCGGTGGTGACCAGGTCCCGCGCGGAGGCGTCCCCGCCCTCCCCCGGCGTTCCCATCCTGGTCCAGATGAGGACCCCGCCGCAGGGGTTGGTGCCGAACTCCACCGGCAGGTCGAAGCCGTGGAAGACCTCGATGGCCGCCACGTCGTGGGGGGAGAGGAGTTGATCGATGCTGTCCACGTACGACACCTCCACCCCGTCCACCCAGATGCCGGGCCTGCACTGGCCCCTGAGGAGAAGAGTGTATCCGTGGGGCGGCGTGGCCACCACGATGCCCCCCGGCACCCGGTTGAGGAGCTCCGACACCAACCGGGGCCGGCGTTCCTCGATCTCCTCCCTGGTGATGACGAACCCGGACCCGGTCCGTCTCCGGCCTTCCCATCCCCGCCTCACCGGATACTCGCGCTCCGCCGTCACGATGATGGGCTCCAGGCGGATGGGGTCTTCGGAGAGGGGCAGGACCAGCTCCAGGTCTCTTCCGGCGGGAACCTGGAGGGTGTCGGTCATCCTCCGGTATCCCGGGGCGGAGGCGTAGAGTCGGTAGGTCCCCTCCGGAACGCCCCGGAACCGGAACCGGCCTTCGTCGTCGGTGACCCGGGTTCCCCGTCCGGGGATGCCAGACGGGCCGGCGCCCAGGGATACGGTGGCCCCGGGCACCGGAACTTCAGCCGTGTGATCCACCACAGTTCCCTGCACCAGGACGCCGGGATCGGGCGCCCGGGCGGTATCCCGCCTCTCCTGTCCTTCGAGAGCGCTCGCGGGCCAGAGGATGGCGCCTGTGACCGCCAACGCCAGGGCGGCCCGCCGGATGATCTCGCGGATGGGAATCAGACTCTCGCTTGTCAGGGATGGGGAGGCGAAGGGGAGCCCTCTCTTCGGCCGGCCCCCATCTTTCCTGTCCTACCCCCTTTCTGCGACGGGAGTTCAGGTCCCCCTTCGGGTGCCGGGCTAGAAGCTGACCACCACGGCCACCGTGAAGACGGTGTCCACCTCCTTCAGGGGAACCAGCACCTCCGCGTCTGTGCCTTCCAACGGAACTGCCACCAGGGCGGGGGCCTTGTCGTAGAGGAGCTGGAGGCTGGTCTTGAGGGCCAGCCGCTCCGATATGGCCACGGCCACGGAGTTGGTCCAATCCGCCCGGAAATCTTCGGTCTCCTCCAGGTTCTGGTCCGCCACCAGCACGCTGGCGAAGTCGGTGGTCTCGGTGAGCCGGCGGAAGTAGTCGTAGGAGCCCCGGGCCCCCAGGAAGGAGTCGTCGGCGTCGGGGTTCTCCACCACGTCGTCCTGGACGGTAAAGGTGAGGCCCAGGTCCGTCTTGAAACGCCGGGTGTCTTCGTCGAACCAGCTCCGGCCGGCTCCGGACACGAGGGCGTAGCGGTTGTCGAACCCGGCGAAGGTGTTTCGTTCCCATCCGGCGCCGGCGAAGACGAAGGCGGCCTCGGACAGGTCCCGGTCGAAGCGCCCCCGCACAAAGTAGCTCTCCGCCGTGGTCCGGTCCTGGGTGGTCTCCGAGATCTGGAAGTCCTGGGGGGTGCCGGTGGCCGTGCGGACCACCCGCCCGGAACGGGCCCGGAGGGCCCCGGCGGCGAGCTGGAAGGCGGCGTCGGGCCACCGGTAGTCACTGGTGCTCCTGAACCCCAGGGTGTTGGAGGTGGCGTTTCCCCCCGTCACCACCAGGGTGAGCTCCGCCACGTTCTTCCAGCCCGTCTCCTCCTCCTGGGCGCCGACGGATATCCATCCGGAAGAGGCCAGGAGGATCGCGGTCAGGAGAACCAGGATCTGCGTGCTCCGGCGTCGGGTCATCTGCGTCCTCCGATTATCTGAGTGGTCCGGCATCATACGATCTACCCAGCCGCCCCGGAATCGTTCTTGGGCGGGCT
>CAZSDD010000083.1:3748-7771 GCA_964605505.1 uncultured Gemmatimonadaceae bacterium | reverse complement strand
GTGCCCGACGGCGTCGGAACCGCTATATGTTCCAGGGGATACGCCGGATGGAAGGGGAACCGAGAGGCGGCGGGCCGGCCCCGGCGGGCCCGCGTCGCGTCGAAGGAAGCGCCGCTCAGCCGCAGTCCGAAGAATCGAAGAAGACTCGAAGAAGACTCAAAGAAGAATCGAAGAAGACTCGAAGAAGACTCGAAGAGGGGATCCTCAATGCTTCGCCGAGAACCGCAGGTCGCTCCCGAGTACATCTATCCCGTCGACGAATGGCACGTGGTGGAGAAGCGGTACGCTCCGGACTACCTGGAGCAGAGCGAGACCGTCTTCGCCCTGGCCAACGGCTACCTGGGCATCCGGGGCTCCTTCGAGGAAGGCCGGCCCGTCTTCCACAGCGGGACCTTCGTGAACGGGTTCCACGAGACCTTCCCCATCATCTACGGCGAGACGGCGTTCGGATTCGCCAAGACCGGCCAGACCATGCTGGACCTGGCCGACGCCAAGCTCATGCGGCTCTTCGTGGACGACGAGCCCTTCGTCATCGACTTCGCCCACTTCCACCAGTTCGAGCGGGACCTGGACATGCGGGAAGGGGTGCTGAACCGCTCCATCCTCTGGGAGACCCCTGCGGGCAAGCAGGTGCAGATCTCCTCCACCCGCCTCGTCTCCTTCGAGCACCGTCACCTGGCCGCCATCGACTACGAGGTCACCATGCTGGACGCCTCGGCTCCGGTGGTCATCGTCTCGGAGATCCAGGTCCCGGCCCACACCGACACCCAGGAGGGGGACCCCCGGAAGGCCCGGGCCTTCACCGAACGTGTCCTCCTCCGGCAGTTCCAGCGGCAGGAGGAGGCCCGGATCTTCCTGGGCCACCAGACCCGGAACAGCGGCATGTCGGTGGTCTGCGGCGTGGATCACGTGGTGGACACCCCCAACGCCTACCGGCGGGAGGAGCGCCTGGGTGAGGACGACGCCTCGGTGACCTACCGGTTCCAGGCCAAGCCCGGCCAGAGCTTCCGGATCACCAAGTACTTCACCTACCACACCTCCCATTCCGTGGGCTGCCAGGAGCTGGCGGACCGGGCCGCGCGGACCCTGGACCGGTCCGTGTGGAACGGCTGGGACGCCCTCCGGGAGTCCCAACGGGAGTTCGTGGCGGACTTCTGGCGCCGGAGCGACGTCAAGATCCACGGCGACCTCCGGGTGCAGCAGTCGGTCCGCTGGAACCTCTTCCAGCTCCTCCAGGCCTCGGCCCGGGCGGAGGGCACGGGAATCGGGGCCCGGGGGCTCACGGGACTCACCTACGAGGGGCATTATTTCTGGGACACGGAGATCTACATCCTCCCCTTCCTGGTCTACACGGCGCCCCGGGTGGCCCGGAACCTCCTGGGCTTCCGGTTCGAGATGCTGGACGCGGCCCGCCGCCGGGCCGCAGAAGTGGGAGAGGCCGGCGCCCTCTTTCCCTGGCGCACCATCAACGGCGAGGAGGCTTCGGCCTACTACGCGGCGGGCACGGCCCAGTACCACATCAACGCCGACATCGTCTATGCCCTGCGCAAGTATGCGGAGATGAGCGGCGACCGGGACTTTCTCTACTCCCGCGGTGCCGAGGTGCTGGTGGAGACGGCCCGCCTGTGGATGACCCTGGGGTACTTCGCCAATGACGGCGCCGCCGGGTTCCGCATCAACGGCGTCACGGGCCCCGACGAGTACAACGCCATGGTCAACAACAACCTCTTCACCAATCTCATGGCCCGCCACCATCTGCGTTTCGCGGCGTCCACGCTGGAGGAGCTCTGCTGCGACGAGCCGGAGCGCTTCGCCGCCGTCGTGGACAAGACGGGGTTCCGGGAGGAGGAGGCCGAGGACTGGCTCCGGGCCGCCGAGGCCATGTACGTGCCCTACGACGAGGAACTGGGCATCCACCTCCAGGACGACAGCTTCCTGGAAAAACAGCCCTGGGACCTGGAGAACACCCCTTCGGAGCGCTTCCCTCTCCTCCTCCACCACCATCCGCTGGTCATCTACCGGCACCGGGTGGTGAAACAGGCGGACGTGGTCATGGCCCACTTTCTCCTGGGCCACGAGACCACCGAGGAGGAAAAGCGCAGGGACTTCGATTTCTACGATCCCCTCACCACGGGAGACTCCTCTCTTTCCGTTTGCATCCAGAGCATCGTGGCCTCGGAGATCGGCTACCGGGAAGAAGCCTACCGGTACTTCCGCTACGCGGTTCTCATGGACCTGGCGGACGTGGGCGGGAACGTCCGGGACGGGGCCCACATCGCCGCCATCGGCGGCACCTGGATGACCCTCATCTACGGGTTCGCCGGCATGCGCGACGCCCACGGGATCCTCTCCTTCAATCCCCGGATCCCCCTGGAGTGGGAGGGGATGAGCTTCCGCCTCTCCGTCCAGGGCCGGGAGCTGGACGTGGAGATGAACCACGACACCGTCACCTATCTCCTGGAGTCGGGCCAGGAGATGGTCGTGCTCCACCAGGATACCGAGGTCCGGCTGTTCCCCGGTGAGCCGGTGGAGATGCCCACAGGCCGGCCGGTCCCCTGGTCGGAGGCGCGGCTGTGGGAAGTCATCCCCCGGGATCGGTTCGACGCCGTCCTCTTCGACATGGACGGGGTCATGACAGAGACGGCCCAGGTCCACGCCAAGGCCTGGAAGGAGATGTTCGACGCCTACCTGCGGGAGCGGGAGGAGCGCCGTGGCGAACCGTTCCGCCCCTTCGAGCTGCGGACCGATTACCTGCTTTTTGTGGACGGCAAGCCCCGGCAGGACGGCGTCCGGGACTTCCTGGAGTCCCGGGGCATCCACCTGCCCACGGGGAGCCCCGACGATCCGCCGGACGTCGAGACCCAGTGGGGCCTGGGCAACCGGAAGAACGAACAGGTCCTGGAGGTGATCCGAACGGAGGGGGTCCGGGCCTTTCCCGGATCCGTGCGAATGGTCAAGCGCCTCCGGCAAGAAGGGATCCGGACGGCGGTGGTCACCGCCAGCGCCAACGCGGCCTCCCTCCTGGAAGCGGCGGGCATCGAGGATCTCTTCGACACCATGGTGGACGGCAACCTGGCCCTGGAGCTGAACCTGAAGGGCAAGCCGGCCCCCGATACCTACCTGGAAGCCGCCCGGAGGCTCGAGACCAGCCCCGACCGGGCCGTGGTGGTGGAGGACGCCCTGGCCGGCGTCCAGGCCGGAAAGGAGGGGGGGTTCGGCCTGGTGCTGGGGGTGGCCCGCTCCCGGAACCCCGACGAGCTCACCCACAAGGGCGCCGACGTGGTGGTGGGCGACCTGGGAGAGCTGGTTCCCCCCGGGGAGTGAGGAGTGGGGGGTCATGGGCTCCACAGCGGTGCGGCTCGGATGCCCTGTCTCTTTTCGGGGAGCTCGAGCGTTTCAATTCCGGAAGGTTTGGAGTGGTGACCCGTCCTCAGCCCCTTTTCCCATGAACCAGGTCAGCCCCCTGCACCACCAGCCCAAAGGCCACTGGCCTAAAGGACCCTGGCCCGAAGGACCCTGGCCCGAAGGACCCTGGCCCGAAGGACACCAGCCCAAGGGCCAACGGCCCAAAGGGCACTGGCCCGAAGGACACCAGCCCAAGGGCCAACGGCCCAAAGGGCACCAGCCCAAAAGACATCCGGTCTTCGAAGCCCGCGCGATCGGTCGCCGTGCGGTCAGGCTCGTTTCCCTGGTGGGGATTCTGCTGTCCTGCACCAACGAAGGTGTCGGCCCCCGGGAGCCGTTGACCTTTGTCGTGACGGAGGGGGCCTGTGGCACGGTGGAATTCGCCGAACGCATCGGAGTGGACTTTGCCTCCGCCATGAAAGTGGTGGAGGACCGCAAGGCCGAACAGTATGGGGAAGGAAGGGTGATCCTGGATCCGCGCCCGCTGGAGGTCGTCGATGAGAATGGGAACCCGCCGGAGCCGGATTTCTTCGCGCTATGGGTCCTCGACGCGGATACCGGACTCCTCGTCCACTCGGTTCTGGAGGTCATCACAACCGATGGCGACCTCTTTACGCT
>CAZSDD010000083.1:0-3648 GCA_964605505.1 uncultured Gemmatimonadaceae bacterium | reverse complement strand
TCCTCGTCCACTCGGTTCTGGAGGTCATCACAACCGATGGCGACCTCTTTACGCTTAAGTGGTGCCCGGACTGATGGGCGCGGCCTCCATCGGGACTCAACCGGTGCTGTAACCGGCCCATCGGTCCCCGTCGCAGGGATCGCCATGGCTTCTTCGCCCTTTCCGTGGCCCATCCATGGCCCGCCGCGCACAGAATCACCGGAGGATGAAGGGTGATCGATTTTATTATCGCCGAGTTGCCTATCATCGGCATAATGCTTATGATAACGACCGCCTGGACTCTTGGTGATGATGTGAGGAGGCTGAAATGAGCGGACTCGAAGTGACCAACTTTTGGCGACCGTACGGGCTCCGCCGGGACCCGTTTTTCCAGGAAGAGCTGAAAGCCAGTCCCGAGGCGGAGTTCCCCGTGCAGACCCTGTTCGTCGGCCGCCAAACGGAGCTCGCGCGGATCGGTCGTGCGATCGGTGGCAGCGATCCATCAAGGACGATCGTGGAGGGCGAAGCCGGGGTCGGCAAGACCAGCTTCGTCAACGCCCTCAAGGCCGATGCCGCAGCGAGCGGGTTGCTGGTCCACGAGCACCCGATTAGAGTCGACGCCAACAGCACGCCCGACCGCCTCCTCGCCGAGGTACTCCGCATCCTGGTCCGGACCCACGGGCTCGCCGGCGAAAAAGACTCCGATTTCTGGAGGAGCGCGGCTCGGCTGGTGGAGGGCGGTGTCCGGACCTCGGGCGGCGTGTCCATCGCCGGAACCGGAGTCCAGGTTCAGCGGGAGCATCTGGCGCCGGAGATGGGACACGGCAGCCTCCTGGACCGGGTGGGTGAGGCGCTGGTCCGGCTTCGGGACGAGATCGCGCCAATCCTCCTGCACGTGAACAACCTGGAAAACGTGGGCCTCGACGCCGCAGACCATGCGGCCAACCTGATGCAGACCGAGCCCGATCTCTTCGCCTACCCCGGCGATCACTGTATGATGGTGGGGATCACGGGTATTGAGGAAGCCGTATTCCGGAAGACAGACCAGGTCAGCGGCTTCTTCCCGCATGCCGTCGCGCTTGAGCCGCTCACGACCGCTGAGATCCGCGAGGTCATGGAGCGCCGCTACGAGCACCTGCGCGTCCAGGGGAGTGTCGTCGTCCCGCCCGTCGAGACCGAAGCCGTCGGCGAGCTCTACGACCGCTACCACGGCGACCTCCGAAATTTCCTCCGCCTGCTGAGTGAAGCTTCGAATCTGCTTCTCGGCATCAATGGGATCGAGCCGCTTACGGGGGCGCAGATTCTCCGCACCATGAGCCATGAGTACCGCGACCGAGTGGTACGGCAACTCTCGGAAGACGACGTCCGCTACCTGGAGACCCTAGCGAGAGAGGGGCGCGGGCTCCAGGACGGATTCCGAGTGACCGAGGTGAGACAGTGGCTCGAAGTCTCCCAGGCCGGTGCCAGCGGCATCGTCGACCGGCTGCTCGCCGCACGGATGCTCATGCAGGTCGCCCGCACCGGGAAAAGCGTCTATTACCAGCTCACAGGCGCAGCCTCCATCGCGACCCAACCCGTCGCTTGACCCGCCCATCGGTCCCCGTCCCAGGGATCGCCATGGCTTCTTCGCCCCTCCGTGGCCCGTCCATGGGCCGCCGCGCAAAGAATCACCGGAGGATGAATCATGAAGGTCCATTATCTCGAGATTGTGACGAAGGAACCTGACGCGGTCTGCGCTGCCTACGCCGCGGCGAACGGCATCCAGTTCGGTGAGCCGGACCCGGGACTCGGCGGCGCCAGGACAGCCGCACTACCCGGAGGCGGGCTGGTGGGAGTCCGGCAGCCCATGCACGAGACGGAGGAACCGGTGGTCCGTCCCTACTGGCTGGTGGACGACATCGAGGCCGCGGTCGCCGCGGCGGTGGAGGCCGGCGCCGAAGTGGCCCACCCGCCTCTGGAGATTCCTGGCCACGGCACCTTCGCCATCTATATCCAGGGCGATATTCATCACGGCCTCTGGCAACTATAGGGCGGGACCGGTTCAGGGCAGGGCTTCCCCCCTCTCTATCCCGATCTCCCTCCATCCCAATCTCTCTCTATCCCAATCTCTACCCAGATCTTCCATCCAGGCCCGTGGTATCCGCCCAGGTCTTCTCCATCTTTAGTGTCGAGGAATTTTGGTGTTGAGAAAGATTCGCCAAGGAACGAGAAGATTCCTGCGATACGAAGGGAGAGACGACATGCGGGATGTCATGATCAGGGGCCGGACCATCGCCGGCCTGACGGTTTTCACAATTCTTTCAGGATCTCTGTTCGGCTGCGCCACCGTGAAGCCGGAGGAGCTGGACAACCGTCTGGCCAGCCTCCAGGCGGAGATGCGGCAGGAAATGGAGAGCGGCGACGAGCAGGTGGCCCAGGAGCTGAACGGCCGGATGGATGGGATGGAGGATCGGATGGCCGCCCTGGAACAGGATCTGGCCGACCTGGAGTCCGAGTTCGACGCCACCGTGGAGCGGCTGGAGACGGCCATTCGATTCAACCTGCCCGTCTACTTCGGGTTCGACGAGGCTGAGATCCGCTCCCAGGACCGGCCGGTCCTGGACCGGTTCGCCGATGTGGTGCACGAGTACTACCCCGATGCCCTGATCACGGTGGAAGGCTTCACCGATCCTGCCGGCAGCGAGGAGTATAACCTGTGGCTGGGCGAGCAACGGGCCCAGGCCGTCATGACCTACCTGACGGAGCAGGGGCAGTTTTCGTCCAACTCGCTTCGGATGGTGAGCTACGGCGAGAGCGCTCAGCGGCAGGTGGACCGGGGAGAGACCGGCCCGGGCATGGAGGGCTGGCAGAACCGACGGGTCGTGCTGGTGGTGGACCACGCCGGGCAGGGTCCGGGATCGTAGCGTAGTCTTTTTCCCGGACTGAGATTCCGGGGGTCGAGGTTCCCGGGACCGCGGTTCCGGGGACCGCGGTTTTCCGGGGACTGAGGTTCCGGGGACCGCGGTTTTCGGGGGACTGAGGTTCCGGGAACTGCGGTTTCCCGGTCTGCGGCTTCCGAGGTTGAGGCTTCGGGGACGGCGGTTTCGGGAACCGCGGTTTTCCGGTCTGCGATTTTCGGGCCTGCGATTTTCGGGCCTGCGATTTTCGGGCCGAATCACCGCCGCCTGAACCTCCCGATTTGAGATTCCCTCGCCTCCGGATCCTGACGGTCCGGAGGCGAGATGGCTCTGTGATTGCGCTATCCTTCCCCCCGAGGCGAACGTTCAGTCCTTTCATGCGGCCGACGAAGCGAATGGTCGGCCTATTCAGGGTGGTCAATTCCACTTTCCTGACAGAAATCGAGAGCTTGGGGGATTTCACCGCGCTGAGAGAGGTCAATTCCACTTTCCGTCTCCGAAAACGACGAGCCGAGGGGATTTTACCACTGTGAGAGTGGTAAATCCCCAAAACCTCCTCCGACATGGTCCGCTTAGTGGAATTCACGTCAGGAGGCGCGACACAGATCCGCCGCTCAAGCGCGGATTGCCGTCGTGGCCGGTTCTCCCGCCCCCCCGATGCGCGGTTCCACTCGCCGATTGCCGTCATCCACGGTTCTCTCGCCCCAATGCGCGGTCCCACGGCAAAGACACGCCAGCGGAGTCCATCCTGACCGTGACTCGCTCCGTCGCT
>CAZSDD010000082.1:0-13718 GCA_964605505.1 uncultured Gemmatimonadaceae bacterium | reverse complement strand
GGGGCGTCAGATGTCGTAGTACCGGGCCACTTCCCAGGGGTGCGGCACCGCCCGCATTTCCTCGATGTCCTTCCGCTTGGTGGCAATCCACTCGTCCAGGAGGTATTCGGGGAAAACACCGTCCTTGGTAAGGTATGCCCGGTCGATCTCCAGTGCGTCCAACGCTTCTTCCAGGGAGCCGGGGAAGGACCTGATCTTCATGAGCTCCTCTTCCGGAAGCTCGTAGAGGTTGGTCTCGAACGGGCCGAATCCCTCCCGGGTGGGATCCAGCTTCCGGCGCACTCCGTCCAGCCCTGCCAGCATTATGGCCGCAAAGGCCATGTAGGGATTGCAGGTGGCGTCGATGGTCCGGAACTCGAACCGGCGCTGGGTGGGGTCTTTCACATACCCGGGGATGCGGATGGCGGCGGACCGGTTCCCCTCGGCGAAGACGGCCTTCACCGGCGCCTCGAATCCCGGCACCAACCGTCGGTAGGAGTTGGTGGTGGGGTTCGTAAGGGCCAGAAGGGAGCTGGCGTGCTTCAGGATGCCGGCGATGTAGTGGAGGGCCGTCTGGCTGAGCTTGTAGAGGCCCGATTCGTCGTTGAAGACATTCTCCCCATCCCGGGTGAGGAAGTGATGAATGTGCATGCCGTTACCGGGCTCGTCCGGAAACAGCTTGGGAAGGAAGGTGATGATCTTCCCCCGCTTCAGGGCGATGCGGTGGGCCAGCATCTTGGCCAGGACCGTGCCATCGGCGGCCTCTTCGACAGGAGACAGGTTGAATTCGATCTCCGCCTGTGAGGCGCCTACCTCGTGATGGTGGTACTTCACGTCCAGCCCGAGGGACCGGTACACGGAGACGATCTCGTTCCGGATGGAAAAGAGGTGGTCGTTGGGAGCGGCCCGGAAGTATCCCCTCTTGGGAGCGATCCGGTAGATCTCCTCTCCGCCGGGGGGGCTCACCATCTCCTCCGTTTCCACGCGGAAGGATTGCTCCCGGGAGTTCCGGACACTGAAGAGCTGGTCGATGACGTGAAACTCCAGCTCCACTCCCACCCTGGCCGCGTCCGCGATCCCCTCTTCCTTGAAGATCTCCAGTGTCCTGGGGACCAGGTCCCGGAGATCCTGGGTGAACCGGGCCCGGCTGTCCACCTCCAGCATGTGGCAGAAAAAGCAGAGGATCCGCTCTTCCTCTTCCAGCGGATCCACGAAAGCGAAGTCCAGGTCCGGCTTGAGGATCATGTCCGACCGGTCCACCTCCGCGAAGCCGAAATTGGACGCGTCGAATCCGATCCCCAACTCGAGGGTCTTCTGGGAGAACGTCTCGGCGGGAATCGTGACCTGCCGCAATCGGCCATCGATGTCGCTGAGATAAAATGATACGAATTGTATCTCTTTGTTGGATATGAAGTCTTTGACTTCCGAAACGTCGGCAAAGGACAGCATGGCTCCTCCAGGAAATCAACGGCCCTCCATGGTCCTGAATGCCGGGAGGGACCGGTCCAGAAAACCGTGGACGGAGACCATACTGCAGGGCCTTCCCGCAGGCAATGGAGCCCCGGGAAACGCCGACCCCCGGGGCGTGTCCGGTCTGACGGCCGAGCCGCCTGGCGCGGACACGGTCCCCGAAGGTCCCGGGCAGCGTCCGGCCGGATTGCCGGCCGGAGGGGGGCGCTCGGCCGGGGTAGAGGCCCGGGGGAGCGACGTCCCGTTCCGAGAGCGTACCTACCCGATGAGCTTGTTCACTTCCCGGATGAGCTGCTCCGGATCGATGGGCTTGTCGATAAAGACCTCGGGCTTCACCAGGCCCTCATCCCGCATCTGCGTGATGGCCTTTCTGAGGGTGTCCCGGAGGCTGTCGAAGGGGCGCTCCGTCGTTTCCCCTTCGGCCTGACTCTGATCCTCTTCCAGAACCTCGGCCACCGCCGTGAGCATGATGACGGGAATGTCCTTGAACTCCTCCTTCCGGCGAAGCTGCTTGAAGAGAACGAACCCGGTCTTCTTGGGCATCATGACATCCAGAAGGATCAGGTCGGGTTTTTCCTCCTGAACCTTGCGGAGTCCGTCGTCTCCGTCCTCCGCCGTTACTGCCTCGTACCCGTTGGCTTCCAGGGCCACGGAAAGAAATCTTCTGGTGTTTTCATCATCATCGACCACCAGCACTCTCTTGGGCATCACCCTCCTCCTCTCTCAGATTCGGTCCACTGATGGGCAGAGTCACCCGGAACGTCGTTCCCTCCTTGGGTTCGGACTCTACCGTGATTTTTCCTTCATGGGATTTCACGATGCGTGACACCACAGCCAGCCCCATCCCCGTTCCCATCTTGTCCTTTGTGCTGAAGAACGGGGTGAAGATCCGGTGCTTCACCTCCTCCGGCATCCCCTCCCCGTTGTCCTTCACCATGAGCTCCACGTATGCGGGGTCCGCCGCGAGGCTCAGACCGAGGGTTACACGGGGTCGCTCGTTTTCCGGGTAGACCTTCCAGGAGCAGGCGTCCAGTGCATTGCTGAGGAGGTCCATGATGACGGAACGGATCATCTCCGCGTCCACCTCCACAGGTGGAAGCTCTCCGGGGGGCTCCAGGACCAGCTCGACCCCTTCCTCCTTGAACTTCGCCTTGTTGATCCGATGGATCCTCTCCAGCAGCGCGGCGAGGTCCGTGGGCTCGATCCGGAGCTTCTTGGTCCGGGCGAAGTCCAACATGCTTCTGGACATCTGGGTCATGTCGTCGATGCCCTGCTGGACCATCTCCCATCCTTCCATGAGCAACTCTCTGTCGTCCCTGGTCAGACCCAGCTTGACCATGTAGGATCCGCCCTTCATGACGTTCAGCATATTCTTGATGGAGTGCTGGATGCCCGTGATGGTCTGGCCCAGGGCCGCCATTCGCTCCGACCTGAGCAGTCGCCGCTGCAATCTCAACTCCCTGGTGATGTCCTTGCTGACACCGAGGGTCCCGATGGGGTCCCCGTCGGGGGATCGGAGGCGGGACAGGGTCAGGAGCACGTTCCGGATCTTCCCGTCCCGGGTCACGAAGCGGGTGAGATAGTTCACCACGTGATCCGTGTGGTCCAGCTTGGCGATGGCCTTGTCACGCTCCCGGGGGTCGTAGAAGAGCATCTCGATGCGACGGCCGATGACCTCCTCCCGCTGGTATCCCAGGATCTTTTCGGCTCCGGGATTGAAGGTGGTGATAAGGCCCGTGGGGTCCACGGTGATGATGATATCGGCAGAGTTCTCCACGATGGCCTGAAGGTGCTCCCGAGCGCTGCTGAGCTCCAGGAGGGCGGAGGAGAGCTCCTCCGTCATCTCGTCGAAGACCCCCACGAGCTCCGCCAGGCCGTCCCCCGTGGTGTCGCTGAATCGGAATGAAAAATCGTGCTGGGCCAGGCGAAGGGCCCCCTCCCGGAGGGCCCGTATCCGCCTTCCCAGGAGGCGCTCCGTCATCCACCAGGTGGCGGCGGAACCAAGGATGATGGAGATGATGATGGCCAGGACGGTATGCCGATTCCGTTGTGCGATGAGGGCGTCCACCCGGGCCAGGGAGTAATCGGCCTGGAGCACGCCCAGGACCGTGGAGTCGGAGGGAGAGAGGTGGCATCCGGCCCCTCCGCACCCCTCCTCCACGTAGATGGGCGTGGCCACCGAAAGGTATCGGGTGCCTTCTTCAGCCTCCAGGACTTCACAGAATGAGCATCCCGCCTCGTCCCCCGCCCCTTCCGGGGGACCGTGACAGACAGCGCATGGCCAGGACAGGGAGTCTACGGAAGCCCGGGGGGGAGAAAGCTGGGAAGCCAGGATCTCCCCCTCATGGTCGATGAGCCGGACGTCCCTGTACATGGGATTCTCCGAAGCCATCCGGTTCACCACACTCCGGAGCTCGTGGGGAGCGTCCTCCATCATGACGGCCCGGATGCGTTGGAGGACCCGCTCCGAGCTCTCCAGAGAGAGCTCCCTGGCGGCTTCCAGCTCGGCTTCCTCGAATGCCAGGTTGGAGAAGTACGCAGAGATTCCCAGGGCGGCCACCAGGATCAGGAGGAAGAGGCCATTCACCTTCCATACAAGCCTGAGGCTTCGGAGGGCTCCGCGGATGCTCCGCCGCTTTCTGCCCACTCCTCTATCGTCAGGATTCATGGTGCTCCTTTCCGAACCGCTCGCCAGGGGGCGAACGGGCAAGAGCATCAACGAACGGATCGCGAACAGAGGTGCTGACCGGAGTCGAGGGCCCAAGGCGGGGGGCCGCTCGTTGACCAAGATATGGGTTTTATCACCGATCCACGAGGGATAGAAAATCCGGCCCCGTTTTGGTCTTCTTTGACACAGCGAGAATTCCGTCACATAATGGGGTTAAGGAAATCTCCTCACAAACCCAGACGCACTGCTCGACCATCGTTGGCCCGCCATCCAACCCGGAAGGTGTCGCGACCTTTCTTACCGGAGTTCGTCATGGTTCCTGACACAAAACCCATTCTCGTCATCGGGGGAGGCATTGCGGGGATGACGGCGGCCGTGGAGGCCGCTGAAGTGGGATACCCCGTGATCCTGGTAGAGAAGGACGGCTACCTGGGAGGGCGTGTGATGCGCTCCCACAAGTACTTCCCCAAGATGTGCCCCCCGTCCTGTGGTTTCGAGATCAATGCACGCCGCATCCGAAACAACCCCGCCATCGATGTCCGGACCCTTTCCACGGTAGAGGAGCTGGACGGATCCGTGGGTAACTTCCGGGCCCGAATCCTGACCCGGCCCCGCTACGTCACCGGAAAGATCTCCCTGGACGATTCCCTGGCCGAGCGTCTGAGCGGGGAGCGTCCGGACGAGCTCAACATGGGGCAGGGAACCACCAAACCCCTGTACTATCCCCATGAAGCCGCGTATCCACCCTTTCACATGCTGGACAAGGAGGCCCTGGCCGAGTCCGACGTGGGGGTGCTGGAGGAGGCCGCGCCCCCCGGCGCCATCGACCTGGACATGACGGAAAAGGAGAGCTGGGTGGACGTGGGAGCCGTCATCGTGGCTACGGGCTGGCGGCCGTACGATGCCGGCAAGCTGGACAACCTGGCCTTCGGGGAGGCCCCCAATGTCATCACCAACGTCTTCATGGAGCGCCTCGCGGCTCCCACGGGCCACACCGGAGGAAAGATCCTGAGGCCTTCCGACGGCGAAGCGCCCCGGAACGTGGCCTTTGTCCAGTGCGCCGGATCCAGGGACGAGAACCACCTTCCCTACTGCTCCGCCATCTGCTGCATGGCTTCCCTGAAGCAGGCCCGTTATCTGCGGGAGCAGGACCCGGACTGTCGGATCACCATCTTCTACATCGACATCCGGACGGTGGGACGTCACGAGGACTTCTACCGTGAGCTCCTGGAGGACGAGAAGATCGCCTTCGTCAAGGGAAAGGTGGCGGGAATCACGGAAATTCCGGAATCCGGAAACCTGACGCTGGATGTGGAGGACACCATCGCCGGCCGGAAGCCGGAGCCGGAATTCGATCTGGTGGTCCTGGCCACGGGCATCGTTCCCAACAACGTCGATTCACCCATCCCCTTCGAACTGGCAACCGACGAGTACGGCTTCCTGGATGGAGCCACCGATGTGGACGGGGTCTTCGCCGCAGGGTGTGTGAAACACCCGTGTGACGTGTCCCAATCCAACAAGGAAGCTACGGCGGCGGCCTTGAAGGCCATCCAGTGCCTGAGGAGGGGGTGAGAACCATGGAAGACAAGATTGGAGTATTCATCTGCACCGGGTATGGCATCGCCGAGGCCCTGGACGTGGACGCCCTCACGGAGGTGGCCACCGGGGAGTTCAGCGTGCCTTTCTGCAAGACGGTGGAATCCTGTGAAGGCCCGGGCCTGAAGGCCATCGTGGAGGACATCAGGGCCGAGGGGCTGAACAAGGTCGTCATCGCCGGCATCTCCGGCCGTCGTTATTCCGACACCGCCTTCCCTCCGGACGTCATCGTGGAGAAGGTGGGCCTTCAGGAGCAGGTGGTCTGGAGCCTCCCCCCCGGAGACGAAGACACCCAGATGATGGCGGAGGACTACCTCCGCATGTACATCACCAGGGTCCAGAAGATGAAGCCCCTGGTCCCCTTCCAGCCGGAAGAGGAGATCAGCAAGGACCTGCTGGTGGTGGGGGGCGGGGTGGCGGGCCTCACGGCGGCCCTGGAAGCCGCCAGGGCAGGGTACCAGGTGGCCCTGGTGGAAAAGGCCGGGACCCTGGGCGGATGGTTGGCCAAACAGCACAAGTCCTTCCCCAGGAAGCCCCCCTACCGGGAGCTGGAAGAAACGGGAATCGAGGATCTCATCGCCGAAGTGAAGGCCAACCTGAACATCCGGCTCTTCACCTCGGCCTTCACCCAGGAGATCACCGGGGCCCCGGGCCTCTTCGACGTCACCATCGCCTCGTCCGGGAACGGCAGGCCCCAAGGCGAATCCGTGGCCAAGCTCAGGGCGGGCTCCATCGTCCAGGCTACGGGCTGGCGACCGGCGGATCCCCGGCCGTCCCTCCCCTACGGCGCCCTGGAGGACGTGATCCTGGACACGGAGCTGGAATCCATGATGAAGGAGGCGGGGGAGATCACCCGGCCCTCCGATGGAAAGCCCGCCCGGTCCGTGGCCTTCCTGCTTCCAGGGGCGTACCGGGAGAACGGAACCAATCCCTTCTGCTCCTCCCTCTCCAGCATGAACGCCCTGAAGCAGGCCACCTATGTGCGGGGCAGTGGCACCGACACCAGGGCATACATCTTCTTCGAGTTCATGCGGACCCCGGGAAAGTACGAGGACTTCTTCCGGGCGGTGCAGGAGGACGAGGGGATCTTCCTGACCCGGGGAGCCGTCACGAACGTCCACCGGGAAGACGACGGAACGCTGACGCTCACGGCCGCCGACACCATGCTGGCCCAGGAGATCCAGGTGAAGGCGGACCTGGTGGTGGTGGCAGCCGGATTGAAGCCGAATGCAGCCGACGGTGAAGCCATCCGGGCCCTCCACGACGCCAAGGTCAATCTTGAAAAGGGCGATTCGGAAGCAAAGAAGCAGGAGGCCGCCGAAAAGGTGGAGTCCCTCCAGGAGCACGAAGGGACGGAGATCCTGAACCTGAAGTACCGCCAGGGCCCGGACCTTCCGGCCCTGGAGTACGGATACCCGGATTCCCACTTCATCTGCTTCCCCTACGAGAGTCGCCGGACGGGAATCTACCCCGCCGGCGCCGTTCGCCAACCCACCGATTCCATGGGGAGCCGGGACGACGCCACCGGCGCCGCCCTCAAGGCCATCCAGTGCATGGAGATGACCTCCCGGGGGGAGGCGGTCCACCCCAGGGCCGGAGACCGATCCTATCCGGACTTCATGATGTCCCGCTGCACCAAGTGCAAGCGGTGCACCGAGGAGTGCCCGTTCGGGGTGCTGAACGAGGACAAGGAGGGAACGCCGCTTCTCCAGGCCACCCGGTGCCGCCGATGCGGCATCTGCATGGGGGCCTGCCCGGAGCGCATCATCTCCTTCAACGACTACTCCGTGGACATTGTGGGGTCCATGATCAAGGCGGTGGAAGTGCCGGAGGAGTGGGACGAGAAGCCCCGGATCCTGGTTCTGGCGTGCGAGAACGATGCCTTTCCGGCCCTGGATCTCCTGGGGCAGCATCGGCTGAAGGGAAATCCATGGATCCGGACCATCCCGGTTCGGTGCCTGGGGTCCACCAACTTCGTATGGATCACCCAGGCCATGTCTTCCGGCTTCGACGGCGTGATCCTCCTGGGATGCAAGTACGGAGACGACTACCAGTGCCACTTCATCAAGGGAAGCGAGCTGGCCTCCGTCCGGGAGAAGAACGTCCGGGAGAAGCTGGAGCAGATGGCCATGGATACGGAGCGTGTGGAGCTCCATCAGCTCCAGATCGACGAGTACGAGAAGTTGCCGGAGATCTTCGAGAAGTTCACCGAGCTCATCGACGAAATCGGTTACAACCCGTTCAAGGGGATGTGATGGGAGTGTGATGACTCGACAGGCCGCACTTCAAGCGGTCTGTCCAGGCGGGGGTGACAGGCTCCAGGAGGACCTACGCCTATGGAAACTGCTGAGATCATTGCCCCGGTCGAACCGGATACCACGGAAAGTGGGATTCCCCGGGTAGACCCCGTTCGAAGGAACGGCAGAGGAACCATGCAGGTGGAGCCGGACCTGGCCTTTATCCGGGCCCTCATCCGGACGGGGGGGGATACCCTCAAGAACTGCTTCCAGTGCGGCACCTGCTCCGCCACCTGTCCCCTGGCGCCCGCCGACAGGCCCTTTCCCCGAAAGGAAATGGCCTGGGCCGTCTGGGGCATGAAGGATCGGCTCCTCGAGGATCCGGACGTCTGGCTCTGCCACCACTGCAACGACTGCTCCACCAATTGTCCCCGGGGGGCTCGGCCCGGAGATGTCCTGGGCGCCGTTCGGCAGCAGGCCGTCATCCACTACGCCCTGCCCCGGTTCATGGCCCGGTGGGTGGGAAGCCCCAGGTTCATCCCCATCCTCCTGGCCATCCCCGCCCTCCTCCTCTGGGGCGCCATCCGCTACCGGGACGAGATCGGGGGCTTCCTGGGGTTCCAGGCTCCCACGGGGCAGGAGATCGTCTATTCCTTCACGCCCCTCCTTCCCCATTGGCTCCTGAATTCCTTCTTCGGCCTCTTCGGGATTCTGGCTCTTCTGGCGGCGGCCGTCGGGGTCGCTCGCTTCGCCGGCGCCCTTCGGAATTCCGAAGCCTGGGGGGAGGATCCGGAACCGGTCAGGGGTTGGTGGGCCAGCCTGGGCACGGTGTTCAGGAAGATCCTGACCCACCACAACTTCACCTTCTGCGAGACGGATCACCGGCGGTCCATCTCCCATTTCGGAGTCTTCTTCGGCTTTCTTGCCCTGGTGGTGGTGACCCTGTGGATCATCACCGGTCCCGTGAATCCCTTCATCCGGGGGGACTTCATCTATCCCTTCAGCTTCACCAGCCCCTGGAAGATCCTGGCGAATCTCGGAGGCGTGGCGATCCTGGCGGGGCTCCTGATGATGATCTGGGACCGCCTCTACTTCGGGCATCTGGCCGGCACCAGCTCCTACTTCGACTGGTTCCTTCTGTGGACGCTCTTCCTGGTGGTGGCCAGCGGGTTCGCCACTGAGATCCTCCATTACCTGAGGATGGGACCCCACCGCCACGCCGCCTATTTCGCCCACCTGGTCCTGGTCTTCGGGCTGCTCATCTATCTGCCCTATTCCAAGCTCGCACACCTCCTGTACCGAACTACGGCCATGGTCTTCGCGGAGCGGTACGGCCGCATCGTGGGAGAGCCCGCTGGAGCCGAGGGGGGAGAACCATGAAGCTGAGCACGGCGTTGAACCGGGAAAACCGCGGAATCGCCGCCACGATTCTGGGGATCCTCATTCTCCTTCCCCTGGGATTCAGTGTGGTGGCGTTCGCATTTGAAGGGGGGGAGGAAGAGCAGGAAGTGTTCCTGGAGAAGGTGGATTCCCGATGGGAGAGTTGCGTCAGGGACGCCGAGTGGATGCGGTTCTACCACATGGACTTTCTGAAGGATATCCGGGAGGACGTGGTCAGGGCCGGGATCAAGGGGGGCGTGACGCTGGCAGGATGTGGAGACTGCCACGTGAACCGGGCCAATTTCTGTGATCGGTGCCACCTGGTGGCCAATGTCACCCTGGACTGCTTCGGCTGTCACTTCTATCCGGAAACGGCTGAGGAGCGCGTGGCGGCATTCGGTCCTGAGGCTGGAAGGTGAGGTGAGTCATGGACCGTAGAGACTTCATCAAGAACAGCGGCGCCATCCTGGCCGGGGCCTCCGGGGCCCTGGGCCTCCCCGTCCTGTCCTCCTGCTCGTCGGAGGCGTCCGGAACCCGGAGCCTTCTTGCGGGGAGGCGGTACGGGATGGTCATCGATCTCACCCGGTGCAGACCCGGATGCACGGCGTGCATGGACGCTTGTCGGCAGGAGAACAACGTCGCCTATCACCACGACGAGCGGTGGGACGTCCACTGGCTACGGAAGGTGAGCATCCGGCCCAAAGAGGAAGGGCACGCCCAGGAAGAAAAATCGGTCCTCCTCATGTGCAACCACTGTGACGACCCTCCCTGCGCCCAGGTCTGCCCGGTCCAGGCCACCTACAAGCGGGAGGACGGGATCGTCCTGGTGGACCACCACCGATGCATCGGATGCCGGTACTGTATGATCGCCTGCCCCTACAACGCCCGCTTCTTCAACTACAAAGAGAGCGAGGAGTGGCCCAACAAGGAGTACCCGAAGCGGTCCCACGGTGTCGCCGAGTCCTGCAACTTCTGCGCGCACCTGGTGGACCAGCGTAAACCCCCGGCCTGCGTGGCGGCGTGCGAGGCGGTGGGAGCCGGGGCCCTGACCTTCGGAGATCTGAACGACCCGGAGAGCGGGGTTTCCCGGCTCATCGCCGAGAACTCGGTGAAGCGCATCCGGGAGGATTTGGGAACGGAGCCGAAAGTCTATTACATCGGTCTGTAGATCTCACGGCGTGGGCTGATCGGCCCGGCGTCCCTGGAAGCGTGAGGGGGACGTTCCGGGGCGCTGCCCACGAGACCCGGGGACCTGGAACTGCGAGGATGCCCAGATGGCTGTCCAATTCTCGAAGATCGAGGGAAAGTCCACCTCCTACTGGGTGACGGTGGCCCTTTTGGCGCTGTTCACTGCCGGAGGCTTCGCGGCCACCCTCATCATGCACTACAAGGGCCTCTACCTCTCGGGGATGTCCAACCGGGTGCCCTGGGGGCTCCAGATCTCCATGGCCATCTATTACATCGGCCTCTCCGCCGGGTCTCTCGTGGTTTCGGGCCTCTACGGGGTGTTCGGGAAGATGGAGTACAAGCCCTACGCCCGCATCGCGGCGCTCCTGGCCATGCTCTTTCTCATCGCCGGACTTCTGTCCATCCTCACGGACCAGGGCCGGGTGGACCGGGTCTTCACGAAGCCGTTCACCTACGTGAACGTCACTTCCATGTTCTCCATCAACCCGGCCCTCTATTCCGGCCACATCATGATCTGCGTCCTCTACATCTGGGCCCTCTTCAAGGAGAAGGGGACGTTGACCAAGATCACCTCCCTGGTGGTGGTTCTCTGGGCCATCGGAACCCACACCGGCACCGGTGCCATCTTCGCCTTCGTTCCCCGGGAGCTCTACAACTCCTCCCTCCTCCCCCCCAGCTTCGTGGCGGCGGCCCTCTCCTCCGGCGCCGCTCTCATGATTCTGGTCATCTGGGGAATCTCCAGGGCCACGGGGCGGCACCTGGACGACGAGATCATCATCTGGCTGGGCCGACGGCTCCTCTCCATCTTCCTGGTGGTGACCTTCTACGTCCTCCTCATAGAGAACGCCCACCGGGCCTATCTGGCCTATTCCCATGAAGCCGGGATGTTCTTCCTCTTCGGGGGGATCCATAGCTTCATGTTCTGGCTGGGGCTCATCCTCATCGGGTGCGTGATCCCGGCCATCCTCCTCTTCATGCGGAGGACAGGGACTTCCGTGAGGTGGACGGTGTTCGCTTCCACCCTGGTGGTGGTCGGAGTCCTCTTCGAGCGATTTCTCATCGTCATTCCCGGACTCATCCATCCACCGGAGCTCTTCCCCGGATGGGAGATCACCGGCGGCATGGGCTGGGAAGGCGTGGCCTCCTACCAGGTGAGCCTCCTGGAGACCCTCCAGACCCTGGGGGTCATCGGCTTCATCGGCCTGGCCTTCATGGTGGCCCTAAAGATCATGCCCTTCGCTCCCACGGAGGCCCGCTGGTCCACACCGGAGGAAGTCAGGGCGGCGGCCATCCGCACAGGCAAGGGGTTGCGGCCCCAGAGGGCTTGAGGGGCCGCTGAGAATATCCATGCCCTCCGCGCTGAGAACGGTGCCTCCCGTTCCGACACCGCCGCTTACCCTCCTCGTTCGAGCCGGGATCCTGGCCTGTGTTCTTGCTCTGGCCGGTGTTCTGGCCTGCGGGGGCGACTCCCGGGAGGAGGCGGCCGAGCCTCCCTCTGCCGACCCCCTCCTCCAGCCCCGGAGCTTCAACGAAACGGCGCCGGACGAGTACCGGGTCCGGCTGGAGACCACCAGAGGGGACATCACCATCCGGGTCCACCGGGAGTGGGCGCCCCTGGCGGCGGACCGGTTCTACAACCTGGTGAAGGCCGGGTTCTATGATGGAATGGCCTTCCACCGGGTCCTGGACGACTTCGTGGCCGAGTGGGGGATCCACGGGGATCCGTGGGTGAACGCGGCCTGGCGGCAGGCGGAGATGACGGACGAGCCCGTTCGGCAGTCCAACACCCGGGGCAGGGTGACGTTCTCCAAGAACCGGCCCAACTCCCGGACAGTCCAGGTCTTCATCAATCTGAAGGACAACTCCAGCCTGGACGACGATGGGTTCTCCCCCTTCGGCGAGGTGGTAGAGGGGATGGAGGTGGTGGAATCCCTCTACTCGGAGTATGGGGACGGGCCACCCCGGGGAGACGGGGTCTACCAGGCCATGGCCATCGCCAGGGGAGACGAGTACCTGGAGGCCGAATTCCCCCTCCTGGACCGGATCGAGCGGGCGGTGCTGGTGGAGGAGGGAAGGCAGGAATAGGGGTTTCTCTGTCTTCGGAGCCCCGGGGCCCTTACATTCAAGGAAACTATTTCTGCCCTGAACAAGCTCCAGGAGGGAACCATGCCCGAGAACAAATTCTCACGCCGGGATTTCATGAAGGTGACAGGGGCCGGCACCGCCGGATTCGTTCTGGGGAAGACACCGCCGGAAGCCGGGGCATCGGAGGTCCAGCCGACGAAGGTCCCACCCCCCATGCCGGAGCGCCCCCTGGGCAAGACGGGCCACGACGTCCGGATCTTCAGCCTGGGAGGGCAGGCCACCATCGAGCGCCCGGGTACCGATGAGGAGTCCGAGGCCATCATCAACCGGGCCATCGACCTGGGGGTGAACTACATCGACACGGCGGCGGCCTACGGCAGGGGGATCAGCCAGCGGTACATCGGCCGGGTCATGGCCACCCGTCGAAACGAGGTCTTCCTGGCAACCAAGACCCATAACCGGACCCGGGACGGGTCTCTCCAGCTCCTGGAAGAGAGCCTGAAATCCCTCCAGACGGATCACCTGGATCTCTGGCAGCTCCACAACATCAGCCGCACGGAGCAGCTGGATCAGATCTTCGCCGACGACGGGGCCATCCACGCCCTCATGGAGGCACGGGACCAGGGAATCGTGAAGAACCTGGGGATCACCGGCCACGCCAACCCAGATGTCCTCCTGGATGGACTCCGGCGCTTCGATTTCGACACCATCCTCCTGGCCCTGAATCCGGCGGACAAGTACCACCGGCCCTTCATGGACGAGCTTCTGCCCGAGGCGAACCGGCGGCGGATGGGGGTCATCGGAATGAAGATTCCGGCCCGGGGCAGGATCTTCAGGGACGGCGGCATCACCACCATGAAGGACGCCCTCACCTGGACCCTGAGCCAACCCGTCAGCACCGTGATCATAGGGTGCGACACGGTGGAGCAGCTGGAGGAGAACATCTCCATCGCCGCCGGCTTCCAGCCCCTGAACAGCGCCCAGATGGCGGCCATCGAGGCCAAGGTGGCGGGGTATCCCAAGGAGGCGTCCTTCTACAAGGAAGGAGCGGCGGGATTCCAGCAGGAGGACGGGGCTCCCGACGACCAGCAGACCGACGACTGATCCCGGACGAC
>CAZSDD010000081.1:11003-13784 GCA_964605505.1 uncultured Gemmatimonadaceae bacterium | reverse complement strand
CCCCTCATCTGGCCCCTGGCCTGAAGAAGAGACTGGAAAGAGGATCCGGAGAAGAGTTCCGTAGAAAAGATTCGGAGGATGGATCCGGAGCAGAGACCGGAGAAGATCTCCGGGAGAAGGGATCCGAAATGCCGGGACTGTACCTCAACACGGGCCAGATCTTCTGTTACGACACCACAGGAAAAGAGGTTGCGTGCCGGAATACGGGGCAGGACGCCGAAGAGGCGCCGGGCCTCCCCTGGCCCGAGCCCCGGTTCCGGGTGCTGGGCGCCACGGTCCTGGACCGCCTCACGGGCCTGGAGTGGACCCGAAAAGCGAACTTCGACGATTTTCCCCAATCCTGGCCCGACGCCCTGGAATTCGTCGGCGGCATGAATCGGGAAGCATGGAACGGCCACGGGGACTGGCGGCTGCCGAACCGCCGGGAGCTCCGGTCCCTCCTCAGCTACCAGACCCGGGATCCGGCCCTCCCTCCCGACCATCCATTCCGGGAGGTCTTTCTCGGGTGGTACTGGAGCAGCACCACGGCGGCCATCAACCCGGCCTTCGCCTGGTACGTCCACCTGGAGGGGGGTCGGATGTTCTATGGCGGAAAGACGGAGCTCCGGCTGGTCTGGCCGGTGCGGGGGGAGGGCAACGGCGTGTTGCCGGCCACAGGGCAGAAGGAGTGCTTCGACGCGGCCGGCCGGACCGTTTCCTGCCCCGGGACCGGCCAGGACGGGGAGCACGGGAGGGGAGTTCCATGGCCCGAGCCCCGCTTCACCCACCGGGAAGGGGCGGTGACGGACCGGCTGACGGGACTGGTCTGGACCGGATCAGCCGACCTGGCCCGCCGGTGGACGACCTGGGAGGAGGCCTTCGGCGTGGTGGCGGAGTTGAACCGGGACCGCTTCGCCCACCGGGATTCCTGGCGCCTCCCCACCATCAACGAGCTGGAGTCCCTGGTGGACGCTTCCCGCCACACGCCGGCCCTCCCGGTGGGCCACCCCTTCCGGGACGTCCAGGAGGCCTACTGGTCCTCCACCAGCAGCGGATTCGAGCCCGATTGGTGCATGGCCCTCTACATGCACAAGGGCGCGGTGGGGGTGGGCCAGAAGAAGGACGAGAACTTCTCCGTCTGGGCGGTGTCCAGGGACGGGTGAGCCCTGCGGGGGCCGCCCCTCTCGGTCGCCTCCCCCTTTCTTCTGCGGCGGGGCCGCCCCCTCGGTCACCGCTCTCTTCCCGCAGCAGGGTCCTGGACTCAGTCGCCGCCCCTCTCCCGAAGCAGGGCCTCGGGCTCCACCAGAAGCGGCTGCCGGCGGAGGGCCTCCACCTCCTCCAGCTCGATGGGGATGGAGCGGGTGAGCCACTCGTGGCCGTCCTCCGTGACCAGGATATCGTCCTCGAAGGCCACCCGGGTGCCGTTCACGATGGCCCCCTGCTCGATGGCCAGGACCATGCCGGGCTCCAGGGGAGCCAGGTAGTCGCCGTGCTCGTGGACCTCCATCCCGATGAAGTGGCCGATGCCGTAGGTGTAGCTCTCGTCCCAGCCGCCGGCCTCCTCCAGCATGGAGACCGCCAGGTTGTGCAGCTCCCACCAGGTGGCCCCGGGCCGGACGGCGGCGATGACGGCCTTCTGGACCTCCAGGACCTTCTCGTAGATCCGGCGCTGCTCGTCGGTGAACCGGTCTCCGGCGGGAACCGTCCGCTGGACGTCGGCGGAGTAGTGGTTGACCTCGGCTCCGGTGTCGAAGTGGACCAGGATCCCCTCGGTGATGCGGGCATCCCCCTTCCGGGCCGCCTCCTCCTCCTGGGTCGTGGCGTAGCGGATCACCTCGTCCAGGTGGCTGGCCACACCCACGCCGGTGTGGAAGCCCAGGCCGGCCCCGTGGAGGCGGTAGACGTAATCCACCGTTTCCATGACCTCCTTGGTGGTGAGTCCCGGCCGGGCCGCCTTCATTCCCTCGGTGAGCCCCTTTCGGGTGATCTCCACGGCACGGCGGAGGTTCTTCAGGGCAAAGTCGTCCAGGACCATGCGCATGGGATCCAGGAGATCCCCGGCATCCCTGAATTCGATCTCCGAGGTGGCTCGTCGGAGGCGGTCCACGAAGTCCAGCCGGGGGGTGGGTGGCTCGTTCAGGTTGGTGAACCGGGGAAAGTTCACATACATGATCTTGTCTTCATTCCCCAGCCCCATGGCCATGTCCGAGGCCACCGGTTTGAAGCGGAGCTGGGTGATGCGGAGGTTCCGGTAGTCGGAGATGGCGCTGCTCAGGTCCTCCAGGAATCGATCCCTGGGAAAGACGTGCTCGATGCCCGAGAGGCGGCTTGCTTCCTCCGGGTCCAGGTCCGTGTAAAGGACCTCATGATACACCTCTCCGTCCGGGTTCAGGACCAGGACGGACCCCGGCGGATGGGCCTCGTAGATGCCCGTCAGGAAGACGAAATCGTGGTTCTCCGTGTCCGGGACGTAGAACTCGTAGAGGTTGGGCTGGGAGCGGTCGGCGCTGGTGACGACGGCCAGGCCGCCCTCCATGCGCCTCATGAGCTCGGCTCTGCGGGCCATGGCGGCTTCCCGGTGCCCCTCCCGGTACTCCAGATCGGCGAGAGAGGTCTGGGCCAGGGCCGGGGGGGCGGGCACCAGAGCCACGGTCAGGAGGGCCAGCAGGCCCGCCACGTTCCCGGCGCATCGGCGGTTCTTCAGGGCGCATCGGCGGTTCTTCAGGGCGCATCGGCGATTCTTCAGGACGGATCGGCGGTCCTTCAGGGCGGATCCGCGGTTCTTCAGGTCGGTTCGGCGGT
>CAZSDD010000081.1:7643-10903 GCA_964605505.1 uncultured Gemmatimonadaceae bacterium | reverse complement strand
TTCCTGCGTTGTCTCATGGGTCGCACGCTCACGGATTGAATGGAGGCAGGAGGTCGTCGGGAAGTGCGGGGATCTCACCGGCGGGCCAGGGCATCCCGGCATTCTCCATGATCTGTCTGAGCTCGGGAATTTCCCGGGCCAGGAGGGGACGAAGATCGGCCAGAAGGTCCACCAGGTCCCCGTGGGCCCTCCGGGTGAGGCCCAGTTGATCCTGGGTGGGGGGGCCGGTCCAGGATTCGGTGGTACGGTACAGACGGTTCACCAGGGAGACCAGGGGAAGGGAGGTCTCCTGCTGGGCCGTCCCCTCCTGGCCGGGTCCCCTGAGAATCACCTGGAGGCGGCGGGCCTCTTCCTGCAGGTCGTGGGTCCGCTCCAGGAGCCCCGGGCGCACGTCCCGGGCCCTGTTCAGGGTCTCCAGCATCCGCCCTGCCTGGGTGAGAGCCGAATCCACGGCGGCATCCATGAGGGCCGCGGCTCCCGCCAGGCGGGCCTGGAGGGCCAGGGTGGCATCCAGGGCCCGACGGTCGTCCCGGCCCACGGAGAGGGCCGGATCCATGCGAACCCGGAAGGTGCGGGTCCGGACGCTGTCCCCAACCGTCAAACGGGCTTCGTAGGTCCCGGGAAGGACGAACCGCCCGTCCAGGCGCCTGGAGGGAAGGCCGTCGGCCCCGGTGGGGGCCGGGTGCCGGAGGTCCCAGATGACCCGGTGGGCGCCCCGGGCCCCGGTGGTGTCGGCCACCCGCCGGATCCGGGTTCCCGCGTCATCCAGGATGTCCAGGGTGACCCGTTCTCCCGTGGCCCCGTCGCCGAGCCAGAAATCCAGGATCGCGCCTCTCGGTGGATTCTCCGCAGTCCAGTAGGTGTCTCCCACGGAGCCTCGTCCCCGGTTCACGTCCCGGATCTGCGCGGCGGCGCGGGGTTCTGCCAGATAGCTGTGGCCGGCCACCACTCCGGGCGACATGGCTTCCAGGAGACCCAGGTCGTCCAGCACCCAGAACCCCCGGCCGTGGGTTCCCAGGACCAGATCGTTTTCCCGGGGATGCACCACGATGCCGTGGACGGCCACCGTGGGCAGGCCTCTGCCCAGGGGCATCCATTGACCCCCGCCCTGGTTGGAGAAGAAGACGCCGAACTCCGTTCCCACGAAAACCAGATCCCCGTTCCGGGGGTGGACGGCCACGCTCCGGGTGGGCCCGAAGGTGGGCAGGTTGCCGGTGATGTTCTGCCAGGTAGCGCCGTAGTCGTCGCTCCGGACCACGAAGGGCCGGAAGATGTTGTCCTTGTGTCCGTCGAAGACCACGAAGAGGGTGCCCTCCCGGGTGCCGGACCAGGCTACCATGGCCACCTTCATCATCGCCGGCACACCGGGAAAGCCGTCCACCCGCCTCCAACTCTCCCCGTCGTCCCGGGTCACCTGCACCAGGCCGTCGTCGGTCCCCACCGCCACCAGCCCCGGGGTCATGGATGACACGTCCAGGGCGGAGATGTTTCCGTAGAGGGCGGTGCTGGCGTGCAGGTCGATGGCATCCGGGGGTTGAACCCGTCCCTGGAGGGGGAGGGCGTCCCGGCTGATCCTCCGGGTGAGGTCGGGGCTGATGACCTCCCAGGAGTCCCCCCGGTCCCGGCTTCGGAAGACGACATTGGCGGCAAAGTACAGGGTCCGGGAATCGTGGGGGGAGATCCGGAGAGGGGCGCTCCAGTTCCAGCGGAGGGCCCGGGCCTCCGCTTCCTGGGATTGCCAGGGCTGGATGAGCTTTCTCTCGCCGGTTTTTCGGTCCATGCGGTAGAGCACCCCGTACTGGGACTCGGCATAGATGATGTCCGGATCCTGGGGGTCCACCTGCGAGTGGAAGCCATCCCCGCCGGCGGTGTAGATCCAGTCTTCGTTGGAGACGCCGTCGCTGAACCTGGTCCCGATGGGGCCTCCCCAGGAGCCGTTGTCCTGGGTTCCGCCGTAGACGTGGTAGAAGGGTTCCTGCATGTCCACGGCCACGGTGTAGAGTTGCATGACGGGAACGTTGGATTGCCAGAGCCAGTGCTCTCCCCGGTCTCTGGAGATGTAGATGCCCCCGTCGTTTCCCACCATCAGGTGATCCGGGTCACGGGGATTCACCCAGAGGGTGTGATGGTCCACATGGACCCTGGTCGTCACCAGGTTCCGGAAGGTCCGGCCCCCGTCCTCCGAGACGTGCAGGGGCGTCATGGGAACGTAGAGGCGGTCCGGGTTCACGGGGTCGCAGACCAGCTCGCCGTAGAACCAGTGGCTCTGGATCTCCCGGTTCCGCCGCTCCCAGGTGGCGCCGGCGTCTTCGGACCGGAAGATGCCTCCCTCGGGACCCACGGCGCTGGCGTAGACGATGTTCGGGTCCCCGGGGCAGAACGCGATCCCGATGCGCCCCAGGGGACTCGTGGGAAAGCCCCCTCTCACCTCCCGCCAGCTGTACCCGCCGTCCTCACTCCGATAGAGCCCGCTCTCGTCCCCGCCGCCCAGCATGCTCCACTGGCGGCGTTCCCGCTGGAACGTAGCCGCCAGCATGTTGTCGGGGTTGCTGGGATCCATGCGGACCTCCACCACCCCGGTGAGGTTGCTGATGGCCAGGACCTTGTTCCAGGTCTCTCCTCCATCCGTGGTGCGGTAGAGGCCCCGAACCGGATTCGGTCCCCAGAGGGATCCCATGGCCGCCACAAAGACGATGTCCGGGTCCCGGGGATGAACGAGGATGCGTCCCACGTGGCGGCTTCCCTCCAGCCCCATGTGGCGCCAGGTGGCTCCCCCGTCCCGGGACCGGTACACCCCATCGCCGAAGGAGGAGCTCCGGACGCTGTTCTGTTCTCCCGTTCCCACCCAGACCACGTCCGGGTCCGAAGGATCCAGGGCGATGGCCCCCATGGAAACGCTTCCCTGGTCCTGGAAGATGGGGTTCCAGGTGGTCCCGCCGTTTACCGTCTTCCACGCCCCACCCGAGGCCGACGCGGCGTAGATGATCTGGTCGTCCTCCGGGTGCACCGCAAAGGCGGCGATTCTTCCGCTGGTGATGGCGGGCCCCAGCTCCCGCCAGCTCAGGGATTCCAGGTCGGCGGCCCGGAGGCCGGCGGCTGCCTGTCCCCGGACCGGGTCCGGCGCCGTGAGAGCGCATCCCAGGAACAGGAAGATGGCGGCTGTCAGGATCCCGGGAGAGGGGATGGAGAAGAATCGAGTGGCCGGCTTCATGGTTCGGAGGCTCCGGCGAGAGGAGTCTGACGGGACCCGTTTGGCACGA
>CAZSDD010000081.1:2021-7543 GCA_964605505.1 uncultured Gemmatimonadaceae bacterium | reverse complement strand
GGCACGTGAGGGCTGGCCCCGGAAGAGGTCTGGGGGGATAATGAGGGTCTGGCCCGGCCCTGGTTCCCGGCAGGGCCGGACGTTCCGGTACCGATTCTCTGCTTCGAGCTGCTTCAAGGAGGACGCCATGCGCCGCCGTTTTCTCCACCCTGCCTTGCTTGCCCTCCTTGCCCTCCTGGCCCCGGCTTTTTCGACGGCTCTACCCCTGGGGGCCCAGGAACCGGGGGCCCAGGAACCGGCAGTGGGCTTCCAGCCCATGGACGTCTTCGGGCTGGAGCTGGCGGCGGACCCCCGGATCTCCCCCGACGGGGCGCAGGTCGTCTACGTCCGGCGCGGTTTCGACGTCATGACCGACGGCGGAACCTCCGATCTCTGGATCATCGACACGGACGGAGGCGATCACCGACCCCTCACCAGCGGGAGCGCCGGCCACGGCTCTCCCCGGTGGTCGCCGGACGGAACCCGGCTCCTCTATGTTTCCTCCCGGGACGGCGACGCCGAGATCTGGGTCCGCTGGATGGATACGGGTCAGACGGCGAAGCTCACGAACCTGGCGGAGAGCCCCGGCGCCCCGGCCTGGTCTCCCGATGGAACGCAGATCGCGTTCACCATGTTCGTGCCGGAGCGGCGGCAGCCCCTGGCCGTGGACATGCCCGAGCCTCCGGAGGGGGCCGACTGGGGGCCTCCCTTCAAGGTCATCGACAAGATGAACTACCGGGCCGACGGGAATCCCGGCTTCGTTCCCGACGGCTACGTGCACCTCTTCGTGATCCCGGCGGAAGGCGGCACCCCCAGGCAGCTCACCACGGGGCCCTACAACCACACATCCCCGGCCTGGATGCCGGACGGAGGCTCCATCCTCATCTCCGCCAACCGGCGGCAGGACGCGGACCATGAGCCCAACGACTCGGAGATCTACCGGGTGGACGTGGAGACGGGCGAGCTGACGGCCCTCACGGATCGGTATGGCCCCGACGCCAATCCCCGTCCCTCCCCCGACGGGCGCCTCATCGCCTACACCGGCTTCGACGACGAGCACCAGGGGTACCAGCTGACCCGGCTCTACGTCATGAACGCCGACGGGTCCGGCTCCCGGCTGGTGAACGGCGACTTCGACCGGAGCGTGGGGAGCATCGCCTGGGCCGCCGACGGGAACGGGCTCTTCTTCTCCTATGACGAACAGGGGAACGGGAAGCTGGGCCTCATGACCCTGGACGGCGAGGGCCTGGAAATCGTGGGCAACGTCCAGGGCCTCTCCACCGGCCGGCCCTACACCGGCGGGCAGTTCTCCGTGGCCGGAGACGGGACCATCGCCTTCACCCTGGGCACGCCGGAGCACCCGGCGGAGCTGGCGGTCACCCGGCGGGGCGGTGAAGACGTCCGCAAGCTGACGGAGCTGAACGCCGACCTTCTGGGGCACAGGGAGCTGGGGGCCGTGGAGGAGCTCTGGTGGGAGTCCTCCTACGACGGACGGCGGATCCAGGGCTGGATCGTGAAGCCTCCCGGATTCGATCCGTCGAAGAAATACCCCCTCATCCTGGAGATCCACGGCGGCCCCTTCTCCGCCTACGGCGACGTCTTCGCGGCGGAGATCCAGCTCTACGCCTCTGACGGATACGTGGTCCTCTACACCAATCCCCGGGGAAGCACCAGCTACGGGGAGGAGTTCGGGAACCTCATCCACCATGCCTACCCGAGCCAGGACTACGACGACCTCATGTCCGGAGTGGACGCCGTCCTGGACCTGGGCTACGTGGACGAGGACCGCCTCTTCGTCACCGGAGGGAGCGGAGGCGGCGTCCTCAGCGCGTGGATCGTGGGCCACACGGACCGGTTCCGGGCGGCGGTGGTGCAGAAGCCCGTCATCAACTGGTACTCCTTCGTCCTACACGCCGACGGCCCGGGCTTCTTCTACAAGTACTGGTTCCCGGGGCCGCCCTGGGAGCACATGGAGCAGTACATGGAGCGTTCGCCCCTTTCATACGTGGGGAACGTCACCACTCCCACCATGCTCCTGACGGGAGAGCAGGACTTCCGGACCCCCATGTCCGAGTCGGAGCAGTTCTACGCCGGCCTCCAGATCTCCGGGGTTCCCAGCATGCTGGTCCGGGTTCCCGACGCTTCCCACGGCATCGCCTCCAAGCCCTCGAACCTCATCGGCAAGGTCCAGCACATCCTGGCCTGGTTCGCGAAGTGGGGGGAAGGGGAGGGCTGAGCCGAAGGCTCGTCCCGCAGGGCGGAAGACGGTGAGCGGTTGACCGTCATTGATGGCACAGGTACCAGGAGACCAGCAAGTACCAGGAGACTTGAGAGAGGATGACCTCCATGAAGAGCAATCGCAGGGACTTTCTGAAGAGCACGGCCGTGGCCGGCCTGGGCATGGGCCTGGGCGGCGTGTCCCCCCTGGCCCTGGCCCGGGGCCTGGCGGCCCAGGAATCTGCCGAGCTTCCTCCGGGCATCCTCCCGGTGGTCATCCTCCGGGGGTCCGACTACGAGATGGGATTCCAGTACGGGCAGCAGGCCGGGGGCTTCATCGCCGCCAACGCCCGCTCCTCCTGGGCCTCGGCCCTCCAGCGGTTGAGCCATGACGGGGTCCGGGACTCCCTGAAGGCCAACCAGTCCTTCATCCGGGAGCACACGCCGGAGAATATCGAAATCATGAAGGGGATGGCCGCCGGGGCCACGGCGGCGGGCCATGAGCTTTCCTACGAGGACGCCCTCATGATGAACACCGTCATTCCGGATCCGGCCACGGCCCACTACCCGGAGGGAGCCGAAGACGACCAGCTTCCGCCACGGAAGAGCTGCTCCGTCTGCTCGGCATGGGGAAGCGCTACGAAGGACGGCCGCCTCATCGGCCTCGATACGGTGGACGGCGGGGGAGAGTCCTTCCGGGCCGTCATCATCGTGGCCTACCCGGACGAGGGCCACGACTACATGTGCGGCGCCGTGGCCGGGGAGATCGGCGAGCACTTCTACATGAACAACACCGGCTTCTTCATCGGGAACAGCGGTGGGGGCGCTTCCCCCCGGGCCGTGGACAGCGATTACGGCCTCTGCTGGGCCAACGCCCTTCCCCACATCGTCCGCTTCGCCGGTGACGCGGTGGAAGCCCGGGACATTATGCTCTCCTTCCCCATCAACTTCCCGGAGAACTTCCACTTCGTGGATCAGCAGGGGAACGCCTTCGTGGTGGAGAAGACGGCTGCCATCCAGGCCGTGAGGAGCTCGGGCGATTTCGGCGAAGAGGACTTCCTCTTCTCCACCAACACCTATCTCCACGAGGATATGGCGGTCACCAAGTTCGGGGAGTTCGTGAAGGAGCACGGGGGATATGACGCCTACTCGTCTCCCCGGAACATGTTGTTCTGGGACATGCTCCATAATTACCACGGCCAGGTGGACGTGGAGTTCATGAAGATGATCTTGCGCTTCCCCGGCGACCCGCCCCCCAATCCTCCTCCCGGGGGATGGGACGCCAAGATCTGCCGCCCCACCAACGGTTGGGTGTCGGTGGTGGTTCCCCACGACGGTGACGAAGGGTTCGCCAACATCTGCACCGGCCCGGCGGGTCGGGTGATCCACTCGTCCATGGCCTCCGGCGGGGGCCGGATGCGGACCAACTACCAGTACATCGAGGGCACCCACACCTTCTACCGGTTGCGGCTCGCGGCGGATCCGAAGGCAGTGACGGACCAGGCCCGGGAGGATGCCGCCGGCGACATCGCCACGGCCTACACCGAGCTCATGCACCTCAACTTCAGGGACACGGGCTATGCAGCCCTGAACGATCTCTATTCCCGGGCCAATGCCGAGTACTATCGGGGAAACACGGCGTCGGACCGGGCCCTCCTCGCCGGTGGAAACGAGGCCCTGAAGCACTTCGCCGCGGCGGCCACGTGGTACACCCGTTCCCAGGCCCACGCCCGGCAGGTCTACGAGGCTCTGGTCCCCCAACCCACCAGCCCTTCGGAGCTGGGCCTGCGGCCCTTCGGTGGCGATTGGGCCGGCTGGGAGACGAGGGTGGGATAGGCGGGGGGGGCGGCTCCCGGACGTCCCGGACCTGTTAGCTTCAGCGCCATGCAGAACGCTCCCGCTCCCGGTGAAGTCCTTCGAGACGTATTCGGCTTCGACACCTTCCTCCCCGGCCAGGAGGTCGTCATCGACGCGGTCCTGGCTGGACGCGACTGCATCGCGGTGATGCCCACCGGAGCCGGAAAATCCCTCACCTACCAGCTTCCGGCCCGGATCCTGAAGGGTACGGTGCTGGTGCTCTCTCCCCTCATCAGCCTCATGAAGGACCAGGTGGACGCCCTTCGGCAACTGGGCTTTCGGGCCGTGGAGATCAACTCCACCCTGGAACCGGACGAGCGGCAGACTCGCCTGGCGGCCTTCCGTCGGGGAGAGCACGAGCTGGTCTTCCTGGCTCCGGAAGCGCTGGACGGCCGGTTGAGGGATTTCGTGGCGACGTGCCCCGTCAGCCTGCTGGCCGTGGACGAAGCCCACTGCATCAGCCAGTGGGGGCATGACTTCCGGCCTTCCTACCGTCGCCTCCGGGGCCTGAAGGACGCCCTGGGTGTGCCGGTGCTGGCCCTCACCGCCACGGCCACCCGGACGGTGGCCCGGGACATCGTCCGCCAGCTCGGCATGACGAAGCCGGCGGGCTTTAAGGGGTCCTTCTTCCGGCCGAACCTGAGCATCCGCTGCCGGAAGAAGGGAAAGGGGAACACCCGGAAGGAAATCCTGTCCCTGATCCGCCGGCGGGAAGGGGAGAGCGGCATCGTCTACTGCCTCAGCCGGCGGGGCGTGGAGCAGACCGCCCGGTTTCTGAGGGAAAACGGTGTTCGGGCGCTCCCCTACCACGCCGGCCTCCCGGATGAGGCGCGCCATGCGGCCCAGGAGGCGTTTCAGCGGGACGATGCGCATGTCATGGTGGCCACCCTGGCCTTCGGGATGGGCATCGACAAGTCCAACGTCCGCTTCGTGATCCACCGGGACATGCCCAAGGACGTGGAGTCGTGGTACCAGGAGGTGGGGCGGGCGGGGCGGGACGGAGTGGAAGCCGATTGCGTGCTCTTCTATTCCTGGGCGGACGTGAAGCTCCACGAGCGCTTTCTCGACGATATCGGGGACCCGGAGCTCCGGCGGGCCAAACGAAAGGCCACGGTCTCCCTCTTCAACCTCCTGGAGTCGGGAGCGTGCCGACACCGGGCCATCCTCCGGCACTTCGACGAGGAGATGGCGCCGTGCCGGGACTCCTGCGACGTCTGCACAGGAGTGTCGGTGTCCCAGCTGGCGGCCGGGTCGGCTGTGGGGGCGGTGGAGACCGGGGGTTCCCGCAGGGGAAGCGGCTTCCGCGGGGGAGGCGGTTCCCGCGGGTGGAGCGGGCTCCCCGAGGGAAGCGGGTCAGGCGGGCGAAGCGGTTCCCGCAGGGGAGGCGGGCCGCCTTCCACCGCCGGATCCGACCCCGGTCCGGTGGATGAGGCCCTCTTCGAATCCCTTCGGTCACTCCGGAAGGCTCT
>CAZSDD010000081.1:0-1921 GCA_964605505.1 uncultured Gemmatimonadaceae bacterium | reverse complement strand
CCGGTCCGGTGGATGAGGCCCTCTTCGAATCCCTTCGGTCACTCCGGAAGGCTCTGGCGGACCGGCAGGGGGTGCCGGCCTATATCGTCTTCAGCGACAAGGTGCTGATGGAGCTGGTGGCACGGAGACCCTCCACCCCGGACGAGATGCTGGCGGTGCCGGGGGTGGGGCCGGCCAAGCTGAAACGGTACGGGCAAGCCTTTCTCACTCATCTCGAGGACTGGGACCAGGACTGCTGAGTCCCGAGTCATTGACCCTGGGCTGGTCGCGGTGGGAGCGCAGATGGCACCCCGGAACCGCGGACCCCGAACCGCGAACCGCGGACCCCGGACCGCGGACCGTGAACCCAACTCGGCACGATGCTACTCGCGGCCAGCGGCACGGCCCCGATTGAGCGTATCGAGCAGCGCCTGCGCCAACTGCGATACCGAGACGTATTGCGTGTTTCCCCGATACGGGATAGGTATTGGGCCTGAGACCCGCGTGGGCCAATATCCGCAGGAGGACATGATGTCACACCTTTTGCCGACGAAGTGGAGCCTGTACAATCTGCGGGCGTCGCCCTTCTTCCAGGATGTCCTTCAGGCGGGCGAGCAATCGCCCCAGCCCCTCGATTCGCTGTTCGTCGGACGGGAGGGTGAGCTCCGTGCTTTGGGAGACCACATTCGCGGCGCCGGCGGGCACGGAACGAGGCAGGCGCTTGCCGGACTGCCGGGGGTGGGCAAGACCACGATCGTTCAGGAGCTCAAGTCGACCCTGCTCGAGGAGGGGTATCTGAGCACCGACTCATGGGCCTCCCTCGTCCCTGAGGACACGAGCGCGAGCCTTTTCGGGCGCGTGCTCGGTCAAATCTACGACACCCTCCTGGCGAACCGGCCGCATATGGTCGACTCGAACGCCATGAGGCAGGCACAGGCCCTCGTCCGGACCACCCGACTCCTGGAGCGGGGCGTGGGGCTCTCCGCGGCCGGATTCGGGGCGAACCTGAACCAAAGCGAGACGGTCTGGACCCCGAGCGACATCATGATCGACGGCCCTCGGGTCGTACGTGACCTGATGTTGGCCCTGGCGAACTCCGACGCTGCCGGTCTCATCGTGCACGTCAACAACTTCGAGACCCTGAGCGACCGAGACGTGGTCCGCGCGGCGGATACCATCCGTGCACTACGCGATCCGATGCTCATGCATGACCGACTTCACGTTGTCTTCGTCGGAACCACAGATGCGATCCAGCAGGCGTTGCAGACGCACGTCCAGGTGCGGAACGTGACGAGCGTCCTCCGCATCGAACCGCTCGATACACCGACCGTTCATGCCCTCCTTCGTGCGCGCTACGATCACCTGAGACGCGATCCTTCGGCCGACGTCGTCTCGCCGGTCACCGACGACACGGTGGAGGCCCTTCATGCGCTCTACCAGGGGGATCTCCGCGGCCTGTTGAAGGCGCTCGACGACGGAGTCAGCCCGTCCCTGGGGCTCATGGGCGTGGGGGCAGAGAACGCTTCCCGGCAGTTGACCCTCGAGGACATTGCGCCGGTGCTGAAGCAACGGTACGGGGCCGAACTCGACACAATGTCGGTGCAGACACGGGTGCGTCAGCTTCGGATCTGGGGCCGTCGCGGGGCGGACACCGTCATGACGCAGAAGGATCTGTCTCGGCTCTGGGGTATCAAGCAGCCATCTGTCTCGGCGGCCCTGCAGTTCCTGACGGACCGCGGCTACGTAGTGGCTTTGCCACGGGAGGGCGGAGAGGAGATCCGCTACGTTCTCTCCGGAACATCCCGGCTGATCTTCCTCTGACCCATGAAGCAGGCGGTAGGGGGACCCTGAACCGTGCTTCCGGACTTCCGTCTGCGCAGATACATTCCGCCCCGCCGTTCATCTCATCCCCCGCCGGCGGTGAGCTCCGCCACAACCCTGG
>CAZSDD010000080.1:0-13813 GCA_964605505.1 uncultured Gemmatimonadaceae bacterium | reverse complement strand
GCCGCGCAATCACTCGAACCGGGGGATGTGTTTGACGGTGAAGGCCAGTTCTGCGGCCGGGTCCGCGTCTGGAGCGGCTTCTACCCGATGGTGATCACCCGAGAGGCCATGGTAGGAGTCTGGAGAGATTCGGTGGGAGTGGAGTACATTCGGGTGTACCGGCTCACACCCGCGACGCGCGACCGGGCCCGCTCAAGAGGTATCGCCCAACACGGCCCTATGGTAACCGACCCATGAAACCGACTTGCGTGAAACCGATCCTGACACCCACCCACAGGGTGATGGGAAGGAGAACCCTCTTTCTCTCGCCCCTCCTCCTTTGCCTGCCGGTCCTCGGGCTCCACGCCCAGGCCGGCCCACGATCAGAGGCTACCCGCGCCCCGACCCAGGCTGTGTACCAGGACGGTCCCCGGGCCCCGGTCCGGGCAACCGAATCCTGCGAAGTCACCAGAATCGTAGACGGAGACACGATGGAGTGCGCTCCGTTCGGCCGAGTGCGGTTGATCGGCATGGATACTCCGGAAGCCGGTCAGGAGCCTTTCGGAGAAATGGCTACCCGGGCGTTGAGGGACCTGATTCCCATCGGCTCCGAAGTCGCCCTTGAACCTGATCTGGAGGCCCGGGATCGGTATGGCCGGATGCTTGGATATATCTGGGCTGACGGCGTCATGGTGAACTGGACCCTGGTACGGCAGGGTTACGCGGTCCTTCTCACGTACCCCCCGAACGTTCAATACGTGGACTGGCTGACTTCTGCCCAGGCCGCGGCCAGGGAAGAAGGAGTGGGGCTCTGGGCCATGGACGGGTTTGCCTGTCTGCCCAGTGAATTCAGGCGGGGAAGATGCCGATAGGTGAAGCTCATGGGGCTCTGCTGCTGATCGGGCGGCGGCGTCTCGCGGTGTCGATTCGGGAGGGACAATGGCTACAGATCGGGAGTTCGTCGAATTCGTAGTGGATCAGCTTGGCGGGGCCGGGCCAATCACCTCCCGGAAGATGTTCGGCGAGTACGCGGTATACGCCGGCGGGAAGGTGATCGCCCTCGTCTGCGACAATCAGCTTTTCATGAAACCCACAGATGCTGGCCGCGCCTATATCGGCGACGTGACTGAGGCGCCGCCCTACCCGGGGGCCAGGCCGTATTTCCTCATCGAAAGCGAGGTCGAAGACCGGGAGTGGGTCAGCGGTCTCGCGCGGATCACCGCGGCGAGCCTTCCTGCGCCCGCGCCGAAGAGGAAGAAGAAACAAAAGAAGAAGGAGAAGGAGAGGGAGTGAGAGGGGCTGACCCGGATTATTCCGTGAGGCAACGCTCCATGAGCCGACGCTCTGTGAGGCGACGCTCTGCCGTCCTCTTGATCGCTTGCTGGGCCGCCTCTGCCAGCCACCTCTCGGCCCAGTCCTGTACCAGTCTTCCCCATGAACCTGGAGAACTGTGGCTGGCTGCCGGGGTTCTCAACACCGGCGGGACGGTCTGGCAGGAGATCGGGTTCGAAGCCTCGCCGGGAGACCGTTTCGGGATTTCCTTTCGCCGCGTTACCGGTGGCTCGGAAGAGGACGTGGACCTCCAGTCATTCGCCGCAAGGGTGGGCGTGCCCTTCTCGGCTCCCGTGGCCAGATTATGTATCTTCGGCGGATTCGAACTGAATGATTTCTCCTTCCTTGATCGGTTCGAACTCGATCGGGGGAAAGCCGATTTCCTGGCTCGCGAAATCGGGCTGAGAGCGGATGTCCCCGTCGCCGACCTGAGCGGAGCCGAGTTGAGGGCCTGGATCGCTCCGGCCCTGACCTACCTGAGGTGGGAAGCTTCCGGCCGCACTCTGATCATCGACGATGATGTCTCCGCTGAGGAACGCCATCTCGGCGGCACGGAGTGGACCTTCTCCGGGAAGGCGGGCCTGACCCTCCGCTGGGGACGATTCGGGGTTTCAGGAGGGGTTACGAGGCGCCCTGCCATATCGTCCGGAACCCTGGGATTCGTCCGGTTCGGCGTGGCTGCCATCCGAGGTGGATAGGGAGCTCCCGGATGCCTCAGGGGCGATGTGGATCCCCTCCTGCGGTGTCCGGGGGAACCGTGTCGCCGGGCTCCACTTCGTAGAGGGTCGGGTGCCCCTCCGGAAGGCCTTCCATGGGAGTCATCCCGCTTCCCGGGGGCATGGCGGGCGTGTCGCCGGTCATCCCTCCGGGCATCCCCTCCACGTGGGGGTTGGCGGGCATCCCCCCACCCATGCTCCCATCGGGATTCAGCATCTCCAGGAGATCCGGGGAGGTCTCGGCCAGAATCGCCGACAGGCTATCCGTCAGGGCCTCGTCTCCCAGTGCCATGGCGGCCATGAGAGCGCCGAACTGGGGGACCGGGTGGTCCGGCGCCAGGGCCATGCCTTCACGATAGAGCGTCATGGCTTCGTCATATCTTCCGGCCCGTTGAGCCTCGTTGCCCAGGTTTATCAGCTCCTGCACCTCCTGCGACATGGGCTGGGCGGCCGCGGGCATTTCACCCTGGGCCCCACCGGCGGACCCACCCTGGTCCTCTCCACCGCACCCGACCCAGGCCAGGAAGGCCAGGGCCAGGACAGCCAGGCGGGGTCCGTCGGAAATGATGTTGTCCTTCAAAACCGTGTTCCTTTCATTCTCGTGATCTGATGGCCCTTCCCGGACCGTCTATCGATATCCCCAGAGCATGGAGTAGATGATGAGGGCGATGAGGGTCAGTCCGATGGTGAGAGCCGTGAAGCCCAGTACCCGGAAGAGGATCTGGGCGTTCCTGGGATAGGGCTCGAAGAGATTCTCCTCCAGCTCGCCGCTGGCCACCAGTTCCTCGTACTCCCGGGGCTTGTCCACCTTGTATTCCTCCACCGAGACCCGACCCGTGAAGATCACCGGGTCCATGGGGAATTTGTCCGGCCGGAAGTGGGTGTTGAAGAAGTGGACGGTGAAGATGAAGCCCACGGCCAGCAACGCCTCGTCGCTGTGGATGATGGTGGCGACGTTCACCGACTTCCCGGGCAGGAAGAGAGTGAAGAACTCGGGGAACCAGAGGATGAGCCCGGTGGAGCCGATGATGAACATCCCCCAGAACACGGCGAAATAGTCGAACTTTTCCCAGTAGGTCCATCGGCCGTATTCCGGCTTCGGCCCCAGCCCCAGGAACCACCTGGTGGACCCCCAGAGGTCCTTCACGTCCTGGGCCGTGAACATGAGGGAGTTCCGCTTGTCCAGGATGAAGGCCGCCCAGCTCTTTCCTGATTTCCGCTTCTTCTTCACCACGTCCCAGACGTGGATCAGCCAGATGGCGATGAGGACGATGGCGGCGAGCCTGTGGAGGGCGCCGGTAACCGTAAAGCCGCCGAGAACCGAAGCCGTGATCTGGGCCCAGCCCATGTAGGAGAACTTCAGAGCCATTCCCGTGATGGCCAGGGTGAAGAAACACAGGATCATGATGCCGTGGAGAATCCTCTCGAAGGTGTTGAACCTCCTGTACATGCGTTCCCCGGGCTGGGGAATTCTGTGGGCCCGGTGGGGCTTCCAGTGCTCCGGGGAGCGCCAGAGACGCCAGAGCCAGAGGAGGGTGTGGATCCCGAAGAAGGTCAGGGTTCCCACCAGCAGTGCGGTCATGGCCCAGAAGGAGTAGAACAGGAGAGGGTACTTTTCCGGGTCATGGTGGGTGGCGTGGGTCAGGTATCCCGTGAACCTCTCGTTGGCGGCCGGATGGCACTGGGCGCAGGTCTCCACGACGTTGGCCCGACTCAGCGTGGATTGGGGGTTCTCCGGGGGAAGGATGTTGTGGGTGCCGTGACAGTCGTAGCACTTAGCGGCCCCTTCGTCTCCCAGGCGGGAGACCTTCCCGTGGAAGGTATCGAAGAAGCTCTCCGTCTCCTCCACGTGGCAACGCCCGCACTGGTTCATCATGGTCAGGCGGAAGTCTCCCCGGTCCGTCCCTGCGATCTCGTGGGAGGTATGGCAATCCTCGCATGTGGGGTATTCCAGGTCGCCCGAGTCTCCCTGGCGCTCCCAGTGCACCGACTCCTCGAAGGCCTCCGCGATGCCGTGGTGGCAGGTCCCGCAGGTGGAGGAGATGTTGGAGGGATTCGTCGTGGACTCCGGATGATCCTGTGGCAGGGGACGGTGGGGCGTGTGACAGTCCTCACAGGTGGCCGTAACCACCAGACCGCTCTGGATGAGCCCCTCGCCGTGGATGCTCATCTCGTAGGAGCCCACGATGCCGCCGGCATGGACCTCCTCGGGGTCGTCGGCGAGACGGGTGGCGGCGCTCTCCCCCTCCCGGTGACATTCCCCGCAGAGAGCGGGGATGTTGCGGGCATAGGTGGGGGAGGCCGGATTCAGGTTGTCCAGGGTGGCGTGCTTGGTGTGACAATCCAGGCACTCCGGGGCATCCGGATCGCCCTGGGCGAACAGGATGCCGTGGGTTCCCGTGGCATACTGCTCCACGGGGCCGGCGTGGCAGATGGAGCAGTCCACGGGATCCGTGACCGTTTCGCACGCCCTGGAAAGGCCCGGCGTCACGTCCACATGACACTGGGCACAGGCGGTCCCGGAGTGCACCCCCCCGGAATACAGGTCGGGATCCACATAGAGAGACACGGTGTCTCCAGCCACTCGACTGTATCCCACCAGGGTGGGATCGTCGTGGCAGGCCATGCAATCTTCGTTGGCGGCCCCGGCGTTGTAGAGGACCCGGCGCTGCTCGTGGGGCGCATGACAGTCCACGCAGGCCGGGATCTTGTGGGGCTCCTCCTCCCAGAGCCGTCCCTCCACGACCTGCACATGGACTTCCTCGATGCGGGCGTGGCACTGCGTGCAGGTGGCGGCTACCCGGTCCCGGGAAATGCTGGACCTGGGATCCGTATGGGGGAGGATGTGGTGGGAGGTATGGCACGAGGTGCAGACAGCCGTCACCGTGAGGCCGGCCCGGAAGAGGCCATCGCCATGGATGGACATGGAATAATTCCGGAGGATCTGGTCCTGGGGAATATCCCGGGTCCGGGCTACCGGGGCACCCTCCCTGTGGCACCCTCCACAGAGGAGGGGGATGTTCATGGTGGCGGTAGGAGAAGTGGGATCCGAGCTCCTCTTGACGTCGTGATCTCCGTGGCAGTCGACGCAGGATGGGGCAAGAGGGTCTCCCCGTGCGGCGGCCTGCCCGTGAAGGGACTCGCTGTGGAGTTGGGCTTCGGTGGAGTGACAGGTTCCACACTCCACGGGGGGAACGTCGGCCGCGGTATGGGGAAGGGGAAGCTCCTGGTGGCAGAGCGTACACCCCACTCCCGCCTCCCCGTGCACCGAAGGGGCCAGGGTCTCGGGGGTGACCAGGAGCCGATCCGGGTTCTCTGCTCCCTGGAGCATGGCCCGGTCCCCGTGGCACATGAGACACATTTCGTCTCCCTGTGCGTGGAGGGACGGGAAGGGGACATAAAGTCCCAGGAGAGACAGGAGTGACCCCGTGAGGGCGGTTCGTACGATACGCATCAGGCCATCCATGGCGGCGACGGTTCTTCGATCTCGGGGGTTACGGGTTGCACTCAGTCCTTCATTGCCTCCTGGAGCTCCTCCTGGTCGTCCCCCAGGGGCTCGATCTCCTCTTCGTACCACCGGGTGTGGTGGTCCTTCACGAACTTTTTCGTGGCCTTCCCGGTGAGCCAGGTCCAACTCATGGGATACTCCTCCGGATGGAAGATGACGAAGAAGAAGTGCCAGACCACGATGGCCAGGGTGGCCAGCCAGGCTTCGTAGTAGTGGATGGTCTGGGCCGCCGTGATGGTCATGGCGGGAAGGAACCGGGTGGTGAGCTCCGGGAACCAGAGGATCAGCCCGGTGACGGCCATGACCAGGGTGCCCCAGACCAGGGCCCAGTACTCGGCCTTCTGGGAGTAGTCATAACGGCCGAACTTCACCTTATTCTTCCTGTTGAAGGTGTAATACCGGACATTCTGGACCACGTCGACGACATCCCGCCAGGTGGGGAAGAGGGCCTTGATCTCCTCCCTGCCGCGGCGGGTGGCGAAGACATACCAGGCGTGGTAGACGGAGGTGAGGATGAGGATCACTCCCGAAACCCTGTGGATGTCTCCCCGGATGGGTTCCGTCATCCCGATCTTCGAAAGCCACTGCACCCACCAGGCCTCCGGGAACCGCAGGGCGAACCCGGTAATGACCAGCAGGGTGAAAGAGACCGTCAGAGCCAGGTGCTGGATCACCTCGTTGGTGGTGAACCGGACCACGGTTTCCCCTTCCCCCTCCTGTTCCCGGCGCCTCTGAATCATGTAGTAGTTCATGATCAGGAGGTTGTGGACCACCATGCCCCCGATGACGATGAGGATCAGCCAGAGGTAGACGTCCCGGATGATCCGGTTGACGGGGTTGGCTTCCAGGGAGGTCGTCGTATGGTCGTAGGACGCGGCGAACGCTGGGGTAGCCCCCGAATGGCACTGACCGCAGGTGGCGACCACGTTTTCCTCCGACACGGTGGAAGCCGGGTCCGCCGCCGGGAGCACCAGGTGGGCCGCGTGGCAGTCCACGCAGGTGGCGGACCGGGCATACCCGCTTCGGGTGGCCCAACCGTGATAGGAGTCCAGGTAGCTCCCCACCACCCCTTCCTGGAGGCCGTACTTGGCGATGATGAGGGGATCGTTGTGACACTCCCCACAGGTCTCCACCGCCTGCTGCGCTCCGCTGACCTTGGCGGCGGGATCGTCCGGGGAAAGGATCAGGTGCTCCCCGTGGCAATCCGTGCAGGTGGGGCTGTCTCTGACACCGGCCTGGAGGGCCCGGCCATGAATGGACCGGTCGTACTGGAGCTGAATGTCCGGGTGGCACTGCCCACAGGTCTGGGAAACGTTGATGGGATTGATGCGGGACTCGGGGTCCGCCGAGCCCTTGAGAGCGTGGACCGCATGGCAGTCGGAGCAGGATGCCGCCGCCGCCACACCCCGTGTGGTCCCCTGGCCGTGGACGGAAAGAGCATACTGCTCGAAGGACCGGGGCAGGCGGATGTATTCGTCGGTGAGAAGGCCGGCCTCGCCGTGGCACTCGGCGCAGGTGTTCGGTAGGCGCACTTTGTGGGTGAGCGCCCGGGGGTCGGAGCTGGGCAGGATGTTGTGATTGCCGTGGCAGGTGGCACAGGTCGGGGCTCGCTCATTCCCCCTGGCCAGGGCGAACCCGTGGAGGCTCTCCGCGAATTCCGCCTCCAGATCGGAGTGACAGGGAGAGCAGGTGGCCCGGGGGTTCTCCGGGTGTGGAAACTCCATGTTCTGGTGACAGGAGGAACAGGAGAGACCGTAGGGGCCGTGGACCGACCCTTCCAGATCCTCCGGCGTCACCACGAACCGCTCCGGGTTCTCGGCTCCCTCGAACATGGCGGCCATGGAGTGGCACATGAGGCACGGATCCTCCTCTTCCTGAGCCGTTTCCTGGGCCGTTTCCTGAGCCGCCCCGTTTCCGGGAACGCCCAGGAAGAACAGGAAGAAGAGGACCATCGTCATGGCCACACGGCCGTCTATCAACAGGCGAAGGACACGCTTCATCAGTCGCAAACCTCCGCCGCTTTATCCCCCTCTCTGAAACAGGAGGGGCAGGATCAAGCGGACTTTGTTGTTGGCACCCGGCCCGGGTGTCCTTCTCAATCGCCGGAGATGTGACAGAGCGTACACATGGCCCTGTTCCGGTCCTCGATGCTGGAACCCTGGAAATCCGGGCCGTGGGGGCTTAGTCCCAGGCCCATCTTTGCCGAGTGACATTGCAGACAATCCGTCTGCTGGTGACAGGAAACACAGCTCTCCAGATCCTGCCGCGCCGCCGGGGCGTGGCTCAGGAGCCAGAAACTCTGATCGTTATGGTACGCCGCGCCCATCCCGCTGGCGTCGTTCAATCCGAGGCCCATGTGGCATGTCCGGCAGAACGCCTCGGGGTTGTGGCAGGAACTGCAATCGCTGGTCCGGCCGTAGGCCTCCGGACCATGAGAGGCCAGGAAGTTGATGGGGTGGAAGCCCGGGGAATTCTGACCGTCGTGACAGCTGGCGCAGCTGCTCTCCGTGTGGCATACCGCACAGTAGTCCGGAGACGCAGCGGCCAGATTCCGGTGGTTCCGGTAGAAGTCCCCATAGGCATGGGACTCGGGCTTCGGAAAGCCGCCCAGGTCCTGTGGGTAAAGGGCTGACTCCGTCACCGGCACGTGGCAGGTCTGGCACATCTCCCGGGCGTCCAGGTGGGTTTCCGCTTCCGGCGCGTGGCAGCCCAGGCAGGTAGCGGGCTCCGGGATCTTCACCGGCGCGAGGCCTTCCGCCCCGCTGGGAAGGTGACAGGTGGCGCAGTCAAAGGCGTGGGGTTCGTGGCTGAAGGTCAGATTCGAGGCCCTGGGGCTCTCCGCCGGCGTCCAGGCTACGGCGGGAGCCGTGCTCCCATCGTGACATGCGGCGCAGGTGGAAGGATCCGGGTACATCTCCTCGAAGTTCCCAGAGGTCACCCCGGAGTGGCATGCGCTACACTCCGAGAAGAAGACGGAATGCGTCTCGTGGGGAAACTCGCTCTGGGCTTCCAGGCCTGCGGCCCCGAGGAAGGCTCCCAGGATCAGTGCCGAAATGGCCGACAGCTGGACGCGTCTCATTGGTCCCCTCCTCTCCTCATTCCGGGATCACCCCCGATGGGGACCTCCAGGATGAGGTTCAGTCTCGCCTGGTTCAGATCCAGCCTCCCCGGCCGATCGGACTGTTCGTGCTTGTAGAACATGGCGTTGGCCTGGACCCTGGCGAACGCCACGGGCATGGCTCCGTGAATGCCGCCGCCCAGAACCCTGCCGGACCCGACACCGAATTCGGAGAAGCTCTCGAACCCGGTGGCCCGGACCCCCAGGATCTTTCCGGGACCGAAGGTGCGCTGGAGTGAGATGTCGCCGCCGCTGCGGCTGGCGCCGTAGCCCTCGTCGTACCGGTACTCTCCGTCCAGGGTCATGTTGTCCTTGAAGAGGTACCTGCCTCCCACAGCCAGGCGGACCGCGTCATCCCGGACCTGGAGATCGTCGGACAGCTCCCTGGTCTCCGTATCTCCGTAGGCGCGATACGTGCCGTAGACACGGGCCGAGAGGCGACCGGTGGGGTTGGTCCAGTCCAGCCGGGCCCGGGCCTCGTCGTAGCCCACAGGAGAGAAGGCGCCCCAGATGGTCCAGAGCTCGAAGAAGGGAACGTATCTCCGGACCTCACCGCTGGCCCGGAGCCCGGCGCCGAGGGGAGCGGAAAGGGCCAGGCGGGCCAGGTTCGTGGTCTCCGTGGCCAGGTCGTACTTCATCTCCAGATCCATGGCGGCCTTCCGGATCAGCACCCGGGCGCTCCCCGCGACCCTCTCGGAATAGAGGTAGCCGTTGTGGGTGGTGCTCTCCCTCTGATAGGTCAGGGAGGTCGACAGCGCCGGAATGGGACGCCAACGGCCGTGAACCCCGAAAAGGTAGGCGTCCTCACGTGGTTCCAGGGGCTCGACGCTGCTGATGAGGTCCGTGTTGTAGAGCTGATTCAGGCCCCGGACCAGGCTGAGACCTCCGTACAGGTCCACCTCGAGCTGCCTGGGGAGCCGGACACGGAGCTGGCCCCCGTCGTAGTTGTAGAAACCCAGGGCCGTGGACTCCCACATCCGCCCGGCCCTGATCCGGTATCCGGGTCGCTGGAACTCGAGGTAGGCGGCCAGCGCTTCGATCTGGCTATCCATTCTGGGCCAGTAGTCCCCGTCGCCGAAAGGCTCCCGGAAGCGGAGATGGGTGTAGCCTCGAAGGCCCTGGATTCCCGACCAGGCGTTGAGCTCGAGGTCCTGGAGAAATGGGACCATTCCCACATCGGACCCGGACCTGAAGTACCGGCACCAGGTTTCGGCGCAGGTCACCCGGGTGCCGTCCTCCAGGGTCCTCTGCGTCCCATCCCCCGGGACGGCGGCTGCCAGCACGCTGTCCTGGACAAGGTCACGGACCTGGAGGTAGCTCACGTAGGTACGGGCCTTCCCATTCATACCCAGGCCCTGGCCCGCCGACGGCACCGGCAGGGCCAGGATCCCCAGGATGGCAAGAGCGACTAGCTTCCGTTGGGTCATTTGACACCTCGGGTCGAAGCCTTGAAAGAGGGCATCATCTTGGATTGAATCGTTCCTTGTCTGCTCGATAAGGTGCCTGCCCGGGCACGGCCAGGTCATGGGGGCGAGAGGACGTTTCAGCCCGTATCTCCAGGATCGGGACAAACTGTCTGGAGAACGGGGGTAACTTGGTCTCACACCACCGGCACCTCTCCTGAGAATCCCTGAATTGACCGCACCTGCGTTCCCTCAAAGAACGCAGTTCGGCTCCCGGGCGCAACGTTCTCGGAAGAACCATGCCACTTCCGTGTGCCGGCGCTTCCGGATAGAATTGAAAATAGAACGGGGTTCGATGATTAACTAAAGACAAGAAAAATGTGCCCGAAACTTGCAGGATGAGGATTTCGACCCAAGCTCGAGAGCCTATTGCGAGTTGCCGCGGGAGGCTCCCGGCAAGAAAAGAAACGGCCGCTGCAGAACCAAAGGGCGGCTCAAGGTTATTACTAGTCAGTAAACGTCTCACATCCCCGAGAGGAGTACCATGAAGCGCAAGATTCTGGCGATTGCCGCAGGTCTGATCCTGTCTCTGGCTCTGGTAACCCAGGCCCAGGCCCAGGTGATTACCGAGGCCATGTCCCACGATGTGGCGGGCAAGGAGAATTGCATGATGTGTCACGCCATCGGCGTGATGCCCCCTGTTCCCGATGTTCCGGCGAACCATGAAGGTCGTGGGAATGAAACTTGCCTGTGGTGCCATGCTGCCGATTCCCCCATGACCACTACGGGGGCCACGCAGACCACTCATGAGATCGAGGGCAAGGAAAACTGCATGATGTGTCATGCTGCCGGCGCCATGCCGGCGGTGCCGGATGTCCCGGCTACCCACGAGGGACGGGGCAACGAGACCTGCCTCTGGTGTCACACCAAGGCCGGTTGACGCCGGTCCACCAAGGACCGAACTGTCCGTCTCTTCCCGGGAAAGGCTCCAGGGGATGAGAAACATGGGCGCCGGAGAGAGGGCTTTCTCCGGCGCTCTCGTTTTGTGTGCGCCAGGGGCATGGCGTGCAGCCCCGTGTCTGGTGCCCGGCAACCCCGCATGGAGCCCTGATGGGGGGCTGCGAACCGTAACCTGATCAAGCATGAAACATCCGGTGCTCCGGGTGTACTCCCTTCCGGAATGATGTCCCATGGGGAGCCCGGACCTCAACCCCCGACCTCAGTCAGCCTCAACGGAGCGAACAATGAACGAGCGGATCGAAAAGGGATTCAACGAGCAGATCAACGAAGAGCTCTTCTCTTCCTATGTCTACCTGGCAATGGCGGCTCACTTCGAGAGCCTGAACCTGGAGGGCTTCGCCAGCTGGATGCGGCACCAGGCCCAGGAAGAGGTGGAGCACGCCATGCGCTTCTTCACCCACATCAATCGGCGGAGTGGGCGGGTGAACCTGGCGGCCATCGGTGAGCCGCCCGTGGATTTCGGCTCTCCCCTGGAGGCCTTCGAAAAGGCCCTGGCCCATGAGCAGCACATCACCGGGACCATCAACGCCCTGTACGAGATGGCGCTGGAGGAGAAGGACTATCCCGCACAGCTGGAGCTCCAGTGGTTCATCGACGAGCAGGTGGAGGAGGAGGAGAACACGGGGAACGTGGTGGAGCTACTGAAGCTGGCCGGCGACAACAAGGGCGCTCTGCTTATGCTGGATCGGGAGCTGGCGAAGCGCTCCGCCGGGGACCACTGATATCCAACCGGCACACATTACGTCATATCCAGCCGGCGTACATTACGTAAGGACCCGTTGACGCATCGAGATGGCCGGAGCCCGGCACCGATCCCGGTGGGACCCCGACCATCCGGGAAGCAAGGAGGCCTTCCATGGCGAGGGAAACCGGTGGACAAATGAGGATTGCCGGTGGACAAATGAGGATTGCTGGACTTCTGGTCTTTTCGATGTTCGGAGCCGCGGCTCTGGCCGGGTGCGGTGAAGCCGAGGAAGGCCCGCCGGAGGTCTCGGCGGATGAGGGAGCCAAGGTGGCCGAGATCGGTGAAGCGGCCGCCGGCGAGCTCATGAGAACCCTGGTGGGCCGCCTTACCGCCGCCATGGAGGAAGGGGGAGCGGCCCATGCCGTGGAGTTCTGCTCCCAGGAGGCCATGCCCCTTACCCGGATGGTGGAATCCGAGATGGTGGGCGACGTGGAGTTGAAGCGCACCTCCTTCCGTTACCGGAATCCCGAGAACGCGCCGGACGAGGCCGAGACACAGGCCCTCAGGTACTTCGAGGACGCCATGGAGGCGGGGGGAGGCGTGCCTTCCAGATACGTCCAGCAGGTCTCGGCCCGGGAGTATCGCTACTACCAGCCCCTCTTCGTGGGCGAGGTCTGCCTCCAGTGCCACGGGGACCCGGAGAACATCAGCCCGGCGGTCCTGGAGAAGCTGGAAGCCAACTACCCGGCGGATCTGGCCACGGGGTACGAAGCCGGAGATTTCAGGGGCCTGGTCCGGGTGACGGTTCCGGCGGAGATGGTGGAAGAAGGATAGCCTCAGCCACCACCCTCCATCTCCAGCTCGTAACCGGCCGCGGTCCATGCCCGGAAGCCTCCATCCAGGTTGTAGAGGTTGGTGAACCCCAGATTCGCCAGCGTCGCCGCCGCTTCGTGACTCATCCGATCGCTTCGACAATAGAGGACGATGGGGGCGTCCCGGTCCTGGGGTAACCGGTCCAGATGCTCGGAGACCTCGTCGAAGGGAATGCTCACGTCGGTCCCCGGGATGTCTCCCTCGAAAGGAATGTGGACGTTCACCAGGGTGAGGTCATCGTTGGCCATCATGTCCCGGAGCTGGTCGACATTGATGTCGGTGTAGGAAGATGCCGAAGCGTTGGCCCCGGTTCCCCGGGGCTCCTGGCTGCCTCCGTCCTCTACTTCCGCGCATCCGGCCAGCAAGAAGCCGGAAATGAGGAGGGGCAGGGGAACGAAGATCGGGCGTCTGCGCATGGGCGAATCCTTGTGCATTGAGAGTTTGGGAGCCGAGGCGCCTCTGGCTATGGCCGGCCAGATCCTCCGCAGCTCCTCTGGCTGGTCCCCTCGAAGTCGGGGACGGGGCGCTCCCGTGCCTCGGCGAAGGTCTCTGCTGCCCCGTTCCTGGCAATGTCATCGATAAGCCACTCCATCTCCGCGATCTCGCGACGCTGGGCCTCGATGATCTCGACCTGGAGCTCGCACACTCTCACGTCTCGTGTCTGTGACCGTTCGCTCGTCAGGATGGCGATGGAGTGGTGGGGAATCATGGCGCGCATGAAAGACCGGTCCTGCACCGTGGTCTGGCTCCTGACCAGAAAGGTCGCAAGTGCGAATAGGACCAGGCTTCCGGCGACGATGCCCAGGTTGAACAGCCGGTTCCGATACCCCCGGCGCATGAAGGCGAGCATGATCACTGCCATGGACGCCCCCATGAGGAACGTCATGTAGATGCGCGTTTCACTCCACCGGAGGTGGCCCACCTCGAAAGAGTTGAGGTAGGTGAGGGCGTACATGGCGACCATCGCCGTGAAGATCATGGCGACGAAGCGCAGGTAATGCCCACCCTCCGAGGGCCCGTCTCGCCGATCCTCTTCCCGGTCGTTCATGCCCTACTCCTGGTTTCTGATTCGTGTGGATTGTTCCTGCCTGGGTCATCATGGCCCTGCTGAATGCCCCCTTCGGTCCGTGGATGTTATTCTCGGCTTCCCAATTGTTGAATTGCCTTGGATAGATGGAT
>CAZSDD010000079.1:0-13985 GCA_964605505.1 uncultured Gemmatimonadaceae bacterium | reverse complement strand
TGGAGGTGGGTCTGGGGGTGGCGGGTCCGGAACAGATCCGGCTGGTGAGCGATGACCACGAGGGAAGAGCCTACGCCGGGAGGCTGGAAGGGATTCTGGCCCAGGGCTAGGATCCAGCCCCAGCAAGGGAGATTTACCCCGGGGGCCCCTGGAAAGCCTGCCGGCGGGACCCCAGGACCCTCAGCCCCTGAAACGCTGAGACCAATGGATGTTTCGCGGAGCGCGGGGACACCCTCATCTGCCCAATTCCAACAGCACGTTCTCCGAGCTGAATCCCGGCCCCAGCGCATGCAGCAACGCCGTACCACCGCGGCTGGAATTGTCCTGTAACAGGTCATGCAGCACAAACAATGCAGTCGGCGCGGAAATGTTGCCGTACCGTCGCATGATCTTGCGAGAACGGTCTAGCGCATCCCTGTTCAAACCCAGCGCCTCTTCGTACGCCTGCATCACTTTCACTCCCCCGGGGTGAAAGAGGAAATGGTCCACCGTGCCGGGGGAATTTCCATGATCCATCAGAAACCCCGTGATGTCTTTCCCGCCACGATCTCGTGTGATCTCCGGCAGTTCACGGGCAAACCCCACCTGCATCCCTTCGTCGACGATGGTCCACCCGGCGCTGTCGGCGTGCATGGGCCAGGTGGTGGAACGTGACGCCTTCACCTGCGGACCTTCCCCCTCCCCACCCAGCACCACCGCCGCCCCTCCGTCCCCGAACAGCGCCAGGGCCACGAGGTTCTGCACACTGAAGTCGTCGAACAGAAAGGTCAGGCTGCACAACTCCAGCGCGATCAGCAACACTTTCGCGTCCGGCCGTGCGCGGATGATATCGGCCGCCCTCGCCAGCCCGGAAACACCACCGGCACAGCCAAGGCCCCACATCGGCAGACGATTCACATGGGGCGGAAGTCCGATCCTTTCCATCGCGCGGGCATCGATGGAGGGTGTGGACAGGCCGGTGGAGGAGACAAAAATCACCGTATCCACTTCATCCGCCCGCACATTGGCCTCCCGCAGGGCCTCGACGGCTACTCGAGTCGTCAGGTTCAGCGCCCATTTGATGTAGGTATTGTTCTTTTCCGCGAATCCTTTCGGGTTTTCGAACCAATCGGTGGGTTCGCAGACAAAACGTGTATCTATCTCGGAATGATCGAAGACCTCGAGGTACCGCTGCAGCCCCCGCAGATGGCCGTCAAACCGACGCTCGGCGTAGTCACGAGCCAGAGTTTGCGGAACTTCTACAGGCGGTACGGCGGTCGCTGTCGCCAGGATCGTGGGATGACTCATCTATCGATCTCTCGATTCAGGGGCCGGGGTCGTCGTTCCATGTGAGTGTTACACGCCAGAAGGGGTGGGTTTCCACATGGAAGCCCTCCAAACCCGCCTCCCTGGCCATCCGGGTCAGTTGTGCCGGGGCATGGGCGTTTTGAATCGAGACGAGGCCGTCGTGACGACTGGCCCAGTGCAAACGCAACGCCCATCCGGCACATCGAAAGGCAGTTGCGGCGAAACGGGAAGGGACCAGGTCCAGCACGAGCAGCATCCCACGGGTTACACGCGCCGCCTCCCGCAATGCCATGACCGCATCATCACGATCGAGATGATGCAGTGCGTGCGGCAAAAGAACCAGGTCAAAGCTGCGGTCGGGAAATGGCGGGGCAAGAAGATCCCCGATGACAAAGTCCGGCCCGGGATGCATTTCACGCGCCACCTGAAGCACAGGCATCGAACGGTCCATTCCGATGCAGTGCGCACGCTCCGAGGCACCGGAGGCAACCTTCCCAACCTCCTGCAACAGCCCCCCCGCCCCACATGCCATCTCCAGGATACACATCGGCGCCGGGTGCTTGCTCTGGAAGCGGCGCACCTTCCCCAGCGCGGCGCTATGCCCACCGAGCCAACGTTGCAACATCGACTGGTCGGCCATCGTGGCACGCAGATCATCAACGGACAGGGCGGGGTCGTCCATCCACTCGGCACTGTTGGGAGGCGGTTCGATCATAGGCTTGGTATCATATGCACATTCCTCGCTTACTGGAAGCTGATCCGCATATCGACCCGTCCCCCTGGAGCGGTGAAGGTCGCCCGTGTCCGGTGCCCATCATCGTGCGCTTCGATCTGGAACGTAACCGTCCGGTCCTCCCATAGTGGAGGCGTGCCGGTACCCTTGGAGCCGGTGGCGTTCACCCGGGCCAGGGCCCGAAGGGCTGCCACATGCTCCCCCTGGGCCAGGCCCGGAGCGTCCATGAGCTCGGGTTGGAGGCAGCGCCGGGAGAATGTCGGAATGGACTGCGGCAAAGCCCGCCTCGCTTCGCAGGGATTGAGGATTCCGATTCCTCCCCACCCCCCTTGGCGTGCCAGGTGCCCGGGTGGCCGCCCTTTCATGCTCTTTCGCCGCCCCCTCGCCGAAACCGTCGCCGGGTGCTAATCTTCTCTTCGAAACAGATCGGCTATGGGGAGCCGGAGCCCTGGACTCCGAGTCGATGTCTTCCCCCCGGAAGGACGCTTCTCCGGAGGCAACAGGGCTCCGGCTCCCGTGTTCCCTGAAGTCCTTCCTGGAGTGTTCAATGACCGCACTTCCCAAACTCCGACTGTCCGCATCCCCGGTCCCCCTCCGCCCGGCAGGTGCCGCCCGGCCCGCTCTCTTCTTTCCTCTCCTGCTCCTGGGATTCGGCCTGGGTGCCTGCGGCCCCGAAAGCGGGAGCCTTCCGGACCTTCCGGCCGTGGTGAACCTCCCGCCGGAGGCCTCGGTGGAAGCCGCCCTGGCGACCCTGTCGGAGGAGCAGTTGGTGGCCCACGTGCAGGTCCTGGCCTCGGATGAGTTCGGCGGACGCGGCCCCTCTTCACCCGGTGAGGAGCGAACCATCCAGTACATGACGGAACAGTTCGGGAGCCTGGGATTGGAGCCCGGCGGGCCCGACGGCAGATGGACTCAGGCGGTGCCCCTGGTCTCCATCACCGCCGACCCCGAAATGAGCATGACCATCGCGGGAAACGGCTACGCCGATACCTTCCGCTACGGCCCGGACTTCATCGCCTGGACCACGCGGGTGGTGGAGGAGACGGAGCTGGACGCGTCCGAGCTGGTCTTCGTGGGCTACGGCACCGTGGCGCCGGAGTACGGCTGGAACGACTACGAAGGCGTGGAAGTGGGGGGAAAGACGGTGGTGATGCTGGTGAACGACCCGGGCTACGCCACACAGAACCCGGACCTCTTCAACGGCGACGCCATGACCTACTACGGCCGCTGGACCTACAAGTACGAAGAGGCGGCCCGGCAGGGTGCCGCCGGGGTCCTGTTGATCCACGAGGCGGAGCCGGCCTCCTACGGCTGGGCAACGGTGGAGAACTCCTGGTCCGGTCCCCAGTTCGACCTGGTGGCCGCCGACGACAACATGAGCCGGGTCCAGGTGGAAAGCTGGATCTCCCTGGAGATGGCCCGGGAGATCTTCCAGGCGGCCGGTCTGGACTTCGAGGCCCTGAAGGAAGAAGCCGCCACCCGGGAGTTTCAGGCCGTTCCCATGGGGGGCCTTACGGCCTCCACCTCCATCCGGAACACCGTGGAGCGCTCCACGTCCCACAACTTCCTGGCCAGGATCCCCGGCACCACCCGTCCCGATGAGGTGGTCATCTACATGGGCCACTGGGACCATTTCGGCACGGACCCGTCCCTGGAAGGCGACCAGATCTTCAACGGAGCCGTGGACAACGCCAGCGGCATCGCCGCCCTCATGGAGCTGGCGGAGGCATTCATGACGCTCGAGCCGGGTCCGGAGCGGACGGTGGTCTTCATGGGCACCACCGCCGAAGAGCAGGGGCTCCTGGGCTCGGGCTACTATGCGGAGAACCCCGTCTATCCCCTGGATCGGACCGTGGGAGCCATCAACATCGACGCCCTGAACATCCACGGCCCCATGAACGACTTCGTCATCGTGGGCTACGGCAACTCGGAGATGGACGATTACGCGGTCCGGGCGGCACTCCTCCAGGACAGGGAGGTGGTGCCGAACCCGAATCCGGCGGCCGGCTCCTTCTATCGCTCGGATCACTTTCCCCTGGCCAAAAAGGGAGTTCCGGCCCTCTACGGCCACGCCGGGCGAAATCACCGGGTCCATGGAGAGGAATGGACCCGGGAGCGGGCCGATGCGTGGACCGCCGAACACTACCATCAGCCCTCGGACGAGTACGATCCCGAGTACTGGGATCTGGAAGGCGCCATGGACGACCTGCGACTCTGGTTCCACGTCGGGCTGCAGCTGGCCTACTCCGACGACTTCCCGGAATGGAACGAGGGAACGGAATTCAAGGCGGTCCGGGACGCCAGCATGGGGAGATGACCGGCGCCATCTTGCCGACGGTACACCGGGTCGCGGCAGAGCTGGGGCTGACCGGCCGGCAGGTCGGCGCCGCCCTGGATCTCTTCGAGGAAGGCGCCACCCTTCCCTTCATCGCCCGCTACCGGAAGGAGCGGACCGGTGGCCTGGACGAGATCCAACTCCGGGAAATCCGCGAACGGGCTGCATACCTGACGGAGCTGGAGGAGCGCCGGAGCTTCATTCTGGACTCTGTTGGGGAGCAGGGATTTCTGACCCCGGAGCTGGAGGCCGGGCTCCGGGAGGCGGACACCAAGCAGGCGCTGGAGGACCTCTATCTCCCCTTCCGCCCCAGGCGCAGGACCCGGGCCACCCTGGCCCGGGAGAAAGGGCTGGAGCCCCTGGCCGACGCCATCTGGGAAGGCATCCTGGACGACGCCGGGGCTCTGGAGGAGGCTCGAAAGCTGACGGCAAGGCCGAGCGGGAGCAGACGCGAGGCGTCGGTGGAACCGGTGAAGGACCCCGAAGAGGCCCTTCGGGGGGCCCGGGACATCCTGGCGGAGAGGGTGGCGGAGGATCACCGGATCCGCGGCCACGTGAGGGAATCCTGCCGGAGAAGAGGACAGCTCTACTCCCGGGTGCTCCGGGGCAGGAAGGAGCTCCCGGAGGCGCGCCGTTTCCAGGACTACTTCCAGTACTCGGAACCCATGCAGCGGGTGCAGACCCACCGCGTCCTGGCCATCCGGCGAGGAGAAGCGGAAGGAATCCTGGCCTGGGGCGTGGAGGCCCCGGAAGAGCTTCCGGGCTGGATCCGGACCCGTGTGCTGGCCCGGGGGCCGGCCCGGAAACAGCTGGAAGAGGTGGCAGCCGACGCCTGGAAGCGCCTCCTTCACCCGGCGGTGGAGTCGGAGCTGAAGGGAGAGCTCAAGGAGTCCGCGGACCGGGAGGCCATCCACATCTTCGGCACGAACCTGGAACATCTCCTCCTCCAGGCGCCGGCCGGGGAGCGCCCGGTCCTGGGGCTGGACCCGGGATTCCGGACAGGGGTGAAGGCGGCCATGGTCTCCCGGACCGGGGCCGTCCAGGCCACCGAGGTCCTCCACCTCCACCGGGAAGATCAGTTCAGGCAGAAGATGGGAACGCTGGTGGAGGATTTTCGGCCGGAGCTGGTGGCGGTGGGCAACGGGACGGCTTCCCGGGAGACGGAGGAGGCCGTCCGGAATGCGCTGGAGAAGGCGGCGGCAGGGGGTGACACGGCGCCCATCCCGGCGGTGGTCTCGGTGAACGAGGCCGGCGCATCCGTCTATTCGGCCTCGGAGCTGGCCGGGAAGGAGCTTCCCGGGATGGACGTCTCTCTCCGGGGGGCCGTCTCCATCGCCCGGCGGCTCCAGGATCCCCTGGCGGAATTGGTGAAGATCGACGCCCGCTCCATCGGGGTGGGCCAGTACCAGCACGACGTGAACCAGACCCGGCTGGCCAGGCGCCTGGACGAAGTGGTGGAGGGCTGCGTGAACCGGGTGGGGGTGGAGGTGAACACGGCCTCGGCGGCCCTCCTGTCGTACGTGGCCGGGGTCGGCCCCAGGCTGGCGGAGAACATCGTGGCGTTGAGGGACCAGCGGAACGGATTCCGATCCAGGAAGGAGCTTCTGGACGTTCCCCTCCTGGGGCCCAAGGCCTTCGAGCAGGCCGCCGGATTTCTGCGGGTCCGGGAAGGCAAGAACCCCCTGGACGCCACCGCCGTCCATCCGGAGCGCTATGACCTGGTCCGGCGCATGGCCCGGGACCAGGGAAGCGACGTGGCGGGGCTGGTGGAGAACGAAGGCCTGCTGGCGAAGGTGGAGGCCCGCCTGGAGGACTATGTCACCGAGGAGGTCGGGCGCCCGACCCTGGAGGACATCCTGGGGGAGCTCCGGCGGCCCGGCCGAGACCCCCGGGAAGCCTTCGAGGCCCCCGCCTTCCGGGAGGATGTCCGGAAACCGGAAGACCTGGTGACGGGAATGGTCCTCCAGGGTGTGGTGACCAATGTGGTGGCCTTCGGGGCCTTCGTGGATGTGGGGGTCCACCAGGACGGCCTGGTCCACATTTCCCAGCTGGCGGACCGTTTTGTCCGGGATCCCAACCAGGTGGTGGCCGTTGGCCAGAAGGTCCGGGTCAAGGTCGTGAGCCTGGAGCTTGACCGGGGCCGGATCGGCCTCTCCATGAAGGAACTGGGCGGAAAGAGCTGATGAAACACCTGTCCCCTGAGCAGGTCGACGAGCTCCGCCAGGAGTTGACCCGGCAGCTCGAGAAGCTGGAGCGGAGCATGCGGGTGACGGATGAGGCCATGAATCCGGTTGCGCTGGATCAGACGGCCGTGGGACGGCTCTCCCGCATGGATTCCCTCCAGAACCAGAGCCTGACCCGGAACCTCCAGGAGAGGGAGCAGATCAAGCTCTCCCTCATCCAGGCGGCCTTTCAGCGGATGGAGGCAGGCGAATACGGGATGTGCGTGGCTTGTGGCGGGAACATCCCCTTTGAACGCCTCCAGGTGTTTCCCGAGGTGGACACCTGCTCAGCCTGCGGCGAAGGATGAGTCCCCGGGATCCGGGCCGATTCATGTGGCCCGGCCCCACCCGGGAGGCGAGGCCCTGACCCGACGCAGGTTCCGGGCGCGCGGGCTATTCCGCCCGGATCCAGGCCACTTCCAGTTGGAAGGGGCCCTCCCTGTTGTCGGCGATGAGGAACCCTGCCTGCCGGATCTCCCCTGGATCCAGGGGTGGGGCGCCCGGGGGACGCCTGCCCCTGAAGCTGGGCTGGAAGTCCCGGAAGAGCAGGTGGACATCCTGCCACTCCCCGGCTGCGGTGTCGAACTCCCCCTTGTAGGCCAGCCCACGGGAGCCCTCTTCGGTTCTGAACCGAAGCTGGTATCGCCGGCCGTCTCCCCGGACCCGGAGCGTCACCCCTTCGTATTCCGACAGGTCCAGGGTGCCCAGGGGAGCCCGGGTGGAGGCGAAGCCGCCGTTGTTCTCCAGGGAGACGAAGCCGGAAAAGACCGCGGTGCCTTCCTCGGTGGGGGTGAGCCGGCTCGTGGACCGCCCTCCCATGACGTCATCGTTCACTGTGGTCCAGGCCCCGGCGTGCCCCTGCTTGAAATCCAGAATGGTCTTCATGGCTCCCCCTCACTCCATGTCCAGTTGGCGCTGATGACGGAAGGCCGAGCCCACGAAACGGACAAAGATGAACCCGGCCTGGCAGATGTTTGCGATCAAGGCGGTCACGTAGAGGGCCGGAGCGTTCCCGAAGCTGAGCCCCAGGACCACCGCGAAGAGGCTGATCTGCTCCGCCACCTCCAGGAAGGAAAACAGGGACACAGCCAGGCGGTCCGGCGGAAAGCTTCCCCTGACCGGGCGGTAGGCGCCGACAAAGGAGATGATGATCCCGTTGTCCAGGACCAGGAAGCTGAGGGCCGCCAGGCGCCAGGTGAGCTCCGGAGCCAGACCGTAGCCGGCCAGGCCCACGGGAATCAGGGCGGTAGCCACCCCGGTCACGCTGCTGGAGATGACCAGCCGGAGGCGGAGGAGGTCGTGGGTGGCTTCCGCGTGCTCCCTGGAGCTCCTGCGGATTACACTGACCAGGGCAGCGAACCCGGCGAAGGCAGCCGCGATCTCCGCCAGGGCCAGGAGTGTGTCCGTGTTTTCGAGCATCCGATCTAGAACTCCAGGCTGAAGCCGAAGGTGGGCAGGAAGGAAACGCTGTCCAGGGGCCGGAGGCGGTCCCGGTACTCGGGGTCCTCCGTGTAGGAGAAGCCGATGACGTTCTCCCGGTTCAGGACGTTCTGCAGGTCCAGATATACCACAGCGTCCCATCCACTGAAAAACCACTCCCGCTCCACCCGGAAGTCAAGGCGGGCATAAGCCGGGGAACGCTCCGAGCCGGCCCTGCTCCAGTCCCGGACCCCCCGGCCCGTCAGGGGATAGGTCTCGGCGGAGGCTTCCATGTCCCACGGGGTGTAGGCCAGCCCGGAGAGGACCCGCAGCTTGGATCCCACCTCCCAGGCTTCGCCGACGCGGTACCCGGCGGTGAGGTCCAGGGCGTGCCGCCGGTCCCAGGCCGAAGGCTTCAGGGTGCCGTCGGCTCCGGCGTACTCGGACCAGGAGAGGGTGTAGGCTCCCAGCAGGTAGAGGGAGCCGGTGAGCTTCTGCTGAAGGAAGAGCTCCCCACCCCAGGACCTGCCGTCTCCCAGAGACGCCAGCGGCTCGGCCCCCACGAAGCCGTAGTCATCTCCCAGGTTGGCGATGTTGATGCGGGGATCGGCGGCCAGGACCGGCATCCGGTCGTAGGCCTTGTAGAAGGCTTCGGTACGGACCCGCAGCCCTGGATTGACCCTCAGGTCGGCCCCGGCCACCAGCTGCCGGTTCCGGAGCTGGTCCAGACCAGCGTTCACCCGGCGGCCCTCCTCCTCCACGCTCAGGGCCAGCTTGCTGGGAGACTGGTGGAACAGACCCCCGGCCAGGGTCAGATCCACCCCGGCGGCGGTGGCGTATCTGAGGCTGCCCCGGGGACTCAGTGTCCAGGCATCGTCCAGGGCCGTCACCCCGTCGGCTCGGAGGCCCAGGGTGACGGTGAGGCGGCCAGGCCGCCAGGTTGCCTGTCCCCAGAGGGCCGGCTTGAAGAAGGTCACGTCAGTGTCGTATCGAATGTCTTCCGGAAGAACCCCGCCGGGAATGGCCCGCCGGAAGACTTCCGAGTCGATTCCGGCCCGGATCAGCTCCCCTCCCCCTGCAAGGCGCACCTCCCCCCCCAACCCCACCTCGCCCTCCGCCTCCAGGCGGCTTTCCACCTCCAGACTGCGGTTGCCGATAAGCCTCACACCCGCGGCGTCATCGTCGGAGAAACGGTAGTCGGTGAAGGAGTGGCTGGCACGGATGCGGAGGATTCCGCCGTCTCCCAGAAGGCGCCGATAGCTCCCTCCCAGGGTGTAACTCTTCTGGTCGTTGTCCAGAACGCTCTCGAAGATCTCCCGATTCCGGTAGTCGCCGTCCTCTTCGGGTTGGATGATGCCGAACCGGTCCACGGCCCCGATGCCGGTCAGGGTGACACGGTCTCTCCCCGAGGGCTCCCAGTTCAGGCTCACCTGTCCGTCCCAATAGTCGGGGCGGATGGGAAGATCCAGGACCTCGAAGAGGAACTGGAGATAGGACCGCCGGAGGCTGAGGAGCCAGTTGGCCTCTGTGCCCAGGGGACCGTCCAGGGTCAGTCCGGCCTCACTGGCCCCCAGGGTCACGTCCCCGGCCACGCCGTCCCGGGTGCCGGGCCGGTTCTCGATGAGCAGGACGCTGGAGAGGGCGTCGCCGTAGCGGGCCGGAAACCCCCCTGTGAAGAAGGTCACATCCTGGATGAAGTCGGCGTTCACCAGGGCCAGTGCTCCGCCGGCGGTTCCCTGGGTGGCGAAGTGGTTGATCTGGGGAATCCGGATTCCGTCCAGGTAGTACGCGTTCTCCCCCGGGCCTCCACCCCGGACCAGGAGGTCGTTCCGGTTGTCCACACCGCTCAGTACGCCGGGGAGGGACAGAAGGGAGCGGGAGATGTCACCGATTCCGCCCGGGTTCCGCCGGATCTCCACCTCGGTGAGGCGCTGGGTGGAGGTGGGCGCGTCGTCCCGGCTCCTGAAGACATCGGCCTCCACCGTGATCCCCTCCACCTCGATGGCGGCGGGCTTGAGCTCCAGGGATACGAAGGTGGGCCGGCTGGTCCGGGCCATCACGCTGGTCTCCACCGCCGTCGCGTATCCCAGGTAGCTCGCTTCCAGGGTCACCATCCCCGGCGGCACGCCCTCAACCCGGAACCCTCCCCTGTCGTCGGAGATTCCCTGGATGCCCCCGGGCCGGATGATGATGAGGGCTCCGGATAGTGGAGCCCGGGTCTCCGCGTCCAGGACCCGCCCGGTAAGGGTAGCTGTCTGGGCATGGGCCCGGCCCCCGGGGCCCAGGCCCGTCAGGGCCAGAAGAAGAGCGGTCAATCCCGCAGCCCGCAGAATCCACCCCAAGGCCTGGATCATCATGCCGAAGAGGACCCCCGGAACCGGTCTGGGTTCCCCTTCCCCACTTCATTATCTTCTGCGGCAGAGCATCCTGATCACGCTCCCCCCCTGGAGCGGCTGGGCCCCGGGGGAAGACCTGTCGACACGGCCGGACTCATGAAGACACACTTGAAAAGGTGGTTTCGCCCTCGCTGGGAGCTTCTGTTCTGGATTCTCCTCCTGGGCGTGGTCGGCTACCGCCTGGCGCCCCAGATGGGAGCGGCCCTGGGGCTGGGCGCCGGAGACGGAGTCGTCACCGCCGGCGCCTTCGAGACCATCGAAGGCCAGGTCGTCACCCTGGAGGGCCTGAAGGGCAAGGTGGTCCTGGTGAACGCGTGGGCCACCTGGTGTCCACCCTGCGTCCTGGAAATGCCCGGTTTCCAACGGGTCTACGAAGACTACAGGGACCAGGGCTTCACGGTCCTGGGGATCTCCCGCGACCAGGGGAGCCCGGACCTGGTCCGGGCCTTTCTGAAGCAGAAGGGCATCACCTACCCGGTGGCCATGGCCTGGCAGGACGGGCTGGGCAATTTCGGGGAGGTCACCACCCTGCCCACCTCCTTTCTCCTGGGAAAGGACGGGACCATCAAGCACACGGTGGTGGGAATCTTCGCCGAGCCCACCCTCCGCATGGCCGTTCGACAGCTCCTCAACGAGCCGGATCCCGGAGTGTAAGCCACCGGATCCCGCAGGGTAAGCCTCCGGAACCGCACCCGGGGGGTTGCTCCATTCGGTTTTCACTGTAGAATTCGAAACGTACTGAACGTTCCCGCATAAAGTTGAGCCATGGACGCCAACACCAAAGCCAGGTTCGTGGAATCGTGGGGATCCATGGGGGCCCTCTGGGGCATCAATCGTTCCATGGCCAGAATCCACGCTCTCCTTCTGGCCACCCGGGAGCCCCTGGGGCTGGAGGAAATCACCGAAGAGCTGGAAATGAGCAGGGGAAACGCCAGCATGTGCCTGAAGGAGCTTCGGCACTGGGGCGTGATCCGCCGGATCCATCTTACGGGAGAACGGCGGGACTTCTACATCGCCGAAGAGGACATCTGGTCCATGCTCTTCCGCATTGCTTCGGAGCGAAAGAAACGGGAGTTCGATCCCGCCCTCTCGGCGCTCCGGGAAGCCCTGGAATCCACGAAGCCCGGGGATGACCTGGTCCGGGAGCGGTTGGGGGAGCTGGAAGAGATCCTCCGGGCCATAGAACGGCTTCTGCAGCGTTTCCTGGCCAGCGAAAACGCCACTCGCGGCATGTTGAAGTTCTTCTCCACCCAGGTGCCGTACTCTTCCAGCGAAGAGTAGGCGGCGGGATTCCCGGCGTCCTCCACCGCCGCCCATACATTCCCGTCTCGTTCTTCTCATCCACGTCCCGGAAGATCCCGGAGAAGCCCATGATTCCATGAACCCCGGGGGATGAGGGAGATGGAAATTCAGATAGAGATCTTCTTCCATCGGTCTGTCTGCGGGACCGGAACCGTGCTACCGGCCTATTACTGAAGGAGATCATCGATGGAACCGGTGACCGGAGGGAACGACCTCATCCATATCCGGGAGCCGGATGGACGGGGAGATACGTCCCCTTCCGGCCGAGAGCACGAAGGGAGAAAAGGGAGAAGAGGATGCTCATAAGCACCGAAGAACTGACCAGATATGACGTGGAAGCCCTGGACGGAACCATGGGATTCGCCAGGGATTTCCTCTTCGATGACCAGCACTGGGTGGTGCGCTACCTGGTCGTCGACACGGGGAAGTGGCTCACGGAACAGAAGGTCTTGATCTCTCCCATGTCGCTGGGAAAGCCGGACGTGAACGCCGGAAAGGTGAAGGTGAACCTGGACAGGGATCAGATCGAATCCGCACCGCCGCTGGAGGCCCACAAGCCCGTCTCCCGGCAGCACGAAGAGGCGCTGCACAGCCATTACGGCTTTCCCTATTACTGGACGGGAACCGGTGTATGGGGAATGACGGCCACGCCGGACGAGCTTCGACGAGAGAGCGCCGCCGCTACCGCTCTGACTGTGGAGGAGACTGACGGGGAGCGCCATCTCCGTTCCGTCCAGGAGGTGACGGGATACCACATCCGGGCCACCGATGACGAGGTGGGCCATGTGGAAAGCTTCATCCTGGACGACGAGAGCTTTGCCCTGCGCTACATGGTGGTGGACACCCGGAACTGGCTTCCGGGTCGGAAGGTCCTGATACCGCCGGCATGGGTGGAGGAATTCGACTGGGCGGCGAAACAGGCCCGGGTGGACCTGACCAGGAAGCAGATCGAGGAGAGCCCGGAGTGGGACAGCTCGGTGCCGCTGGATCGGCTTTATGAGGAACGCCTCTTCGATCACTACTCCAGGCCTTCCTACTGGATCTGATGCCTTCCATGCTCCGTGGGACCTCTTCCGGGCCTACATGCGCCGGAAGAGGTCTTCCACGTCATCCTTTCGGCAGAGTTCCGTCCCGGGGGTCATGACGGCTGCGGCTCCGGCGGCTATTCCGTATCGGGCTGCAGTTCGGAGATCCATCTCCCGGGCCAGCCCCAGGACCATCCCCGCCACCGTGCTGTCGCCGGCCCCCACACGGCTGCGGATGGGGACGGTGGGAGTGGAGATCTTCTCCGTCCCCTCCCCGTCCACCAGAAGGGCCCCGGCGGATCCCATGGAGACCAGCATCGCCTGGGCCCACCCCCTGTCCAGGATCTCACGGGCCACCCGGGCCTGAGCCTCTTCATAGTTGAAGTCCCCGGAGAGATCCGAGTCTCCGGCCAGTGTTTTCAGCTCCCTGAGATTCGGCTTGGCCAGATAGACCCCTCCCTTCAGGCCTTCTTCCAGCGCCTCCCCGGAAGTGTCCAGAATCATCTTACCGCCCGATTCGCGGACGGCTTCCGCCACTCTGGCGTAGAAGTCGGAGGGGACACCCGGGGGAAGGCTTCCGCTGGCCACCAGATATCCGGGGAATGGATCCAGGGAACGGATCCGGTCCAGGGCCTCTTTCCACTCCGACTCCCGGATCCGGGGGCCCGGCATGTCGAAGCGATACTGATGATCCTCCTCCCCCTCTTCCCGGACCATGAGGTTCTCCCGGGTCCAGGCCTCCGTCTTCATGGATCGGAGATCCACCCCTTCCTCCTCCAGAAGCCCCTCCAGGATCTCTCCCAGCGGCCCGCCGGCCAGAAAGAAAGCGACAGAATCCCCATCCAGCCGGCGGATGGCCCGAGAGACGTTCAATCCTCCACCTCCGGGCTCCCGGCGGGGGGCCTCGCACCTGAGCTTGCGGTCCGGTTTCACCCGGTCCACCGCCGTGGATTTGTCCACGGCCGGGTTCATGGTCAGGGTCACGATGTCCGACATCCGATCTCCTCCGGGGGGATGGCCATCAGGGCCAGGAAGCTTCTGCTCGATCACGGAGCCTGTCCTGGATCGCGGAGCCTACCCCGGAAGATGCCGAGGAGGGCCGGCCAGAACACACAGATCGGGTTGGAGGGGGGAGGTAGAGATTCGGGTAGAAATTTCGGAGAGGGAGGGCCCCACCCTGAAGCAGAAAGAGAAAATGGCCAGTAAACACAACGGTTTCCGTGGCATCCGGAAGATTGATGAGGCCATGGACCCATGGAGTCGATC
>CAZSDD010000078.1:3791-14035 GCA_964605505.1 uncultured Gemmatimonadaceae bacterium | reverse complement strand
CGTCGTCCCAGTTTCGCCGGTCCAGGTCCAGGAGAAGAATGTTCTGACGTCCCAGATCGTACCCGATTCCGCCGTGCATCCGATTGAAGCTCAGATCGGCGGACCCGGGGGTCCGGTTCATTCGGTCGAAACCGGCGATCACGCGCCAGCCCGATCCCAGGTGATGCTCCCCGAAGAATGAGAATCCGTCGAATTCCGTGGCCTCGGCGGGATCATCGAGCTCGGTCCACGAACCCTTCTGGTTGCCCTCGCCGGTGGCGAATTGGGCCGTCAGGGCGCCACGGCCGTGCTGATACGAGAGAAAAAGGTTGAAAACCTCCCAGTCCGGGATCTCCTCATCCGGCCCATCCACGTTTCCCTTTCCCATGATGCCCAATCCCGAAACCTGAAAGCCTGGAAGGACGTCGGGAAATGGGCGCAGGGTCAGCCTTCCCTGGAGAACCTTGTCGGTATTCCGCTCGTCCCCGTGGTATCCGCCGCCATTGTAGAGACCCACCGCGGCGCTACCGTACCGCTGGGCATAGGACGAAGTCACATTCTCTCGGAAATTCTCCGGAAGATCCTCTCCCAGGCCGGCGGTAAGGGTCACCCCGAAATCGGCGGAGTTGAACATCCCGGACCGCTCCATGAACATGGGGTCCCGCATCCGGTAGAGGTTGATGTGCTCCTCGAAATCCAGCCAGACCATGTGGGCGATTCCCCCCTCCATCTCCACGTCGGTGAGCTTTCCGATATCACCGAATGCGTACTTGGCGTGGGCGTACTTGATGCGGACTTCCATGTCTCCCCGGCCATCCCCTTCCATGTCCTGGCTGGGGTCCAGGGTCAAACGGGCCGAAAGGTTGGGCAGGACATTCACTCGAGCGGTGAGATAGGCGCGGTTGACGAAGAAGCGGCTCCGATCCTCTCCCCCGGCTTCTCCTGCTTCATAGCTGAGGTAGAACAGGCCACTCAAGGAGACCGGACCCGGAAAGGCCTCCTCCCGAGGTGGGGACTGCTGCCCGGACGCGGGGGTCGGCCCGCTCGCCATGAGAAACAGCAACAGACTGGCAACGCTGAACCTTGTCACCGGAGGTGCTCCTGGTTGGACGGCTGCGGGGCACGCCGCCATCGATGCTGGGGGGACCCCGGGGGCCGGGCTCCGACCCCCTTCTGGGCTGGACGGTGGGAAACTAGACAGCGTGTAACGAACCAACAACGGTCACGTGACAAAAGCTATGGCAAGTTACGGTTTCGTGACGGTTGCGTTACGGCATTGTGTGTTTTCGGGCCTGTCAGGAGTCTCCGGAGAACCCGGGCCTCCTGCCAGCGGCTGGTAACATCCCGATCCCGGAATCGCCTCCAGATCCGGAGGGGTTGGGAGCATCTCAATCCCGGAGGGTCGCCTTCAATCGGAGGGGGTGGGAGAGGAGGTCCAGGGCATCCAGGATGTCCCTGGTTACCACATGTGCCGAGCTCATGAGAGTCGCGGCGGCCCCTTCCGGGCCCAGAACCGCGATGCCCAACCCGGCTACGGACATCATGGGGGCGTCATTTCGGCCGTTGCCCACCGCCACGACCCCATCTTTCCTCATGGCGGACACCAGCTGGGCCTTTTCCTGCCCGTTTCGGACCAGTCGGACTTCCACCGGAAGCTCGCTCAGCTCTTCACGAGCGGTACCGAAGGTGTCGGCGGTCAGCACGGTCACGGTCAGATGGCCGGACAGGGCGCGAAGGCGCTCGGCCACCCCCGGGATGAGCGCACCGTCCAGAGCCAGGGTCCCCGTAAAATCCAGGACCAGATGGTTGAACTCATCGGGGCCGTGGGGCATTTCCAGATGAATGGGGGTCATGGATCCAGGGCCTGTTACCTGATTTCCTCCTCATCGTCATCGTCGTCCTCGTCTTCGTCGTCTTCCAGCAGCTCCGGGATGGCGGCGGGGACCTTGGCCGTGGGGAGGAGGACGGTGAAGGTTGTTCCCACGTCGGGCTCGCTCTGAACCTGGATGTCTCCTCCGTGCTGCTGGATGATCCCGTGGGAGACGGAGAGCCCCAGGCCGGTGCCCTTGGCTCCGGGTTTGGTGGTGAAGAACGGATCGAAGATGTTCCCGATCTGATGCTCGGGAATCCCGGTTCCGGTATCCGAGATCCGGATGGAGACGAAGTCTCCTCCCCGTGCGCGGCTCAGAGAGATGGTCAGGATACCTCCCCCGGGCATGGCGTCCAGGGCGTTGAGCACGATGTTCAGGAGGACCTGGGTCAACTGCTGAAAGTCCCCATGAATGGACGGAATGTTCTCGTCGATTTCCCCCTTCACCTTCACCCTGGCCAATTTGATCTGGTTCGTAGCCAGTTGGAGCGTTTCTTCCACCAGGCGAACGGGCTCGATGGCGTAGGACTCGATGTTCGATTCTCTGGCGAAATCCAACAGGTTGCGGACGATTCTCTGGGCCCGCTCCGATTCTCCCACCAGGTCGTTCACCATGTCCAGGCGTTCGGCTTCGTCCACGTCGTGATAGTCTTCCTGCAGAGACGCGGCCGTCAGCATGATATTGTTGATGGGGTTGTTCAACTCGTGAGCCACCCCTGCCGTGAGGGTGCCCACGGCTTTCAGCTTGTGGGCCTGAACCAGAAGATCCTGCCGGTGGGCGAGCTGGATCATCATGTGATTCATGGCCACGGACAGCTGGGAGAACTCGTCGTGGAATCGTCGGACCGGAGTAATGGGTGAGAAGTCCCCTCCGGCCACCCGTTCGGCGGTCCGCCTCATACGGGCCAGGGGAGCCAGGATCTGCCGAGTGAAGAAGACCACGAGATAGAGGAGGAGTAGGACCAGGACCACAATGAACCCCAGCGGGATCCGTTGAGAGATCCGGAGCATGGAATCCACGGCCCGGCGTTCCCTCATGACCAGGTCTTCGGCCTCCTCCACCATCTCCGCACCATTTTCACGCAGCCCCGCCTCAATCTCGGAAAAGTCCGGGTGGGCCTGAGGATCCGGAATGGAATCAAGATCCTGGAGCCGTTCGAGGAGTGACCGGTACAGAACCAGATGCCCGATCATCCCCTGGAGGCCGTCTTCTCCTATGACCGAGCGGATGTGGTCCGGTTCGCTGTCGAGGATCTGCTGGGCATACCCCACATGCTCCAGGGCCTCCGACAGGTTGGTCCGGTAAAGGAAATAGTTCTTTTCGAAGCGCCGAGCTTGCTGAATCTCGAAGGTGTACCGATCCACGGCCACCGTAAAATTCAACTTTTCCTTGATTTCGGAGATGGTGAGGATGGACGCCGAGGCGAGGCCGACGGTAAGAATGAACCAGGCCACCATCCCCAGGGTGAGGCGGGCACGAATGGAAACCCTCGGCCTCTCCTCCAGAGCCTCCTGGGCCTTCTTGGCCCGGGCGGAAAGGTCGGAGAGTGTGTCTCTTATGGAGGTGTCCATTCCGACTCACCTTCTCGTCGAGCTCGAGTCGCTATGGATGTTCCCGGAAGGTACCGGAGAACTGGGGTCCCGGAAGCATTCAGGTGATTCCCCGGTGCCCCAGGGACAGAGCCGCCTTGTTGATGACCCCCCGGAGCTCCTTGGGCTTGAAGGGTTTGGCGATGAAGTCGAAGGCTCCCTTGACCAGGGCTTCTCTGGCCACCTCGACGGTGGCGTAACCCGTAATGAAAATCACCCGGGTATTCGGGCATGATTCCATCACATGCTCCAGGACCCCGATTCCGTCCACTTCCTCCATCCGGAGATCCGTGACGACGATATCGAACTCCTCTTCCTGAAGTCGGGCCAGGGCCTTTGTCGGATCCACAAAGGATTCCACCAGAAACCCGTGTTTCGTCAGGGTGGGCGTAAGGCGTTTTCCCACGATGGGTTCATCGTCCACGATCATGACCCGGAGTTTATCCTCATCCGAAACGTCGGGGGTCCTGCCTCCACTCTTCTCAGCGTCCTGGTCCATTCCGGCCCCGTGCCCTTCCTTGTTTCGCTCCTCCCGAACTACCATGATCTTCTCCAGGGCGAGCTTCGATTTTCGCACCACGTCTTCCCCCGTTTCCTTGAAACCCAAATCCGGCTCTCCGGCTTCGGCGAAAGAGATTCTGACCATCCAGTCATCGATGGAGGTTGTTTTCCGCGGCTTGTCATCTCCCATGACTATTCTCCTCCTGATGGGGAGCCGGTACGGCCCCTGAAGCCCCCCCGCGAGACGGAGGACGTTGCAGGTCGAGGGATCCCTTATCAGACCGGCTCCGGAACTCCCTCGGTTTTCATGAGCGTCTCATGGATGTGCCTGCGTTGGCGATAGGCTTTGATCACATAGAACATGATCAGACCGGCCCCGGAAATCCCTGCCACAAACAGCAGGGCCTTGCTTGCCTGGTTGAAATAGACATCCAGGGCGGGGTCCATTCGGGTCCACCCCAGTTGTCGGAGATAGATGGGGACGGCGATGGCCCGGCTGATGACGCAAAGAAGGATGATCAGGGCGGTCACCAGCCGGATCACTACCTCCTTCACCACCTTCACCCCGTAGGCCCCCACGTAGATGCCTACGAGGGAGCCCAGGTACAGGAGCAGGGTGAGCCTCAGGTCGATGAGTCCCTGATAGGCGTAGTTGATGGCGCCCCAGGCCCCCATGAACTGTGCCAGGTAGAGTTCGGAGCCTGCCGCCACCGCTGTGGGCACGCCGAAGAGATAGATCATGGCGGGAACGCCGATGAACCCTCCCACGCCGATGGTGCCGGCCAGATATCCGGTTGCCAGACCGGCGATCATGATGATCCAGAGAGACACCCGGACATCGGCTACCTTCAGGTAGACGTAAGGCGGCATGTATATCCTGCCCAGGAACTCCGACAGCTTCCTGGAAGGCTCGCCCTTGTCCTTTCCGCCCTTCATGACGTCCCGCAGCATGGAAAGCGCCACCACCGAGAGGATCAGGACGAACACCGCGCTGATGTACAGATCCGATGCCCCCGATCCCGTGCTGGCCCCGTGACTGTCTCCTTCCATCTCGAAGAGGGCCGCGTTGATCCATACGGCGATTCGGATTCCGATGAAGGAGGTGATGACCATGTAGAGGGAAAGCCCCTTGTCCACGTTCCCCATTTCGCCATGGCGCCGACTCCCCACCATGGCCTTTCCGAATTTGTGCGTGATGTTGCTCGCAACGGCCACGACCCCCGGTGCGCCGAGGTTCATCATTCCCGGCGTCATGAAGAATGCCCCGCCGCTCCCGATGAATCCGCTCAAAATTCCGCCAATGAAGCCCAGGGCCACCACCTGGAGAGCGATGGCCATGTCAATATCGACATATTGGCCGAAGAGGAGAGTTTCCATGGATTTCGCCGCTCCTTTGGCTACGGCTATTCCATCTTGATGAGCTTGAGAAAGGCACTGGCCACGCGGCCGTAGGAATACGCCACCACGGGGATCAGAAGGAATACCACCAGGGCGACCAGCATCTTCGGGAGCCAGTCCACGCTGCCGAGGCGCGTATCCCGCACGGCTTCCGCGTACCACCCGGTGTTGGCCATGAATGCCAGGACGGCCTCCTGGTTCTGGAAAACCAGAAAGAAGATCACGGCCGTGACCAGGAGGTAGAAGCCGGCTTGAAGGACGTCCCTCTTCCCGAACAGGTATTCGGGGCCCAGTTCATCGGCGGTGATGATGGGAGCCCTGATCCGATCCTCCAGGAAGCCTCGGAGATCCCGGACAGTCCTCTGGCGTGCCGCCTCTCCCTTGGAAAGGAAAAGCTCGCCGAGGACGACGAGGGTGTAGGGAGTGGTCCGATCCAGCGACTCGACCAGCTGCTGCCGGTCGCCGTAGACGGTTCGCCCGCCCCCGGACCGCCCTGCCAGAGCCAGTTCATCCAGGGTCCGCTGGAGGCCGTCTTCCGAAGGGGGCTCCTCGGCCTCCTCATCGGATTCGATGCCCCCATCGAACGGTTCCCGAGAGCGTTCCTCCTCCATGAGGGCCCCGACCCCCTCCAGATCCTTCCCATCAGGGACGGCGTCGGCGGGAAATCCCGTCCCCAGGATAGTCCCTGCCGATTCCAGCGGGGCCTCTTCCTTCGGAGCCAGCCGCAGGAGCTCTACGGCCGCACTCCACTTGGTGGCCACCTCCACCACCTTCTCGAAGTCCGGAGAGTCCGGGGAGAAGCGTTCCTGGATCCACAACAGGTTGGCCGTCGCCATGGTGGTCCGGAGATCCCGGATCCCCTCCACCTCTTCCAGGACGCCGGGAATGAATTCCGCCACGGAGGAATCCTGCGGGCGATAACTCACTGTGACCACACCCCGGTCCGCCCTGACCTTCAACGCCGCGGAATGAGTCCGTCTGTCCTCGGCCAGGGCGAGCCGGGCTTCGGCTCCGAGATGAATGTCCCTGAGCGCTCTTTCCGAGGCCGGGGTCATCTGGAAGTCGGGAAGCTGGGCCATTGCCACCAACGCAGTGGCAGCGTTCGTCACAGACATCTGATGGAGATTGACGGTGACGTCGTAGTTGATGGGTTCTTCCACGGAAATGCCGTACATGGAGCGGACCCATCGAGCCCGATCCTCATCCACCTCACGGATGTAGCGGACAGCTTTTTCCCGTTCCAGGCCCATCTGCGCCATGATATCGCTGATCCGGCGTTCCATATCCCGGACCACCCGCACCCGGAGAACATGACTAACGCCGGGAAGGAGGAGATGACCGGTCCGCCCGTAGTAGATCAGGTCCCCTTCCAGGGCCCGCCGACAGAGATATGCCCGGGAAAACGCCAGGTAGTGATCCCGCTCCCTGGCCAGGCGCTCCGTGAAGGCATGGGGCTTCACGGTGGACATCTCCAGCTTCCCCACCTGGATTCCTTCCCGGGTGGCGGCCTCGATGAGATCTTCCCGGCACAGGCACTCGTAGCCCATCTTGGCGGAGAGGTCCCGGGCCAACTCCTTCGCCCCTCCGTAGGTACCCATGGACACGCAGATGATCTGCATTTTTCAACATCCCTTGAGATCTCGACGGCGGCAGCCGAAGAGCGGGATTTTTCTCGATGGACCCACCAGGATCGCTGATCCAGGGGGGTTCCTCGTCTCCTGAGAATCCAACGAGGTTGAGTATATGGCTTGATGGGAGGTGAGAACAGGTCTCAGATAGAAAGACTCCGATCCTCCGCCCGCCTGGCCAGAGCGTCCACCATGGCGTTGAAGATGAATGCGTGGAGGGGATAGGACCCGTACCAGTAGAGCCACCCGAAAAAGCCCGTGGGGGCGAAAAGGGCCGCCTGAATCAGCCGGGTCCGGTCTCCCTCCCGGCGGGTCTCGAACTGGAGCCAGGCTTCTCCCGGAACCTTCATCTCCGCACGAAGCCTCAGGAGCGTGGGTGGGTCCACTTCCTCCACCCGCCAGAAATCCAGCGCCTCTCCCACCAGGAGCTCCGTGGCGTGCCGGCGTCCCCGGCGGAGCCCGGGCCCGCCCACCAGCTGGTCCAGGAAACCTCTGAGCCACCAGGCGCTCCGCCAGACCAGCCAGCCTGTCTCGCCTCCCAGGGAAGAAAAGGACCTGAAGACGTCTTCCTGTGAAGCGTTCACCAGACGGGTCCGGACCTCCCGGACCAGTCCTTCCCGATCCTCCAGCCGGAAAGTCTCCCCAGTGCCCAGAGCGTCGCTCCAGCGGGTCTGGACGTCCTGGTGTTCCACCATCTCCACGGCCAGCTTTACGGCCTCCTGGTAGGGGAGGGGGCGGATGTGGGGAAAGAGCGTCGTAGCTCGACTCCGGTCCCCCACCACCGGACGCACCATCCCCCGAACCAGGGGGACGGCCAGGCAGTTCGGAATGGGAGTCACCAGGCCGACCCAGAGGGCCGCCAGGCCCGGAGCCAGCACCGGCAGAGGAAGAATGGATCTGGGCAGGCCCCGGACCCGGGCATACCCCAACATCATTTCCTTGAAGGTCAGGGGGTCCGTCCCCACATCGATGACCCCCAGGGCATCCTCGCGTCCCAGGACCGCCACCAGATAGCTCAGGACGTCCCTGACGGAGATGGGCTGAACTTCGTTCTTGATCCAGCGGGGCGCCACCATCACCGGCAGGCGTTCGGTGAGGTACCGGACCATTTCAAAGGAAGCCGAGCCGGAGCCGATGATGGGGCCGGCCCGCAATTCGGTGGTGGGGAGGTTTTCCCGGAGGATCTCTCCCACTTCAGCTCTGGACTGAAGGTGCTTGGAGTTGGCGATGGCCTCGTTTCCCGGGAGGATCCCCCCGAGGTAGATGACCTGGGCGACCCCGTGAGCCCCCCGGGCGAAGCCTTCCGCCGCCTTCCGGTCCGTCCGAGCGAAGTCCGGCCCGGAGCACATGGCATGAACCAGATAGTAGGCGGCGTCCATCCCCCGGACGGCCTCCGCCACCCGCTCCGATGAGCCCACATCCCCCCGGAGAATATCCACCCGATCCGTCCAGGGGCGCGCTTTCAGACGATCCGGATCCCGAACCAGAACCCGGACCGAGTGCCCGGCCTCCAGGAGGCGGGGGACGAGTCGGCCGCCGATGTAACCGGTGGCACCTGTGACGAGGACGTTCATGATTCTGCTGGAACCCCGGTGCATTCCTGAAACCTGAAAAACCTCTTCCGGCTTTCCTTGCCTACCCCAGTGTCTTGAAGAAGTCGTTCCCCTTGTCGTCCACCAGGATGAAAGCCGGGAAGTCCTCCACCTCGATCCTGTAGATGGCCTCCATTCCCAACTCCGGATACTCCAGGAGCTCCACCTTCGTGATGTTCTCCTTGGCCAGGAGGGCGGCCGGGCCGCCGATGGATCCCAGATAGAATCCGCCGTGCTTTTCGCAGGCGTCGGTGACCTGCTGACTCCGGTTCCCCTTTGCGATCATGATCATGGAGCCACCGTGACTCTGGAAGAGATCCACGTAGGAGTCCATGCGACCGGCGGTGGTGGGCCCGAAAGAACCTGAAGGCATCCCCTCGGGGGTCTTTGCCGGGCCCGCGTAGTAGATGGGGTGGTCCTTGAGGTACTGGGGCATCTCCTCCCCGGCGTCCAGGCGTTCCTTGATCTTGGCGTGGGCGATATCCCGGCCCACGATCAGGGTTCCGGTCAGTGAGAGCCGCGTCTTCACGGGGTGCTTGGAGAGCTCAGCCAGTATCTCTTCCATGGGTCGGTTCAGGTCGATGGCCACCACGCCCTCTTCCTTCCGACCCCGGACCCCCTCGGGAATGAACCGTCCCGGATTCCGCTCCAGCTCCTCGATCCATAGACCTTCCTTGTTGATCTTCGCCTTCACGTTCCGGTGGGCCGAGCAGGAGACGCCCATGCCCACGGGACAGGAAGCGCCGTGCCGGGGGAGGCGGACGACCCGGACGTCCAGGGCGAAGTGCTTTCCGCCGAACTGGGCACCGATCCCCGTCTTCCGGGCTTCCTCCAGAAGCCGCTCTTCCAACTCCACGTCCCGGAATGCCCGACCCATCTCGTTGCCCTCCGTGGGCAAACCGTCCAGGTAGTGGGTGCTGGCCAGCTTCACCGTCTTGAGATTGGCTTCCGCCGACGTCCCACCGATGACGAAGGCCAGATGATAGGGAGGACAGGCCGCCGTCCCCAGCGTTTTCATCTTCTCGGTGAGGTACGGAACCAGCTTCTCCGGGTTCAGGAGAGCCTTGGTCTCCTGGAAGAGGTACGTCTTGTTGGCTGAGCCGCCGCCCTTGGCCACGAACAGGAATTTGTATTCCATTCCTCCGACAGCGTGGAGATCGATCTGGGCCGGAAGGTTGTTCCCCGAGTTCTTCTCCTCGTACATGGTCAGGGGCACGGTCTGGGAGTACCGGAGATTCTCCCCGGTATAGGTCTCGTAGACGCCTCGGGAGAGGGCCTCCTCATCGCCGCCGCCCGTCCACACCTGCTGTCCCTTTTTGGCGTAGATGGTGGCCGTCCCCGTGTCCTGGCAGAAGGGGAGGACACCCTCTGCGGCCACCTCGGCGTTCCTGAGCATGGCCAGGGCCACGCCCCGGTCGTTGGAGCTGGCCTCCGGGTCTTCCAGGATGGAGGCCACCTGCTCCAGGTGCCCTGGCCTGAGCAGGAAGGAGACGTCCCGCATGGCCTCCCGGGCCAGGTGGGTGAGGGCTCTGAGATCCACTTTCAACATCTCGTGGCCGTCAAAACCCGCCACTGAAACGTACTCTGAACTCAGGTGCCGGTAGGGCGTGTCATCTTCCTGGAGGGGGAAGGGGTCCTGATACGCGAAGTCCGCCATGGGTCCGCTCCTCTCGTCCCGTATTTGGA
>CAZSDD010000078.1:0-3691 GCA_964605505.1 uncultured Gemmatimonadaceae bacterium | reverse complement strand
TCAGGAGCCCCAACCCGATGGCCATGGCCAGGATGGTACCCAGGAGCTCGAGGGTATCAGTCCGGGATGCCATGGCCGGTTTGGCCTGAGCCCAGAACAGCCACCCGATTGCGCCGGCAACCAGGAGGCAGCCGGCGGCCCGAACTGGATGGCGGGCCTTCCTGGACTCATCGGCCAGCGGACAGGAGTTGATCAGGGCCCCACAGCAGGCAAATAGGCCCGCGAACCCCAGAAACCAATAGGCCACAATCAGATAGGGATTCGCCAGGACCGCGAGGATTCCCACGAAAGTAATCCAGACACCGAAGAGCACAGCGGCAAGAGACGTGCTGATGCGGAAGGTGGAGTCGCTCAATCCACACAGGGTTGGCCGGGAATGAGGCATGGGACACTCCCTGATCGAGTTCGCCTGGACTGTTCAGATGACGGCACGGACGGAACCGCGTGGAATGATCCACGAACCCGTTCCCTGGCGCCCGCTGATTTATCGGTTTGTGGGCCAATATGTGGGCTTACGGCGGGAGAACGCAATGATTTTTTCTGTCTTTCATGGGTTTTTACCCATTATCGGGATCTTCGGGCCTCCCCTGAGCTTCCCCCCGACGCCGACTACTCCTGTCCCGGCCCATCTCGGCGCATCCAGAAGCCTCCGCATTCTCTCCTGGACGTTTTTCAGGTCCTTCCCACCGGGGTCCGGCTGTAGGGAGCCACCGGATTCGGGATGTTCCGGCACTCCGGGTTGGTGCACCCGGGACACCGGAGGCCGTACTGGCTGGTGCAGGCTTCTCCCCGCTCCAGGTGCTCTTTGACGATCCGGGCCAGGGCGTCCTGGAATAGGGGTTCCCCATTCAGGGCGGGAGCCCGCCTGAAGTCGGTGATCCCCGACTGGTGAGCCAGCTCGGCGTACTCGATGTCGATCTCGGAAAGAGTCTCGATGTGATCGCTGGTGAAGGCGATCCCGATAACCAGGACCTTTTTCTTTCCTTTGGCCCCCAGGTTCCGGATCACCTTTTCCGTGCTTGGACCCAGCCAGCGCACCGGCCCCACTTCCGATTGATAGGAGAGGAGGAACTCGTTCGGGAAGTCTCCTTCCTTCATGACCTCGTGGACGCTGGCGCCTACTTCCTGGGGATAGGGGTCGCCCCGGTCGATGATGTTCAGGGGCAGGGAGTGGGCGCTGAAGAGGAGAAGCACGTCACTCCGCTCTTCTTCCGGGAACTTCTCCAGGCCGTCCTTCACCGTCCTGGTCATGGCCTTGATGAACCCGGGATGGGTGGGCCACCTGTCGATGACGCTCCACTCGAAGTCCCTGGCCATTCCCAGCCGGCCCGCTACCCGCCAGAGCTCGTTCAGGCTGGACCCGGTGGTGGCGCAGGAATAATGCTGATACTGGGTGAAGGCGACGGCCCGCTTGACGCCGTCGGCCTTCATCTGCTCCAGGGCGTCTTCGCTGAAGGGGTGCACATACCGGAAGGCCACGTAGAACTTGTGGGGAGCCGTTTCCGGGGAGATCCGATCCAGCCTTTCCACCATTCCCTGTCCCTGGACCCGGGTCCAGTGGAGAATGGGGGAGCCGCCGATCTCCTCGTAGAGCTTCGTGACGCTTGGCGTCCGACGCCTGGCGATGAAGGGGCCAAGCCATTTCTGGGCCGGAAGCTGGATGATCTCCCGGTCCTCGAAGAGCTCCAGGAGAAAGGGGCCCACCTCTTCGGGGCTTGCGGGGCCTCCCATGTTGAGGAGGACGATGCCTGTGGGCCCTTTGGCTCCGGTTTCCATCGAAATCTACTCCGGATGTGCGGTGGTCAGATTTGCAGGGGCCGGATATGCAATGGCCGGATGTGCAGTGGTCAGTGGGTTCCGATGCCCGCCGATTACCCCCCTTTTCCAAGTCCGATCCACCGGGAATCGCATTCTGCCGGGCCGGAGAGATCCGGATGGGGGATGGGGATTCAGGCGGCCTTTCGGGAGAGATGGACAAGAAGGTATTCAGATCCGGGCCCCTTGCCCATCCGCCTCCCATGACGTTCCTTGCCCCATGCTGAAATTCCCCGGGGTCGAGGCCGGCTCGGCGACCGCGGGGAAAGCCATTCCACCGGGCCGTCTCTGAGATCCCAAAGGAGCCAGAGCGTGGGCGGATTTTTCGGCGTTGTCTCCGAATCGGACTGTGTGGCGGACCTCTTCTACGGAACCGACTATCACTCCCACCTGGGAACCATGCGGGGGGGGATGGCGGTGCTGAACGGAGATGGGTTCCAGCGTTCCATCCATGACATCACCAACACTCAGTTCCGGAGCAAATTCGAGGACGATCTCCGAGACATGGCGGGCCCCAGCGGTATCGGCGTCATCAGCGACAACGAAGCGCAACCGCTCCTCATCAACTCCCGGCATGGCACCTATGGGATCGTCACGGTGGGGAGGGTGAACAACCTGGACGCTCTGGTCCGGGAGGCCCTGGAGAGCAACGGCGTGCACTTTTCCGAGATGACCCGGGGAAAGGTAAATCCAACGGAGCTGGTGGCCCATCTCATCGATCAGGGAGAGACCTTCCAGGACGGAATCCGGTTGGCGCAAGAGAAGATCGAAGGCTCCTGCTCCCTCCTCATATTGAATGAAAATGGCCTCATCGCCGCCAGGGACCGGCTGGGAAGAACGCCTATCGTTCTGGGGAAGAAGCATGGCGCACGGGCCGTGACCTTCGAGAGCTGCGCCCTTCCCAACCTGGGATACACGGTGGACCGCTTCCTGGGCCCCGGGGAGGTGGTCCATGTCAGCCTGGACGGCGTAAGAGCGCTGACGCCTCCGGGAGATCGAATGCGGATCTGCGCCTTCCTCTGGGTCTATTACGGTTATCCCGCCTCCAGCTACGAGGAGATCAATGTGGAGGCGGTGCGGTATCGCTGCGGCGCGGCCCTGCAGAAACGGGATGATGTGGAGGTGGATCTGGTGGCAGGGATTCCCGACTCCGGCACAGGACACGCCATCGGGTACGCCAACGCCTCCGGGCGGCCTTACGGAAGGCCTTTCGTGAAGTACACGCCGACCTGGCCCCGAAGCTTCATGCCCCAGGACCAGCGGGTCCGGGACCTGGTGGCCCGGATGAAGTTGATCCCCATTCGGGACCTCATGGATGGAAACCGGATTCTCTTCTGCGAAGACTCCATCGTTCGGGGTACCCAGCTTCAGGACATCATCCAGCGGGTCTTCGACTACGGGGCCCGGGAGGTCCACATGCGTCCCGCCTGCCCGCCCCTGGTCTACGGGTGCAAGTTCCTGAACTTCTCCCAGTCCCGCTCCGAAATGGACCTGGCCGGGCGGAGGGCTGCCCACCAGGTGGCCGGGGGAGAGCCGGAGGATCTGTCCAAATTCACCGACCCCGATTCCCCGGCCTACTGCGCCATGGTGGAGGCTATCCGGGAGCGACTGGGGCTCACATCTCTACGCTACCAGCGCCTGGACGACCTGGTGGAGGCCATCGGGCTTCCCAAAGAGAAGCTCTGCACCTACTGCTGGGACGGGGTGGAGTAGGCCTCAATTCCCGAAAAGATGGCCCGGGCCATCCGATTCTGGACCCCGGGGGTCTGCGATGAACGCCTCGTCCCGGGTCCACCTCTTCCGGGGCGCAGGATGCAAAAGCCAGGGCGCCGGCCAGGACGGAGATTTGGAGGCGGATGCCGGCCAGTGAGAAGAT
>CAZSDD010000077.1:13337-14187 GCA_964605505.1 uncultured Gemmatimonadaceae bacterium | reverse complement strand
CACCACCGAAAAGGAGAGGAACATGAGAAAGATCTGGCCACTGCCCACCATTGCCCTTCTGGGCATCGCCACCATAGCGGCCACCCACGGAGAGGATCCCACGAATTCAGTGGAGCCCGTCGGCCCCCCGGAGGCAACGGCGTGGAACATCGACAAGCCACACACGGAGATCAACTTTTCCGTGAGACACTTCTTCACGCCCGTCACGGGAACCTTCAAGGATTACGACGTGGAGTTCTGGTTCGACCGGGAATCCCCGGAGAACAGCTCGGTGAGCGTGACCGTTCAGGTCGCCAGTATCGACACCAAAAACCAACGACGGGACGATCACCTGCGGTCCGCCGACTTCTTCGACGCGGAGAATCATCCCCGGATGACGTTCCAGAGCACCTCCGTGCGCCAGGTGTCAGAGAACGAGATGGTGGCCACTGGAGATCTCACCATCAAGGGCATCACCCGGGAGGTGGAGCTGCCCATCACGATGCTCGGCGTGCAGGAGATTCCGGAGGGCCCCATGCGGGAGATGCTGGGTGGGATCACCCAGGTGGCCAGCTTCCAGGCCGGCACCCAGCTGGATCGCCGGGAGTTCGAGGTGGGCGTGGCCAACTGGGCCCAGACCGTCATCGTGGGGGGTGATGTGGAGGTGACCATCTTCGTGGAGGCGAACCGGTAGAGCCGGAAAACGGGCGGGGCGCGGCGGCTCAGGAGCGCCGCCGGCCTCCTACCACACCACCGTGCGTACGGTCCCGCGCCCCTTGGTTACAGAAGGGCCCACCGCCGAGCCCGGCGGTGGGCCCTCTGCCGTATAGCTTCCCAACTTCAGGGCATCCATCTGGGCCTGGGTCAGGGG
>CAZSDD010000077.1:9767-13327 GCA_964605505.1 uncultured Gemmatimonadaceae bacterium | reverse complement strand
GGGCCCTCTGACTCATCCCTTCTTCAACGCACGGCTGCACTGCTCTCGGCAGCCGCCCCTTCGGAGAACCCGGGCCCCGGGCCGGTTCCGTCTCCGTATCGCTTCCCTACTTCAGGGCATCCATCTGGGCCTGGGTCAGGGGCGTGGCATAGAGCATCTGATAGATGTCCGCACCGGTCTTCACGAATTCCCACTCACCGCTGCCCACAGCCGTCAGGGTGACGAAGTCGAAGCGAAGCCCACCCTCGAAGAAGTTGGGTGGAATGGGGATGATCCCCTGCTGATAGGTGAGATTCTTCCCATTCGGATCGCCGATGGATTCATCGTACACCACCACGTCGATGACACCGTCCTCGAACCAGTCTCCCACTGCCGGGCTTCCGTGGCAGTCGCCGCATCCGTCCACAGCGTTCCTCACGATGGTGTGGGCGTAATAGGGACCGAAGGCCACGACCGACTTGTCGTCATAGACCACGCTCTGGTAGTTCCCGGTGTGGACCTTCCCGTTCCGGTTCAGGAGGAAGTTCCAGTTCTTGAACTGGCCGTAGGCCAGCTTTGCACCGGTTTCCAGCTCCGTCTCGATGTGGCAGTTGTTGCAGGTCACCACGCTCTCGGTGTGGCAGGCTGTACAATCCACCGCGTCGTTGTGGATGTTGTGATACGTGTTGGAGGCCACGGAGGTGTGGCAGTCGCTGCATCTGGCATCGATGGCCCCCTCTTCCAACATGGACGCGTACTCGGTTCCGTCGCCGTGGACGTCACCCATGGTGTGGCAGTCCATGCAGCCCATGCCGGCATCCCGGTGGACGTCGGCGAAACCGTGCACGAAGGCTTCGGCTTTCTGACGGCTGTGGCAGGTGCCGCATGCACCTTCCAGCGTGGCGTTCTCCACCGTGGCCCCCAGGGTGGGGTCGTCCGTATCGTGGCAGGAGAGGCATCCGCGCTCGCCCTGGACCGTTCCGAAGCCCAGCCCCGGTGTGTGGCAGCCCCGGCAGGCAAGCTCCTCGTAAGGCACACCCACGAACTTCTCGAAGCCCCCGTTGGGAACCTCGTTGTAGAAGGTCTGCTTTCCCATTCCCGTCCGGTGCAGAGAGGTCTCGTAGTACTCGTCCCAGGGAAAGAAGTCGGTGGTGACGGATGGAGCGTTGGTGCTGGCCGTCTCGCCGCTGCCGTTCAGGGCGAAAACGGTGGCGGTGTACTCCACACCGTCTTCCACGCCGTCGGCCTGGGTGAAGACGGCGGTGCTCTCCGTCAACGGGGCCGTCCGGGTGATGGTGGAGCCGCCGGCCAGCTCGATCCGGTAGGAGGTGGCCGTAGCTGCGGCGGTCCAGGTCACCGTGACCGTATCGACATCTGCGCTGAGAGAGACGCTGACACCCGCGGGGGGGAGCTCCGGCTCCGTGGCGGGGTCATCGTTCTCACAGGCCGTCAGGAGCGCGGCGGGAAGCCATGCCACCATCGCCAGTCCCATGAGCCTGCCCGGGCGCCCACCCTTACCTCTGAACATTCGTTGCCTCCGAGTTGATGCCGGCTCAGGCCGGCGGGTTTTTCACACTCGAAAGCTCAGCGTGCAACAGGCCCGCCACAATCCCACAGGAGTACCCGTGTCGTCAGTACCAAAGTACCTCCAAGAAAAACTGTCGCGGAACAGGGACCTCACAGCCCCAGAACGCCCACCCCCTGCTCGTAGACGATGTCCACGGGAATTCCGGCTTCCGCCAGTCGTTCCAGGTCCGCCTGGAGCTGGGGCCGGATGGACCCATATTCCTCCATGAAGGCCACCACCCCATCGTAGTCCCCCTCTCCCTGGAAGCGGAGGATCCGCTCCGAGAGATCATTCATGGCCTCCCGGGTCTTCTGGAAATCCACCCGGTAGGTCCCGGTGGCGTCGTCCCGGGTAAAGGCTCCCCTGTCCTGGAAGAAGTTGAAGCGGGCCACGTTGGCTCGTCCGTGGGCGCTGGAGGCCCCGAACCGGATGGAGCGGAAGATGGAAGCCGTAAAGGTGACCATGTTCTCCTGGAGGCTGTGATCCGGATCCAGCTCTCCCATCTCCTGGAGGGCCGCGATCATGTAGAGGCCCAGGACATCGGCCTTCCCCTCTTCCAGAGAGGATGCCTGGTCCCGCATGGCCTCCCGGACCGTCCCGCTCCCGTCCAGGAGGTTCTTGATGCCCAGGCCGTGGGCCACCTCGTGGAACATGGTGTTTTCGAAGAAGGCGTCGAAGGTCACCATATCCTGCTGGTCACCGGCCATCAGCATTCCGGCGATGGGAACCAGGATCTCGTCGAACTTGGCCCGCATGGCGTTCTTCAACTGGAGGCGCCTGGCCCCCCGCTGGAGCTGGACTTCGGGATCATTGGGCAGGTTGATGGCGATGGTCTTGGATCCGGCGTTGGCGTCCCCGCCCACGTAGACCACGTCGTAGGCGTTCAGGTCGGCATCCGATCCGGGGGTCTCGGCCTTGTAGGCGTCCGGCACCGGCAGGCCCCGCTGCAGCTCCGGAAGAAACGCGGCGTAGCGGGCCAACCGGCGGCTCCACTCCCGGTCTTTCACCAGAATGAAGGCCTCGTGGCTGGCCTTGTAGCCGAAGAGCTGGTCTTCGTAGGTCTCGATGGGGCCGATGACCACGTCGATGCCGTTGTCCTTCATCTCCATCCAGGCGAAGTCGCTGGCCTGGTACTCATCTGTCAGAAGGGCTTCGGCTCGAAGCTCCAGGTACCGCTGAAGCCCGGGATCCTCGGCCAGGGCCGCTGCCGCCCGGAGCCGGTCGGCAGCCAGGGCATGGCTGTCGGAGAAGAACTCCGAGTAGGGGATGGCCACGAGGCCCCCCGTGTCGTCCCGTCTCACCATGGTGTAGAGGCTTCGAAGGGCCTCTCCGCCGTCGGGAGCCGCCCCGGCGGCGGCTTCGAACTCCTCCACCGTCATGTCCGCCGGGTAGAAATTGGCCCCGGCCGGCTTGGGCCCTGCGCCGGGCAGCCACGGCTCGTTTCCGGCGATGCGGTCCCATGGGCCGTAATTGATGACGGCATAGGCCCGCGCCGCCGGATCGTCCAGAGAGGAAAGGAGCTCCTCCCTGTCGCCGTAGGACTCCTGCCAGAAGACCTCCGTCATGGCATCCGCGGCCTCCACCAGGATGGGAATCATCTCTCTCTCGGCTTCCGAGAGGGCGCTGACGTCGGTGGTAAGCTGAACGGTGGTGTACTGGGCCAACTTCTCCTCCACGTCCTGGACAACTCCTTCGCCCCCGGCGTCCCCACCCGGGGATTCGCAGGCCGGGATCGAAACCGCCAGAGCCAGGGCCGCCCCCATCGCGCACATCCTGAACATGTCCTATCCTCCGATGAGCGTTTCGAATGCTCCGGCAACCGACGCCCCTGTCCGGCAGGGTTCAGCGTTCTCCGAAGCCCGTGCTTCTCGATTTTCCCCCAACCTCAGACGCGCGGCTCCCAGGGGCAATACCCGGGCCGAAGGCACTCAGGAGAGCCCTCGCATGCGAAGCCAGAGAAGAACGAACCCACCGAGGACCCCCAGGGGAGCCTCCCACCCCCGGTTCCGTCGGA
>CAZSDD010000077.1:2584-9667 GCA_964605505.1 uncultured Gemmatimonadaceae bacterium | reverse complement strand
AGAACGAACCCACCGAGGACCCCCAGGGGAGCCTCCCACCCCCGGTTCCGTCGGAAGCAGCCAGGTTGAAAGGTCGGGGGACCTTCCCGGACGGGAAGATCTTCCCTGGATTGCCCGTTCCCCAGGATCGGTCCCCCGATCTCCCCGGTCCGGGCCCACCGCAGGGCCGTTGCCGGGACGAGGGCCGGGACCTTCCGGCGGTATCTTCGCCAGGCGTTCCCGAAGCGATCCTCCAGCTCCTCCTCTTCGGCCCGGATGGCCCTGGTGTAGATCAACGGGAAGAGCAGCAGAAAGCCCGCGACCAGTAGCCATCTTCCCGCGGCGACGGCCAGACCCAGCCCCGCCAGGAAGCTTCCCAGGTAGAGTGGATGACGCAGGTGCGCATAGGGTCCGTGCATGGCCAGGGAGACGTCCTTGACGATGTATCCGGCCGCCGCCGCCCTCAGAACGAGTCCCGGAAGCGCCAGGAGCGCACCCAGAAGGATGTGGAAGGGCGTCGGGTGGGAGAGGAGAAGGAAGGGGAGGGCCAGAACCCAGGTCAGGCGAAGACGTTGGGTCCGGAGTGAAGGCGGCACGGCCTCAGCTTCCGGAAGTGGGACGCCCTTCAGCCGGAGGGCTCCAGGGGCGCTCCGGGGGTCGCTCCGGGGGTCGCTCCGGCCCATCCTCGGATGGGGGCTCCCCACCGGGTACCCGGAGAGGAGTCCCGTCGGTGACTTCTCTCAGATGAAGGGAGAGGGAGCCGATGAGAGGAACCTTGGATTTCATCTGCACGAGGATCCGCCGCTCATCGGTGGAGAAGTGGAGCTCGGCCTCCCCCCCCTGGCTGAAGAGCCCCTTGGTCTGGATGATGGGCCGGACCACCACGGTCTCGAAGGTCCCGGCAGGAACCGTCACCGTGTCCTTCCGGAGAACCTTGATGACCACCGGGTTCCCGTTCTCCCTGAAATAGCGATGGAAGATGTACTCGTCCCCCACCTCCAGGGGAAGAGTCCGGACAAAGTAGAAGAACGACACATCATCCAGGGGCATGTTGGTGGGGATGTCCCCGGTGTTTCCGTTGTCGGCCCGCTCGAACCGCATTTCCTCGGGAAAGATCTCCCAGTGCCGGTACCGTTCGTAGTTGAGCTCGTCCACGTCCTGGATGAAGCGCCGGGTCACCAGATTCGTGACGTCGAACCAGGATTGATACCTGTCGTTAACCTTCGCGAAGAGAAGTCCTCCCTGAATGGCGAAGGCCACATGGTAGGTCGTGGCCCCACGAACCGAATCCAGGCCCAACACCCGCATGTACCCTTCCCCCCGCTTGCCCAGGGCTCCCAGGCGCACGTCGTAGCGGAGATACTCCCCGGGGCCGAAGGGCACGGCCGCCGGCGGCTCGACCCTGGCTTCCACCCGGAGGGGAAGATCCCGGGTTTGAGCCGGAAGACCCGATCCCAGAAGGGTCAGGAACAGGGAAGAGGCCAGAGAGGCTCCGAGGAAAGGCCGGAAACGCATCATGCCGGCCCTTCTTCCAGCGTCCAGTCTATCTCTCCCCGGACTCTGGCCAGCTCCCTCAGGGTCCGGATGGTCCGGAGGCGGGTCTTGCGGGTCCGGATGTCGTACCGGAGGCCAAGAGGCACTTCTTCCACCCGACGGGCGTGGTGGACGGCCAGCGCAAGAAGCTCCACGTTGGCGGCCCACCCCGGATGCCGGATGAGGGGAGACTCCCCCAGGTCGCGGAGGGCCTTCTTCAGGACGATGACCCGATAGATACGGTACCCGGAGACAGGATCGGAAACGGGGCAGGTCCGGAGGGCCGATCCCAGGATCCTGGGGGCGGCCCAACGTGCGAATCGGATGGGGAGCGGAACCCCGTCGCCGGGGGCCGTCACCGTCCCGGTCACCACGTCGGCGCCCCCTTCCAGCGTCTTCACCAGAGGCACCAGGTCCTGGGGATTGTCGGTAAAGTCCCCCTGGAGGGTGACAATGGCGTCCCGCTTCGGATAGGGCGCTTTTTTGACGGCTTCCCGCAGGAGCAGCTCCAGGGATCCGGAATAGCCCAACCGCTCCCGGGAACTGAAGATTCTCAGGGGAAGGGTGCGGCGATACCGCTGGAGGACCTCGGGAGTACGGTCTGTGGAGGCGTCGTCGTGGACCAGTAGCTCATAGTCCCTCCCGAACTCTCCCATGACGTTCCGGATCTTCCAGAGGAGCACGCCGATGGTGCTCTCCTCGTTGTGAACCGGAATCGATATATAGATCACGTCTCGGTCTTTCTCGTCGGGTACGACAGGTCCCTTCCATCCATTCCATACCCCGGTAGGTATCCGGTTGTCCCCCACCGCATGTTTCTTCTCCCGAACAAACCCCGGGTCTTCTCCCGTACAACCCCCGGGATGATACCAGGGAGGAACGGCCCGGTTCCTATCTCTCGCTTTCTTCCGGAGGCCGGGTCTTCCATCTCCGGTGCTGCCAGAAGTACTGCTCGGGAGAGGACCGGATAACCCTTTCCAGGTAACGGGTATGGGTCTCCGTCAATCGGAGAACATCCTCTTCCTGGTCGCCGGTGGGAGTGAATTCCACCCGGGAAAGGGTCACGCCATAGCGCGCGATGGGGCCATCCAGACGCCGACAACCTCCGAGAAAGATGGGGGATCCGGTGCGGAGCGCAAAGATGGCGGCCCCCCGGGCTGTGGCCGCCTTTTTCCCGAAGAAATCAACGAAGAGCTCGCTCCTCCGGGCGTTCTGATCCGCCACAAGGGCCACCACCCGTCCCATTCTCAGGGCCCTCAACACCTGCCGGGGAGCCTTGTCCCTGGGGACCACCCGCATTCCCAGCTTCTCCCGGGTCCGGGTGATGTCAGCGTCGAAGAGGGGATTCCGCTGCCGCTGCGCCACGACGTCCAGGGGGATCTCCCGGGCGGCCAGGGCGGCCCCGCCCATCTCCCAGTTTCCGAAATGGCCCGTGACCAGTATGACCCCCTTTTCTTCTTCCAGGGCCGCCTCCATGGCCTCGAGACCCTCCACTTCGGTGCGGCGGAGAATCTCGTCCCTGTCCATCCGGCCCATGAGAAAGGTAGCCACGGACTCCCGCCCCAGGTGTCGGAAGGAGGCGCCGAGGGTCCTCCGCCTCCAGCCGGCCTCCCGCGTCGGGAAGGCCTGGCGGAGATGCCGGCGAACCACGCCCCTGCGAATGCCCAGAACCACGCCGGCGAACCAGCCGAGACCGGCCCCCAGGCCCAGGGCCCACCGCTCCGGGATCACCCGGAGCACTCCCAGGAGTGTCCGATAGGCCAGGTACTGAAACCGGTGGCCCGGTGTGGGCCTCCGCGAAGAGGCCGGCGCCGGATCGGGTTCAGCCATTCCCGTCGCCGGGATCCGGCCGGCCCCCCTGCCCCCAGCCGCTCTCATTGAACTGGAGCTCATAGAGCCGGTTGTAGAGACCGCCCCTGGCCAGGAGCTCCTGATGGGATCCCCTTTCCACGATGCGCCCCTTCTCCAGGACCAGGATCTGGTCCGCAGCCTGGACCGTGGAGAGGCGATGGGCGATGACGAAGACCGTCCTCCCTTCCAGGAGGCGTTCAATGGCCTGCTGGACCAGGCGCTCCGCCTCCGTGTCCAGGGCGCTGGTGGCCTCGTCGAAAACCAGGATGGGGGGATCCCGGAGGATGGCCCTGGCGATGGCCAGCCGCTGGCGCTGACCGCCGGACAGCTCCGTCCCCCGCTCACCCACCACCGTGTCGTATCCCCTGGGGAGCTCCATGATGAAGTCATGGGCGTAGGCCGCCACCGCCGCCCGGCGGATCTGATCCTCCGTGGCGCCCTCCGTCCCGTAGGCGATATTGGCCCGCACCGTGTCGTGGAAGAGGATGGTCTCCTGGGACACGATGCCCAGGGCTCGCCTCAGCCCCTTCAGGGGAAACTCCCGGATGTCCGTTCCGTCGATGGTGATCCTTCCCTCCCGGACCTCGTAGAAACGAGCCAGGAGATCCAGGAGAGTGGTCTTTCCAGCCCCCGAAGGTCCCACCAGCGCCACCACCGAGCCCCGGGGCACACGGAAGGAGATGTCCTTCAGCACCGCCTCCCCCTTCCGGTACCCGAAGGAGACGTTGTCGAAGACGATCTCCTTCTCGAGCCCCGGAAAGGGCCTGGCGCCGTGGGGATCCCGGATGTCGATGGGGGCGTCCAGGAATTCAAAGATCCGCTCCGCTCCCACCAGCCCGGGCTGTATGAGGGCCGGGAACTTGGCCAGGTACTTCACCGGGGAGTAGAGCTTCATGGAGAGGATGAGGAAGCCGATGAACTTGGGCCCTGTCAGCTCACCCGTCACCAGCACCAGCCGGGCTCCGTACCAGAGGAGGATCACCGTCCCCACCGCCGAGAGCATCTCGGTGATGGGGGAGGCCAGGGCCCTGAGCCTCTCGGACCGGAGGAACCGCTTGTAGAAGCGGTGGGTGAGGGTATGGAACCGGTCCCGCTCGTACTCCTCCGTGGAGGAGGACTTCACCAGGCGGATTCCCGCAAGCGTCTCCTGTATGTGGGTGTTCACGTCCGCCGCCGAGTCCAGGACCCGCCTGTCCCGGCGCTTCAGCTTCCGGATGAGGGGTCCCCAAACGCCCATGGTCAGGGGGACCACCACGAAGGCCACCAGGGTGAGCTTCCAGGAGATGATGAGAGCCCCCACCACTGTGGCCAGGAACTCGAAGATCGAAGACACGACCTTCCCCAGCTCCTTGGCCACCAGGACCCGGAGCTGCTCCACGTCGTAGGTGAGGCGGGAGAGGATCTGCCCCATCTTCGTCCTGCCGAAGAAGGCCATGTCCAGGTCCAGCAGGTGATCGTACACCCGGTCCCGGAGATCCCGGGTCACTCCCTGCTGGACTCGGGCCATGAGGTACGTCTTCAGGAAGTCGAAGACGTTCTTGATGGCGAAGACCACCAGGAGAAAGATGATGATGCCCCGGATGGCGTCCTCCGGCGGCGCCTCCATGTCCACCATCCGACCCAGCGTGTTGTCCAGAACCCGATCCAGGAGGGCGTCTCCCGTGCTGACGCTCCCGGCGTCGGCCTCCGAGGGGTTCACCAGGAGAACGTTCAGGAAGGGGATGACCAGGAGGAACGAAAATGCATCCAGGCCGGCAAAGATGAAGGTGGCCAGGACCGCCGCCACGAAGATGTGGCCGTGTGGCTTCAGGAATCCCAGTATGCGCAGATAGATCTTCAAGGGCTCGGCCTGGCCGGTGGCTCTACTGGGCCTACCGGGTGCGGGGGGTGAGGTGGACGATGGGCACGATCATCTCTTCGGGTGAGATGCCCCCGTGGAGAAAGGAGTTCCGGTACCTGGCCTGGTATTCCCGGAGCTTTGTGGGGTACACGAAGAAGAAGTCCTCCATGGCCAGGAGGTACGTGGTTCCCAGCCGCCCCGCGGGAAACCCCAGGTCCTTCTGCTCGCTGGTGGTGAATACGGTGCCCGGGTCCTGGGCCCTCAGGTCCCCCCCGAACTTGTAGCGAAGATTGGCAGTGGCGTCCTTCCGGGCGAAGACGGTTGTAGGGCGCTGGCAGAGAATGGATCCGTGATCCGTGGTGAACACCACATGGTGCCCCCGGGCCGCGGCCTCCTTCAGGACAGCCAGGAGGGTGGATCGCTCGAACCAGGAGCGGGTGATGCCCCTGAGAGCGGCCTCGTCCTTGGCCACCTCCATGAGGATGGGGGATTCGCTCCGTCCGTGGGTCATGAGGTCCACGAAGTTGAAGACCATGGCCACCACCGAGCCCCTCTTCTTCAGTGCCGACCGGACTCTTCCCCGGACCTGCTCCTCGTCCTTGTCGGAGAAGATCTTCTCATAGTGAACCGGCACGTCCCGGCCCGTGAGGCGCTTCAGCTGCTCCCTGAGGAGCTCGTCCTCGAAGGCATTGAGGCTTCCCTCGTCATCGGAGAAGTCCCACCAGCCCGGATGGTCCCTGGCGATCCTCTCCGGGAAGTAGCCGCTGAAGATGGCATTCCGCGCATAGGGTGTAGCCGTGGGGAGGATGGAATAGTGAAGCTCCTCCTCCATCTCGAAATACGGAGCCAGCAAGGGAGAGATGGTCCGCCACTGGTCCAGCCTCATACAGTCCAGTACCACAAAGAAGACCGGATCGGAGCCCAGCAGGGGAACCAGGCGCTCCCGGACCAGATCCACCGAAAGAAGCGGCCCCTCCTCGCTTCCCCGGACCCAGCGGGGATAGTGCTGGCGGATCCAGCTCCCGAAATCCCGGCGCAACTCGGTGAGAAGGGAGAACACCGACCCCAGGAGACCTGTCTCCCCGGCAGCTTCCAGCCGCACGTGCCAGTCCACCAGCTCCTGGTAGAGGCCGGCGAACTCGTCGGCGCTCCGGGCGTCCTGCCTGGCGAGCTCCAGGGTCCGGAATCGGGCGGCGAAATCCTGGGCGGCACGCTGCTGACGAATGGCCGATCCTTCCAGGATACGGGTCACCACCGAAAGGACCTGCCTGGGGCTGGTGGGCTTCACCAGGTAGTCATCCACCCGCCGTCCGATGGCCTCCGTCATGGTGTGGTCCTCTTCGGACTTGGACACCATGACCACCCGGGCGTGGGGGTCCTCCCTTCGCATGATCTGCAGGACCTCCAGCCCCGAGATCCCCGGCATCTGCTCATCCAGGAGAACCAGGTCATAGGGTCGTTGCCGGAGGAGTGCCAGGGCGTCGTCACCGTTGGTTATGGCGTCGACGTGGTACCCCCGCTGCTGCAGGAAGAGAAGATGCGGCCTCAGCAGGTCGATCTCGTCGTCCACCCAGAGGATTCGTTTTGCCGTTGGATTCATGGAAATGAAGCTAAACCCGCCTCGGGTCAGATGCTACACGGGCGTGGAGGCCCGCTCCCCCTCCGGTCACCCCTTCAGATGGCGTCGGACGCCGCCGGAGGCCACCACCTGGCCCTGGCCCCGGTATCGCTCGTGGTTCTCCTCGATCCGCCGGACATCGTAGAGGTAGTTCACCATGATCCCCGCCGATTGGCCCAGCCCCTTGCCGGAGCGGTCCGCCATCCAATTCAGGCGTTCCACCGCGGCGCCGTTGGAGAGGTGGAAGTGGGCCACCGGGTCC
>CAZSDD010000077.1:0-2484 GCA_964605505.1 uncultured Gemmatimonadaceae bacterium | reverse complement strand
CGGGGGTGGAAAAAGGCGAAATAGCGCCGGTCATAGTCCAGGCGGTTCTTCAGGTCTTCCCAGCTTTCCACCGGATGAACGGCCTCGTAGGCCATGAATTTCTCCAGGAGAGCCCCGGAAGCCGTCTGCCAGGAAATGCGCCGGAGCTCCAGGAAATCCACATCGAACCAGGAGGCGAGAAGATCCTTGAGATCGTCATCCAGGGAGGCCAGGAGCGGATCTTCACGGGCCAGAGGGATGAGGTCCGCCCGAAGATCCACCAGGAACTTCACTCCCTCGGGGAGAGCGTTGAAGCGGGTCAGGATGCGTGCCCTGGGACTTTCGGTGGCCCGCCGCAGCGATCTCCGGGCCCGACGTCGCTCTTCCGGGGTCCTGGCGGCCCTCAGGTCATCCAGGGATTCCTGGATGTCGTCTTCGTCCAGGTCGAACTCGGCGGCCATCAGGCGCAGGAAATTCTTTCGGCCCGTGGCGTTCAGCGCCATGTAGGCCTGGCCCAGGGCAGCTGCCCGGGCACGGGCCAGCACCTCGCCGCCCTGGGCCTCCAGGCAGGCTTCCATCTGCGCCCGGACGAGCGGCCGATCTTCCCGGGGAAGGGAGGGACGGAGGCTCGCCACGTCGGCATCGTATTCGGACCCGGCGATGAGCTGCCAGCGCCGGTAGAGGGACTGGAGGCCCTGCCGGAGGAAGCCGGATCCGTTCTTCGGGCTCATGGCGGCCCCTGCTTCGAAATGGAGCTGAAAGTTCCCGTCACCAGAGTACGCTGACGAGGGGGGTCTCCGGAAGCGGCTTCAGACCGGAAGCGGCTTCAGACCGGAAGCGGCTTCAGACCGGAAGCGGCCTCAGAGGAGTCTTCCCGGGTTCGAGCTGAGCCCGTCAGCTCCCGGCGGCGGCCAGCCAGTCGTCGTACGCTGCCACACCCTTCTCAACCAGTTCCTCCCGCCCCGTCCTGGAGATGACGTTGGCGGCGCCGTCGATGATGACGAGGGTCGGGATCCAGCGGATGTTGTAGCGCTGGCCGAGGGTGTTGGCCTTCTTGCTCAGGGGCGGGACCGCCATCCAGGGCATCTCCGAATCCACCATGTATTCAAGAAGGAACGACTCGCTGACACCGGCGCTGACGAGGACCACCTCGAAGGATCGCCCCGACTCCCGCAACTGGTTGTACACGTCCACCAGGAGGGGGGTGAACCCCCCGCACGCCGGACATCCCCGGGAGGCGAAGTAGATCCCGATCACGGCGGCGTCATCCAGGACCTCCACCGCCACCGTGCTCCCGTCCGCCCTGTAGAGCTTGTCTCCGAACAGATTCGGCAGGGAGGCAGGCCCCAATCCCGCCGGCCCGTCATCCCCGCATCCGGAGGCGGCACAACAAAGTAGCGCCGCTGTCGCCATGGCTCTCGAGGCCCACGTCCGGGAACCTTTCTGCCGCCGTTCTTCTGACATTCGGAAACGATAACAGGCGAGAGGCCGGATCGCACGGGGTGGGCCACGGAATCTGGAGGGAATGGGGAGGTCCCTGGCGGCCCGGCGGGCCATTCCGAAACTCCAGTTCTTCGATGGACCGCTTATGTTGCGGGAGCCATGAGCAGAGGATCTGCCAGAGGGATGCTGATAGCTCGCTGATAACTGCTCCTTAGAATTCCAGTGGGTGGGGACCGTGGGGCGAGGGGTGCGGAACGGAGTTCAGCGGGAAGGATGTGAGCGAGGTGGAGCGCGTGCGGAGGAACATCGTGATGGGGGTCGCGGCATGGGTGTTGGCCCTGGGTCTGGCAGCCTGGCAGTGGGTTGAGGCGCCTGAGGGGTGTGGCCTGCGGGGCAAGTGGGCCTTTCAGCACGGCGGCACCGTGAGAGGGGCCGAGTTCAGGGCGGATGGAACGGCCGTGATCGGGATGAACCGGTATCGCTATTCGGCAGACACGAGCCGGACGCCCTGGCGTCTGGATCTGGTGGCGGAGGATGGGCACACGCTCTTCGGGGTGTTCAGGATTTCCGGGGACGGAAACACCGTGGACCTGGCGTACCGATCCGCTTCGGAGGGGAGGCCAACGGACCCCGCATACCGCGGGATGCGGCTGATGCGGGACTGGCAGAAAGCCCGGCATCTGGCTCGGGAAGCCCGGCGGCGGCGGGCCCTCTACCAGCGGTTCAGCGGCTGACTGCGCAGGGATTCCACAAGAGGAAGTCGTCTGCCCCGGTTTCGGTGAGTTCGAGTTGACAGTACCCTGACAATGGTGCGAAAAGAAGCCCCGCATGAGCGGGGCCACCTCGAAATCGGGGCGCAGTCAATTTCCAGGTCGCTCCCGATCTTTCCGCCGCCAAGCCACGCCACCGAGAGCCAGGAGGCCGGTGCCGAGGAGGATCACGGTGCTCGGTTCGGGGACAATGTAACCCGGGTCGGTCAAGGCCATGATATGGGTGGCGAAATCACCAGACTCGTATTCTTCAATACTGTATGCCTCGCCAAAGAAGCCAACGAGGTCGGTT
>CAZSDD010000076.1:0-14530 GCA_964605505.1 uncultured Gemmatimonadaceae bacterium | reverse complement strand
CCGACCCGCATGGCTCCGCTGAGGACCATGGTGGACCGGAATGGCGGGATGATCCAATCCACGGTGGAATAGACCCACTCCGGGGCGTTCAGGACCAGGGCGGGCAGAAGGATGGACACAAAGGCCAGGAGGGCCACGGGATCCGAGGTCCGTGGTGCCCCGAACGCCGAAAGCAGGAAGGTCACGGAGTGGGTAAGGATGGCCGCGGAGACTCCCAGGAGCCAAAGAGCAAAGAAATTCCTCAGGGTTACGGCCTCCGTGAGGCTGAGTGCGGTTACCCCCGTGGCAGCCCACCATAGAGAGAACCCGGCGAAAAGAACCAGATCCAGAATCCAATCTTCCAGAGCGGACTCCCCCGGAGAAATCCCCTTCTGATGAAGCCATATGGACATTGGATCCCGAAGCTCTGCTGAGGCTCGGATCGAAAGTGCCAGGGAAATGGACAGGATCCACATCAGGCCGGAAATCGTCCGAATCCGGGAGTCGAAGACGCCCAGGGACTCCAGGGGAAGAAAGAACGCCGCCGGAAAAAGGAGGAATCCCGTGCTTCCCCCGGGTCCGGGTGCCTTCCGGGACCAGAGTGGACGGCGCCAATGAAGCGCCACCCGGAGACCTCGGGTCATTCCCGACCTCCGCCGAAGAAGTGGTGGAAGAGGGTCTCGAGATGACGGAACTCATGGGGGGCTTCTTCCCGTGACCAGGACCCCGCTACGGTCCCTTCGTTGACGAAGACCAGGGCGTCTGCGATCCGTTGAAGCTCGTCCAGGTGATGCGAAGAGATGAGGATGATGGTTCCCAGGGCCCGTTCCTCCACCAGCGCCTCCCGGAGCTCACGGATCGCCAGGGGATCAAGGCCGTTGGTGGGCTCGTCCAGAAGCAGAACCTCCGGGTCCCCCGACAGTGCGGCAGCCAGGGCCACCTTCTTTCGCTGCCCCAGGGAGAGAGAACCGATGGGGCTGGAGAGGAGATCCGTGGCGCATAGGGAAAGAGTGGGAGAGCCATTCGCTCTCCGGCCGTTCAGAGTGTCGCCGGGAAGGCCTGCGAGAAATTCCCGGCCGGTCAGATATCCGGGGAGGGGAGGGACCTCGGGGAGAAACCCGATGCCTCGCCGGGAAATGAAGGTGCCTGGATCCGCATCCCCGATGACCAGGTGACCCCCATGGGGCTCGAGGAGCCCGGATATGGCCCGCAGCAGGGTGGTCTTTCCTGCGCCATTGGGTCCCACAAGGCCGGTGATTCCGGGGCGAAAGACGGCGCTGAACCCCCGAAGTCCAGAGACCCTCTTTCCCTTGCCGTATCCCACCTCGAGATCTTCAGCCACGATCTGGAGCTCCCGGGCTCTCCCGCTCGACTCAAAAGAGGATCTCATAGACCAACGTCTCTTCTGTTCTTTCCTCGGCGATGAAGGCCCGGCCACGAGCCAGAAAAACGGATTGGGAGAATCCATTCAGGCTGGCACGGCCCAGGGGCTCGAGTCTGGTGTTGAGTTGTTCGATATGGACCGCCGCCTCTCCTGCGGACGTGGCCTGGAGGATTGTCCCGTCGCCCAGGAAGGTGAACTCCCGGACCGGAGGCCAGTAGTCGGGTAGCTGAGCCAGGGACGCCATGGCTCCGGACATCCGAGCCAGAATCCGGTCGTGTTTCCGACGCTCCTCCCGGGGAATCGGCCAGAGGGGAGGGGCTCGGCGAACCGCTACAGGATGCAGCTGGCCGTGCTCCAGGTCCACCGCCCACAGCTCCTGGGAAAGGGTGGACAGGGCAAGGAGGGCCGGGCCCCTGACCGCCAGCTGGGGCTCCTGGTAGATTGCCGTCTTTTCGGTGGTGGGGATCGAAACGACGCCGGTCACCGTGCCTTCCCGGTTCAATTCCAGGATTTCCCAGTAACCTGTCCCGTCCCGGTCCATTCCCTGCAGCACCACCACCGGGCGCCCGGACGGTCCGATGATGACCCTCGTAGCCCGCTGGGCCAGATCCCGGCGCCGGGGAATCGACACTTCTCCCAGGCGGGCCCCCGTCATGTCCCAGACGGAGAGGATGGACCGCTGGGGCTCCAGGATGAAGACGGCTTCCTTGCCCAGAGCGATGGACTCGGGTCTGGAAAGCCAGTTCGGGGACCCCGCCGTTTCTTCGCCGTGCCAGGTCCGGGGGTCCCCATCCGGGCTGACCTGCCAGCCGCTTCGGGCCAAGACAACCATCCGCTCGCCGTCGGCGTCCATGTCCATCAGGCGACCGGGTGTCTCCGGGAATCGGATCCGTTGCACCCTTGGCGGGGTGGGGTCGAGGACAGGGGCAAGGGCTCCCGTCCCGGGCTCCGAAGGATTCTGGGCCTCCTCGCCTCCGGTGACGGAGAAATGGATCGCCCCGATCAGAAGGACGGCAGACAGGAATATGAGAAGAGTCCATTGAGCGGTCCGCATCCGGCTACCTTCCGTTCAGGTTCAGATTCAGGTTCAGGTGCAGGTTCAAGAGCCCTTCAGCACCCGGGGGAAACGAATAGAGATCAGAGAGTTTCGAATCCGCATCCGGCCAGCATTCCGGTGCAGACGAGGCCCAGAGCGAACCTCTCCAGGTAGTTGGCGTCCTCCATGGCGTCGTCGCACATGCTCAGCACGCTGTCATAGCAATCAGAGATGCCTTTGCCTAACGCAGGCGAGGCGAATGCCCCCATGGCCAGGGTGAAGACCGCGATCGCCTTTCGAGTCTTTGTGGTGGTCAGGTACATGGTTCATTCCTCCTTCGAGTGTCGGGTTGGTGTCTCACCGCATGCGAACCGCTCAATGACATCCGTGTGAACTCCTCTGGGTGCATCGAACCGGTGCAACGCGATGTGAACCCCCGACGGAGGGGTGGATGGGTTTCCGGGTAGGGCCGATTCCATGAAGGGAAGAAAACAGGACTCCCGGGAATTGGTCATAGCTGAATGGGACGTTAAGATCTTCGTTGGAGACGAAGGGTGGAGAGGTGATTTTCGGGGCATTCTCTCCGGCCGGAATCTCTCGGGAAGGAGATCAGAGGTTTGAAGCCGGGGTTTTCACCCCCGCCCCTGGAGGACCGGGATGATCGCAGTCATGAGCGCCATGAAGGAGGAGTTGAGCGCCCTCCTTGGAGAGCTGAGGGAGACGGAACCCGGGATCACGGTTCTGGGAGGCAGGGAATATCATCGGGGCGTCCTCTTCGATCAGGAGGTGGTCCTGACCTTTTCCGGGTGGGGCAAGGTGGCCAGCGCCTCCGTGGCCACCACCCTTCTGCAGCACTTCGGAGCTGAGGAGATCATCTTCACAGGCGTGGCCGGGGCCGTGGACGCCGATCTTCAGGTGGGGGACGTGGTCCTGGCCTCCGAGCTCATCCAGCACGACATGGATGCGTCACCGGTGCCGGGAATCCAGCGCTTCGAAATCCCTCTTCTTGGCAAGACCCGTTTTGAAACCGACCCGGTCCGTCGGGTTCGGGGTCTCGAGGAAATCGGAAAGTTCCTGGAGGCGGGTGGGGTATCGGGGATTGAGCGTTCCCCCTTCAGGACACCGGGGGGGCGCCACCCGAAAGTGGTCCAGGGGCTGGTAGCCAGCGGGGATCAGTTTATCGCTCGCCAGGATCATCGGGAGGAGTTGGTGCGCCTACTTCCCGACCTCCTTTGTGTGGAAATGGAGGGCGCGGCCGTGGCCCAGGTCTGCTTCGAGCACGAGAGGCCTGTCACGGTGGTCCGGACCATCTCGGACACGGCCGACGCCCTTTCCCCCATGGATTTTCCCGTCTTCCTGGAAACCCTGGCCGGGTTCTATTCCCGGGGGATCGTGGAAGCTCTCCTCAATTTGCGTTGACCGGTCAGGCCACGTCGTCCGGAAGCTCAGCGGGATCCACCGCCCGGGTGTTTTCCGCGCAGGTCTTCAGTTGAGAAAGGCGGTTCGGATCGAACCCGATGACCAGGTCCTTTCCATGGGCCGTGACAGGAACCCCTATTCCTCCTGAGAGGGCCCGCCACTCTCGGAGGGCCTGTACGTCCTTGGTGATATCCAGTTCGGTGTACTCGCAGCCTTGCTCGGAGAGCCAACCCTTCACCTTCTGGCAGTAGGAACATGTGGGAGTCGTAAACACGCGAATCTCGGCCATGCCATTTCCTCCATTCCCTGATGGTTGTGTCGGAGCGATCTTCGGTCATCCTTCAAGATGAAATGTTCGTCAAGTAAGATGAAATGTCCGTCAAGAGCAGAGAAAGACCAAGCTTTCCTCTGCATCTCCAGGGCCCTGGCATGGGATTCGGGATAAGATCGGGATAAGATACGGAAACAAAGGAGCGCAGAAATGACTCACGACGAGGTCATTGCCCGCCTGGACCGGGTTCCCCGGATCCTCCTGTCCCACCTTCCTACCCCGCTGGAGCCTCTTCCCGGTCTGACCACCGCCCTTTCAGGGCCATACATCTGGGTCAAGCGGGACGACCAGACCGGCCTGGCCTTCGGAGGAAACAAAGCCCGGAAGCTGGAGCACATCATGGCGGACGTGGAGGCCCGGGAGGCAAACTCGGTGGTGACCTGGGCCGGCGTCCAGTCCAACTGGTGCCGCCAGGTGGCGGCTGCCGCGGCTCTGATGGGCATGAGGGCTGTTCTCGTCCTCCTGAAGAAGGCTGGAACCTCCCAGGCTGTGGACGGAAATCTCCTGCTGGACCATCTCTTCGGCGCCGAGATCCGGGTGGTGGAGGCACCGGAAGGGAAGTCCTTTCTGGAGCTCGAGAATGTCAGGGAATTCGTGGCCCCGGTGGTGGAGGAAGAGCGAAAGGCCGGGCGGAAACCCTACCTGGCCCCCGTGGGTGGCTCCCTCATGGAGGGAGACATGACCCGGCCCCTGGGTGCCCTGGGATACGTCCGGGCCTTCGCCGAGATCATGGAACAGTCAGCCATCCGCGGTTTCACACCCCGAGCCGTAGTCCTGGCCACGGGATCCGCCGGCACCCAGGCCGGGCTTCTGGTGGGGGCGAAGCTCCTCTCTCCATCCACACGCATTGTGGGAATCAGCGTTGCCGGGGATGCCCAGACCGTTTCCGGTTATGTGAAGGAGATCGGCCAGGCCGTTTTCCGGGAGTTGGGAGTGGCGGAGAAGCTGGAGGAGACCGACATCACCGTCCTGGACGATTACCTGGCCAGGGGGTACGGGGTCCTGGTTCCTGAAGTGGTGGAAGCCGTGGAAAGCCTTGCCCGCCGGGACGGTCTCCTCCTGGATCCCGTCTACACGGGAAAGTCCATGTGGGCCTTGAAGGATCTTGTGGAAAATGGCGTGTTTCAGCAAGGAGAGGACGTGGTCTTTCTGCATACGGGCGGGACGCCGGCCCTCTTTCCGTACCGGGAGGGATTGGTGGGTCCTATGGCCCTCGGGTGACCGCCGGCGTGGCCGATCCGGTCTCGACAGCCGGAAACGTCGGGCAGTGCGGGTATGCGCCGGATCGTGGGCCGGGACAGGGCGGGGCCTGTTCCGCAACGTCCATGAATCGCTAATTTCGGTGTTCTGAGGCCAGGGAGATGGCAACCAAGGCGGGTGGGAATGGATGTGGAGTCATGCACGATCAGTTTTTGATCCTCCTCGTCGATGATGAGCCGCATATTCGAAGGGCCCTCCGGAATGCGCTGCAGGAGCAGAACGTCCGCCTCGTCGAGGCTGCCACGGCCGAGGAGGCCGTTACGGAGGCGGCAGCTCGGCGCCCGGACCTGATCGTGCTGGACCTGGGGCTCCCGGACCGCCCCGGCCAGTGGGTCTGTCGCGAGATACGAAAGTGGTCCAATTCCCCCATCATCATTCTCTCCGCTCACCTCGCCGAGCGGGAGAAGGTGGAACTCCTGGATCTGGGGGCCGACGATTACGTCACCAAACCCTTCAGTCCCGCTGAGTTGAAAGCCCGCGTAAGGGCACAGATCCGACGTTCCCGCATATCGGAACTGCCGGGAGACGGGGGAGTGCTGAAGATTGGCGTGTTGACCATCGACACGGGCGCCAGAACGGTAAAACGAGGTGGCGAGAACGTGCATCTGACCCCTACCGAGTGGGAATTACTTCGGGCCTTTCTCCGGGCCCCGGGCAAGACTCTCACACATCAACGGCTCTTCCGGTCGGTCTGGGCCGCCTCATCCGGGGATCCGAAACAATACCTCCGGGTCTATGTCGCCAATCTCAGAAGGAAGCTCGAGCCTGATCCTCTCAGGCCCTCTCTGATCATCACGGAGCCCGGCGTTGGATATCGATTCGAGATCGAAAGCTGAGGGTGCACCCGGTTTCGGGGAGGGGGAATTCGGGCCCGCCCTCCGTGCTTTGTTGGTGTGGCTGATCATCGCCATCTGTGTCACCGCTGTATTGTGGGCGTTTCGGGGAACGTTGGACAAGGCACAGATGGCCCTGGGGTTTCTGCTGGTCGTCCTGGGTGGAAGCACCCGGGGTGGTCGAGTCGTAGGGCTCGTCCTTTCCGTGGTCTGTTTCCTGGCCTTCAACTTCTTCCTGCTTCCACCCCTCTATACCCTTGGGATTCACGATCCTCTGGATTGGTGGGTTCTGGTGGCGTTCCTCATCACCGGGATGGTGGCCGCCCAGATGTTTTATCGGGGTCAGCGTGCAGCGGCCCTTGCGGAACGTGTCGAGGCGTTGAGGGAGGCAGACCAGATGAAGGACGCCCTCCTGGCCAGCGTTTCCCATGACCTTCGGACCCCCCTCACATCCATTCGTGCTGCGGCCACCGAGCTAAGGGAGTCCGGGGACGATCGGGCCGCCATCATCGAGGAAGAGGCCGATCGGTTGAATCGGATGGTGACCAATCTTCTCGATCTCTCACGCATTCGGGCCGGCGTCGTTCCCATAGAGATGGAAATCAACGCTGCCGAGGATCTCGTGGGCACAGCCCTGGCACAGCTCAGGGGGATGAATGGAGAGCAGCGTATCCAGGTCAGGCTCCCTCCTGACGGGACCCTTCTACTGGGACGTTTCGACTTCGTCCAAGCCCTTCGAGCCCTCGTCAATCTCCTTGAGAATGCCCTTCGCCACAGCCCCGTCGAGGAACCGGTGGAACTGGAGGTTTCCCGTCGCGGCCCGAACCTCCTGTTCAGTGTGTTGGACCGGGGGCCAGGGGTCCGGGAGGAAGACATCGTCCGGATCTTCGAGCCGTTCTTCCGTCCGGACGGCCATTCCGAGGCGACCCCGGGAGGGGTGGGCCTGGGACTGGCAATCACCAAGCGAGTGGTTGAACTGCAGGGCGGTGAGGTCACCTACAGCCCACGACTGGCTGGGGGAAGCGTGTTCAATCTCAGCTTGCCCGCCGCTGACCTGGACGATCTTCCTTAACAGCTTCTTAATGCGCTTTGATGGGTTCTTTGTGCGCCTCTTATCGGGCCGGGCCTATCCTTGATGGGATGGCGATCTCATCCGGGTTGCGGGTCGGAAGGAGGAGGGGCACCGCTATGGCGGAGGAGAGGCTGGGAACAAGGAATACCCTGAACGAGGAATTGGCCGTTCGGATCCTCGGATACCATTGGGTCGTATGGGCAAATCGGGATCGATTTCCCCTGCCCCATGAAGAGGAGGGGCGGTTTCTGGCTCCTCCCGAGGGACCTCTGGCCCATGAGCAGGTTCCGGCGGGGCCCGAAGTTCCTCTGGCCAAGGAGCCGGATCGCTACGTTCCCATGTTCTGCGAGGATCCTGAAGCCGCATTTGATCTCGCTCGAAAGGTCGGGTTGTTCGTCTCATCCAATGGATTCCTGGCCATGACCCCCACAGGCGGTTGGGAGGTCCAGGATGAGAAAGGGCAGGTCCTGGGCGTCGGTGCGTCCATTCCCGAAGCCGTATGCCGGGCAGTGCTCCGTTGGGACGAGGATCACGGGTCCCCGGAGAGAGGTCACGATCCGGGGTGAAGCGGGCCTGGAGCTCTCTTCGTGAATCCTCCCTTCCGTCCGGATCACCCCCTGCGAAGATGTCCGGCCAAGCTCCATTCAGCCTCCGGGACCGGTTGAATCCTCCGCGCCTCCTCCTTCTTTCTTTTCTTTCCCTGATTCTCGCGGGGACGTTCTGTTTGAAGGCGATCCCGGCCTTTACCGTAGGACAGGGACTCACCTGGACCGATGCTCTGTTCACAGCCACCAGCGCGGTCTGTGTGACGGGGCTCATCGTGGTGGACACCGCCACATACTTCACGATCTGGGGCCAGGCCTTTCTCCTTCTGTTGATTCAGTTGGGGGGCCTGGGCATACTCACCTTCGCCACTCTGGCGCTCCTGGCAGTGGGAAGACGCCTTTCTCTTCACCACGAAGCGTTGTCGGCGGATCTCACGGAGGTGCTCCCGGATCTCAACCCCCGGAAGATGGTCAAGACCCTGGTCCTGGTCACCTTCACTCTGGAAGCCATCGGGGCTCTGGCGCTCTTTCTCGTCTGGGTGGAGAGATTCTCTCCAGGGCAAGCTCTCTGGCATGCGGTGTTCCATGCCGTGAGTGCCTTCTGCAACGCCGGATTCAGTACTTTCTCGGACTCTCTCACGGGATTCCAGGAGTCGGGGATTTCACTGCTGGTGGTCATGGGATTGATCGTCCTGGGAGGCATTGGATTCCTCACGCTGGAGGAGATCAGAGGGCTGTGGGAGAGACGAGGAACGAGAGGCCGGAGAGACATGAGCCTGCACTCCCGACTGGTGCTGACCATGTCCGGAGGTCTGCTGATGGGAGGTTGTATCCTATTCCTTCTTCTGGAGTGGGAACATGTGCTGTCCGGCTTCACGCCCGTGGATCGGATTCTGAACGGGATGTTCATGAGCGTCACGACCAGGACTGCTGGGTTTAACACCGTGGATTACTCCGCTACCTCTGAAGCCACCGACTTCCTCACAATTCTCCTCATGTCCATCGGCGGATCTCCAGGATCTACGGCCGGGGGTCTGAAGACTACGACAATCGCCGTGATCGGCCTTCTGGCTCTTGCTCGATTACGAGGAGATCGGGAGGCCAGCGCCTGGGGGAGGTCGTTGCCGGAGCAGACGGTTCATCGAGCGGTGGGTCTCTTCGTCCTGATGTTCGGCATGGTGACCATCGGCGTCTTTCTCCTGATCCTCCTCTCGCCCGCGACCGGCGGACCCGGGGAAGCCGGCGGGCAGTTTCTGGGTCACATGTTCGAGGTGGTTTCCGCGTTCAATACGGTGGGGCTTTCCATGGGGTTCACCGGAGAGATGGGTGAGCTGGGAAAGGTTATCACCATCTTTCTGATGTTTACGGGAAGGGTGGGTCCTCTGGTGGTGGCCACGGCGTTGGCAGGAGACAGGGATTACGGCTCCAACGGCTTCCGATACAGCCACGAGGACGTGATGATTGGCTGACCTGTGAGGATCAGGAGGGAATGAGTATGGCGAGAAAACGATTCATCATCGTGGGACTTGGGAATTTCGGGGCGACCATCGCCGGAACGCTTCATGAGCTCGGTCACGAAGTCGCCGCAATCGACGTGTCGCCGGATCGGGTGGATCGGCTGGGGCGCACTGTGACCAGGGCCGCCGTAGGAGACGGAACAAATCCCAGGGACCTCAAGAGACTCGGGGCGGAAAACGCGGATGCAGCCATCATCAGTACCGGGGAGGAAATCACTGCCAGCGCTCTGGCTACACTCGTCCTCAGGGATCTGGGGGTAGAAGAGATCTACGTGAAGGTGATTTCCCACGAGCACGCCCGCCTCATTGAAAAGATCGGGGTCACGGAGACCATCTTCCCGGAGCAGGAATCGGGGATGCGGCTGGGAAGGCGAATCGCGAATCGGCTTCTTCTGGACTACGTGGAGTTCGGTTCCGGAATCGGCCTCCAGGAGATGGCGGTTCCGAATGGATGGATCGGTCATTCTCTGCGGGAGCTGAGTCTTCCCAGAAAGATGGGAATCGTGGTCGTCGCCGTGCATGATATGCTCCGGGACCATGTTCAACCCACCCCCGATCCCGACGCTCCTCTGAAGGACTCGGATACGCTGCTGGTGGCCGGGACGGTGGAGGACCTGGATAAGGCCGCGAAGTCCGTTTCGGCTTGATGGAACGAGAGTGGAGAATCGGTTGGGGCCCGGTCCCGCCCAGGGCAGGTTCCTGCCCCGGCGGGTTTCCGGCTCGCATGCCCCGCTACCCGAAGGTCCGGACTCCTTCCAGAACCTTGTCCACGTCCTCGGTGGAAACAAAGACGTGGGTCGATACCCGAACCCCGCGGGTTCCCCGAGCGTCGCTGCCGATGGTCCGGGTCACCAGGTTGTACCGTTCCCTCAGGTAATTGACCACAGCTTCCGGATCGACGCCCTCCATGGAGAAGGCCGTGAGTCCCCCGCTGAGGTAGGGGTCCATGCTGGTGTGGAGGGTGACTCCCTCGATTTCGGAGAGGCCTTCCTTCAGGTACGTTGCCAGGCTCTGAATCCTGCGCTGGATCCGGTCCTTGCCCACCCTGGTCTGGAAGTCCACGGCCTCTCCCAGAGCGAAGATGATGGGGTCGGCCCGCTGTCCCAGGGTCTCCAGATGCTGGGCGCTCTCCCGGTCCTCCCACCCGGAGCTGGCGATGGTGGGCCAGAGTTGGTCCTGCACATCGTCCCGTACGAAGAGGATGCCACAGCCGCAAGGAGCGCCGAGCCACTTGTATGGGCTGGCGGCCAGGAAATCCACGCCCATGGCGTGAAGATCCAGGTCCAGCATCCCCGGGCCGTGGGCGCTGTCGGCCAGGACCAGGACTCCGTGCCGGTGAGCCATCTCCGTGAGTTCCTTCACCGGTGAGATGAGCCCCGAGATGAAGACGGTGTGGCTGACACTGATGACCCGGGTCCGTGGCGTGATGGCCTTCTCAAAGCTCCCCACGAACTCGTCCACCGAGGCCGGGGGAAGGCCCAGTGCCGCCTCTTTCAGGACGACGCCGTGGCGCTCCGCCTTCAGGCGCCAGGGGTGGAGCCCCGCAGGGTGTTCCATGTCGGACAGGATCACCTCGTCCCCGGGGGACAGGTCCAGGCCGTTGGCGATGAAGTTCATTCCTTCGGTGGTGTTCCGGGTGATGACGATCTCTGAGGAGTGGGCTCCCAGGAAGCGGGCCAGCTTGCTCCGCACTTCTTCCCGACGGGTGCCGAAGGTGTTGTAGACCTCACATGGGCTGGTGCACTGGACACGGAAAGAGTCCGAGAGAGTGTTGAACACCGGCTCGGGCATGGGGCCCACGGTGCCGTTGTTCATCATGATGAGGCCGTCCTGGAAGAGATAGTGCTTTTTGAGTGCCTCCCAGTAGGTGCCGTCGGGGCTTTCCTGACCTCCGAGTCCGGCGTTCAACCGGGCCAGACTTCCATAGACGGCGGCGTTGAGCTCCTGGACGCCCAGCGTGCCGGCTGCTGCGGCGCCTCCCAGGAGGGAAAGGAAACGGCGGCGGGTCTGAGGAGAAAAGGGGCTTTCGAAGGCGGGAACGGGGTCCTGTGGCATGATCCGACTCCCTCTGGCATGGAAGGGGTTCGCGGCGCCCGAGGAATCTTCGTCGTCCGATTCCGCTTTACTCTACTGCCGGTCCCCCCGGCCCTGCAATGAAATCCGGAGAGGAGGGACGAAGGGTCAGCCCAAAGCCTCGTTCATGAATTCCTCAACCTGCCGGGCCAGATCCTCCCCCTCCTCCACCAGCCCCTGCAGCCGGCCCCTGATTTCCGTGCCCCACTCCTCGTCCCGGATGCTCTTGAGGTTGATGCGGACGTTGTAGGCGGCACCGACGAGGCCAGCCCGGGCCACCAGGGCTCCGGTTCCCACGTCGCTGATCATCTCATCCGTGGCCTGGACAACCATCTCCTTGCAGACGGCCAGGGCGTCCCGGCACTGCTCCACCGTCTTCAGAGGTACCAGGGTGGCGGCCTTGTAGCCCTCCTGGATGGCGGCGTCCCGGGCCTCCCGCTCCTCCGGGGTGTCCTTGGGCATCCGCATCCCCTGGATGACGGAGTCGAAGGCCTGGGTGTCCTCGTCCACTCCCCGGACCAGATCGTCCTTCAGGGCCTGAGCCCGCTCCGCCAGCTCACAGAGCTCCCGGTAGCGATCATCGAACTCTCCCTTCCCGATGGAGAGATTGGCCACCATGGCGCCCAGGGCGGCTCCCATGGCTCCGGCCAGGGCTGATACGGATCCACCGCCAGGGGCCGGGGTGTCCCGGGAGACCTCGTCCACGAAGTCGTAGGTGGCCTTGTTCACCAACTCGCCGTCCACGGTGGGGAGGGCCAGGACCTTTTCTTCGGGGTCGAAGGGGGCCACGTCCCTGAGGCCCATGGACTGGACGGCCGTCTCCACCAGATCGGGAACCGGAATGCCGGTGGACTTCATCATCTTCTTCCGGTAGTGCCGGCCCGATTCCCGGATGGCATCGAAGGGAATGAGCCCCACCACTTCCGAGCCCGTCAGGATGATCCCACGCTTCCGGGCCTCCTCCCGGGCGGCGTCCAGAACCTGGTGGGGTGGGCTCACCTTGTAGTTGGTGAGGTTCATGCTGATCTGGGCCCGATTGTACTCGTCGATGACCCAGCCGATGGCCTTCACGTTCCTGAACCGGCCGTCCTTGAACACATGGCCGCTGGGGTTCTCCGGGTCGATCTCCAGGTCCTCGTACCGTGCCCGGAGGTTGCCGTCGTGGACCTCGGAGTAGTGCTCCTCCAATGCCTCGAAGGAGTCCCCGACGAAGTCGCAGTTCCCGCAGGGATAGGTGCCGTCCTCGGGGAAGTCCACAACGTCGCCCTTGTAGTAGAAGGGCTCGGTATTCCCCACACGCTTCCAGCGCCCACGCTCCCGGATCTCGTAGGCGATCTCGTTGGCGTAGCGCCGATCCGTGGTGTTCAGGTTGATGTTGTAGGCGATGAGGAATTCCCGGGCCCCCACCGCCGTCGCCCCGGCTCCGGGATTGAACGACGAGGGGCCGAAATCCGGGGCCCACTCCGGATCCCGTAGCTTGTCCTTCAGGCCCTCATATTCCCCTGAACGGACTCGTGCCAGGTTCCGACGCTCGGCGGTGGAAGCGGCGTGTTCGTAGAGGTAGACGGGAATCTCCAGCTCCTCTCCGATTCGCTTCCCCACCTTCCGGGCCATCTCGGCGCAGTCCTCCATGCTCACGCCTGAGACGGGGACGAAGGGCACCACGTCGGTGGCCCCCATCCGGGGATGCTCCCCCTTGTGCCGGGCCATGTCGATGACCTGGGCGGCCCGCTTCACCGTCTGGAAGGCAGCCTCCATCGCGGCTTCCGGGGCTCCCACGAAGGTGATGACGGTCCGGTTGGTCTTCTCTCCCGGATCCACGTCCAGAAGGGTCACGCCGGGGACGGCCTCGATGGCGTCGGTGACCTCCTTGATGACGGCGGGATTTCGGCCTTCGGAAATGTTCGGTACGCATTCGACGATGGGGTCCATCTCTGGCTTGCCTTCCACTGGCTGGAGTTCGGTCGGTCTCCGGACGAGTGTACACGAGATCCGGCTTCCCGTTCGATGGAGAGGGAAGCCGAGTTCAGTCCAGAACCTGCCAGACCGTGTCCAGGACCGTGCCGTCCACCCACTTGATGACGGCCACGGGCTTATCCCCCAACTTCGGCCCGGCCGGTTTCCCTCCGATGATCCCCTCCACTTCCTCTTTGATTTCCTGGATGGTTCGAATGGGAAGATCGGATCCCTTCACGGCATCCATGAGGTCTGCCCGCCGGGGGTTGATGGCGATGCCCCGCTCCGTAACGATGACGTCGATGAGCTCTCCGGGGCCCGTGAGGGTTGTGACTTCATCCACCAGCACCGGGATCCGGTCCCTGACCGCCGGGATGGCCAGTATGGTGCATCCGGCGAAGAGGCAGTTCTGCCAACCCCCGATTCCGTGGAGGAGGACGCCGTCGGAGTGGGTGTTCACATTGGCGTTGAAGTCCACGTCCACCTCCGTGGCCCCCAGGACGGTAGCGTCCACCATGGAGGCGAAGTTCCCCTTTCCGTGGTAGTTGTAGGAGGTGAAGGGGGAGGAGGGGACGTGCCGGGGATCGGACCCGATGGAGGCCACCCCGGCCAGGTCGAAGGTCTGGCCGTCCAGGATGTAGTCCGTGAGGCCGTCGTTCAAAAGATCCACCAGGTACTGGGTCGACCCTCCCCGGACGAAGCGGGCCTTCACCCCGGCCTCCTGCATCATCTCCCGGAGAAACTCCACGAAGGCCAGAGAGATTCCTCCGGCCCCGGCCTGGAAGGAGAACCCCTCCTTCATGATCCCCGCATCCCGGACGAACCGGGCCACATACTCGGCGATGAGGAGGCGATCGGGGCTTTTTGTGATCTGGGTGGTGCCGCTGACGATCTTGGACGGATCGCCGATGGAGTCCACCTCCACCACGAAATCCACGTTGTTGCCCTGGATCTGCCAGGGAATGCAGGGGAACGGCACCAGGTTGTCGGTGACCACGATGACGTGATCGGCGTAGATGGAGTCGGCCAGGGCGAAGCCCAGGGAGCCGCAGGCCGAGGGGCCGTGGGAACCGTCGGCGTTGCCGAAGGGGTCGGCGGTGGGAGCGGCGATGACGGCGATGTCGA
>CAZSDD010000075.1:0-14856 GCA_964605505.1 uncultured Gemmatimonadaceae bacterium | reverse complement strand
CCACGGGCTCTTTGAAGTATCGTTGAAAGGAGGCGGCCCGCGCCTCGTCGGCGTTGGCTCTCATGAAGGCAAGGGCTTCCCTGGCAGCTCTTTTCGGAGTGGCAACCTCACCCCCTTTGTCACCCCCTTCGTCCTGCTTTTCCTTCTGTGGCCTGGTCATCCGATGGTCTCCGTTCGGATTCGCGATCTGCTGGGGATCGTCTTCAATCTTCCTGGACCAGAACCATATCGTCCCATCTGGCCCACCGGCTTTCCGGCCCAATCAAAGACCCTGATCGAGTGGCCGGTCCGCTCCAGTACAAGAAGCGGGCTATCCCCGTGCGCCGCAACTCCACCTACGTCAGCCGACATCCGGTCATCGTCCCACACGGACCCGACTGGAAAGCCCCACCCCGTCAGCGTATTCCTCGGAGGATGGTACCGAACTCACCCACCGCCACCACCGGACCCACGGAGGATGTCCAGACCTCCCACAACCGAATGTCCCCATGGAAGGGGAGGGTAAGGGGGGTCCAGGCCGAGCCGTCAAAGTGGAGGAGGAGACCGGGGCCAGTGGCATAGATGTCGCCCGAGGAGGTCCCCCAGATCCCCATGAGCTCCGCCTCCGTTCCGCTGTTCATGGCGTTCCACCCCACGCCGTCGTACCGCAGAATGGTTCCACCTGATCCCACGACGTAGACGTTGTCGGAGGCGGTCCCCCAGACGGCATTGAGCCTGGCCTCCGGTCCTCCCTGCATCCCGGACCAATTCTCTCCGTCGAAATGCAGGATAACACCATCACCCACGGCGAAGACGTCCTGAGCCGAGGTTCCCCAGACCCCGAGGAGGTCCGCGCCGGTGCCGCTGCCCATGGCGACCCAGTTGGAGCCGCCGGAATGAAGGACCGCTCCACCGGTCCCCACGGCGAAGATATCCGCCGGGGAAGATCCCCAGATTCCTCGGAAGCTCCCTGCAACCTGAAGCTGGTTCCATTGGGCCCCGTCGAAACGCCAGATTCCCGAGGTTCTGGCTCCGTAGACCTCTTCGGAAGAGGCGCCCCAGAGAGCCTGGAAGCTCCCGACTCCGACCTCCCCGGTCCCCACCCATCCCGTCCCCCCATTGAAGCGCATCACCGAGGCTCCGCCAGCGAAGACGTCATCCCCGGGGAGCCCCCAGACAGCATAGAGGTGGCTGCCGGGCCCGCCTTCCCGCAACGGGGTCCAGGCGTTCCCATCATAGCGGAGCACCAGCCCACCGGTTCCTGCGGCGTAAACGTCATTGGGACCGCTCCCGCCCACCGCCAGCAGAAAGTTCGTGGTCCCGCTCTCCATTTCCGTCCAACCCGTCCCGTCGTAATGCACGACGGCCCCCTCCTCCCCCACGGCGAAGACATCCTGACTCCCGCTCCCCCAGACACCCTCCAAGTGGCGGCGCTGTCCGGCATCCATCCAACTCCACGCCGTACCGTCGAAGTGGAGGACTCCGGGAAACCCCTGGTCATAGTTGTCATCGCCCACGGCGAAGACGTCGGAGGGAGAGGAGGACCAGATATCCCGGAGGATCCCCGACGCCCCGGCAAACGCCTCCTGCCAACTCGTCCCATCGAAGTGCCACACGAGCCCCCCGGGCGACGCCTGCCAACGCCCCACCGCATACACATCATCGGGACTGCTCCCCCCCACCCCGTACCAGGCGGTGGCGGGATCGGCGCCCAGGGCCTGGAGGTTCCACACCCCCCCGGAGTATCGAGCCACCGTGTTCTGGTATCCCACGGCGAAGGCCGTGGTGGCGGTCGGGGCGAAAATGTCCTTCAGAAGGCCGGCCTGGGGGAGCGCGACGGGCGGACTCCAGGCCGTGCCGTCGAAGCGGCTGATACCCCCGGGAGTGGCAGCGAAGAGGTTATCGGCCGAGGACCCGGAAATCCCCTGGAAGTCCCCATGCGTCCCGGGGTATCCGTTCCAGTCCGCTCCATCATAGTGGAGGATCGTCCCCCCCGAGCCCACGACAAGCACGTCGTTGGAAGAGCCGGCCCAGACGCCATGGAGGTTGGGATTGGGACCCTGGTCCAGCGTCCAGCTGGTGGGGAGCCCCAGACCCGGAACCGAGACCGTGACCAGAGCATACCCCTCGGCCCCGTTACCCACGGCCCGGACGGTGGCCTGGCCGCTGGCCACCGCAGTCACCTCCCCCGTGGTGGGATCCACCGTGGCCACCGCTGGGTTGAGGCTCGACCAGGTGACCCTGGGGTTGGAGATCCACTTCTCCTTCTCCGAAAGCCCTTGGGCGTCGAGCTGTCCCGTGGCTGCAACCCCCGAAAGGGTCAGCCCCGCCGGCTCCACTGCCAGGCCCACCACCGGCCTGTCGTCCCAGGGGCCGACGCCGTCGTCCCCGCAGGAGAGGGTGAGAGAAGCGCCGGCCAGGATCAGGAGGGCCCAACCGGGGTGCATACTCAATCGCATGGGATTTCTCCTCTCGTCAAACAGCTTCGGACCGCCACCGGAGGACTTCTCGAAGCCGACGGGTGGATCCAGTTCGCCCCCTCGGAGGGGCCGGCGAAGGGAGAGGTTGGCAAAGGCCAGCATCGCCGCCACACCACCCAGGAGGCCCAGGACTCCGACCCTCCTGCTGCAACACTATAAGAACAACCACCCCACGATCCTCATTCTTCAATCCAGGGCCGCCAGGAGGGCAGGGAGCTTAGTGGGGCCCAGGGAATAGCAGACCTTCGCCAGAATCCCGCAGACCAGCGTGCCCCTGCCAAGAGGAGCCGGGATGGCGTGGGGGCCGGGGGGGGGGGAGAAACTTGGCGGCAGACCCACCATCCCTCGGAGCCATACCCCTTCATCTTCCTGCCCGAAGACCACCTTCGTCGCACCGTGACGGCCCACGTCACCCACTACAACGAAGGCGGTCCTCACCAGGGAATCGAGGGCCTGACCATCCCCCCACATAGTTTTGTTCCTGAAAGGAACCTACCCGTTCCGGGTCTGGTCCAATTCGTCGTATGTTTCAGGCGGACCCCCTTTGTCTCCGTCCGACCGCCCACCCCCGGGCGGCCATCTACCGGAAACTGGACACCGTGGTTGGAGGGACATGATTCCAGGTAGATTGGGTTGAATCGAAGCACGGGAGGGGAGGGGCCCCCGAGATCGGTGACGCGCCTTTCGGACTGGACCGTAACAGCTGGACAGAATGAGGAAGATCATGATCGAGTCGTTCCGCGGGTCTCTGGTCAATCTGATATCTGCTCTCCGCACGACCGATCTGATCGATGTGCTGCTGGTGGCTTTCTTCCTCTTTGTGCTCTTCTCCTGGATGATGCGCAGCATATCCCAGAGCGCCGTTCGCGGCATCGGGGTGCTCTTCGCCATCCTCGCGGGAGTGTTTCTTTCGGCACGCTTTCTCGAGTTGTACCTCATCGGTCAGGTGACGACCGTCTTGCTCTTCGCCATCCTCCTGGCGGCGATCGTTGCTTTTCAAACCGACTTGCGGCGAATGTTCGACCGGACGGGGACATGGCTCTTCTCACGCCGTTCCTCCCCGGCTTCGCCGGAAACTCGCACCGTCGATCTTCTGGTGAACGTCGCCTCCAAATTCGGCGAGATGCGCACCGGAGCCCTCATTGCCGTCAAAGGAGCGGAGCCCTGGGATCATCAGTTGCAGGGAGGAATCGAGCTTGGGGGAGCCCTCAGCCTGCCCCTTCTCCTCAGTCTCTTCGATCATCGAACCCCCGGTCACGATGGTGCCCTCCTCCTCGAGGGGGCTACGGCGACCAGGTTTGCGGTCCAGCTTCCCCTGGCGCCGGTTCCCCCGAACGTGATTCGTTATGGCGGTACCCGGCATGCCGCGGCCCTCGGGCTCGCAGAGGTCTGCGATGCCTTCATCGTGGTGGTCTCGGAGGAACGAGGCACGATCAGTGTGGCCCACGAAGGCGCAATCACCGAGTTGGAGAATGCGTCCCAGCTCAGGGAGCGGCTGGGCACCTTCTGGCAGAAGCATTACGGCAAGACCGATCGGTTTCGAGGAAGATGGTTGAACCGTCGCAGTCTGTGGACGGCGGCGCTTTCCCTGGGAGTATCGGCACTGATGTGGATCCTGTTTGCGTACAGTCCGGAGGTCGTAAACCGCAGCTTCGAAGTGCCCATCGAGTATCGGAATGTGCCTCCAGACTGGAGGATCCAGGTGGGACCCAATACGGTACGGGTGAGGCTTTCGGGTCCAGACCAGGCCTTTCGGCTTCTTGACCCGGACCAATTGGTCGTTACGCTCACTCTGGACCAGCCCCAGGACGGTGAGAATCGACTGACCATCGACCGCGGCAATCTGAACCTTCCGGACCAGATCACCCTGGAGAGCGTCGATCCGGAGGTTGTGGAGGTGAGAGCATGGCCGCTGACGCCCACCCTGCTTGAGGTCCATGTTCCGTCCCGAGGCAGCCTGCCGGACTCGTTGGAGCTGGTTTCGCTGCGGCCTGAGCCCGATAGCGTTACCGTGCTTCTTCCAGAAGGCAGATCCCTCTCCCAACTGGTCACGGAACCGGTGGCTCTGGACTCGGTATTCCAAACGGGTTCCCTGAAGCGTGCACTGGTCTTGCCGGATGGGGTTCTTCTTCCCGATCAGAGAGCCGCTGAAGTCACCGTGCACATTACGGTTCGGCCCAAGGCCGCCGAGGGGGTCCTTTCCTTCCCCACCCCCGTGGAACCGATTTGGATGCTCTGGTAGGCAGGAGTTCGATGTCTGATTCGAAAGGCAGCATCACCCGTCTGGTCCAGCAATGGAGCGATGGCGAGGACGGGGCACTGGATGCACTGGTGCACCTGGTGTACGATGACCTCCGACTCATCGCCCGTCGTCACCTCCGCACCATGGAAGGCGATGCAACGCTCCATACCACCGCCCTCGTGCACGAGGCCTACCTGCGCCTGGAGGGGGTGGACGGCGGCACATGGAAGAGCCGCGGCCATTTCTTCGCCTTCTGCTCGAAGGCCATGCGTCACGTCCTGATCGACTACGCTCGACGCCGCCAGGCAGCGAAGCGTGGCGGAGACCTGGCCCGGGTTCCGTTGGAAGAGGTGCCGGGTTCCTTCGACGCCGAAGTGGTTCAGGTGCTGGCTGTGGACGAGGCACTGCAGCGTCTTTCGCGCCACGACCAGCGCATGGCCAGCATCGTCGAATGCCGGTTCTTCGGCGGCCTCACCGTGGCCGCGACCGCTGAAGCTCTCCAGGTCTCCACCCGCACCGTCGAACGGGAATGGGCGCGGGCGCGGGTCTACCTGCAGCGCCTTCTCAAACCCGGCGATGACCGCCACGGACCTGCGGCAGACATTCTCTAACCCGGCGAGCATCGTGAATCCTCTGGATGACATCGTCTGGAACCGCTGGAACGAAGTCGACGCGATCTTCGCGGACGCGCTCGAACTGCCCTCGGAACGACGCGAGCCCTTCATTGCGGAGGCGTGCGGCGTGGATGTCGAGCTGTACCGCGCAGTGGTCTCGCTGGTCGCCGAGGCCGAGACCGCATCGACCGTGCCCACCGGCCCGGGACTCAACCTGCTCCGGGCGTGGACGGGCGAGGAGCTCGGTGACGACGAACCGGAGGTGGGACTGCAGCCCGGCGACGTGGTGGCGCGCTACCGCATTACCGGTGAGCTCGGCCGAGGCGGGATGGCCACCGTCTTCGAAGCGGAGCGCGCCGACGGTGTTTACAGCCAGAAGGTGGCGCTGAAGGTCCTGCGTCGTGGCCTGGATACGGAGGATGTGGTACGCCGCTTTCACGACGAGCGCGACATTCTCTCATCGCTAACTCACCCGAACGTCGCACCGCTGCTGGACGGAGGGACCACCCCGGACGGACGGCCGTTCCTGGTCATGCAGCGGGTGGAGGGGGAGCCCATCACCCGCTGGGCCGACGCGCAGGAGCTGGACGTTCCCGAACGGCTCCGGCTCTTCCTTCAGGTTGCCGACGCGGTCGCGTTCGCCCACCGGCGGCTGGTGGTTCACCGGGATATCAAACCGTCCAACGTCCTCGTCGATCGGCAGGGGCGGGCCATTCTCCTGGACTTCGGCATCGCCAGGCTCCTGGACCCGGTGGAGGGGCCGCAGGGGGAGATCACCCGCACCGGCTCGCGGCTGCTCACCCCGGAATACGCGAGCCCGGAGCAGGCACGTGGAGAAGCGGTCACCACTGTCTCCGATGTGTATCAGCTCGGCGTGCTGCTGTACCTCCTGCTGACCGGCCGACGCCCCTCCCCCCCGGAGAAGCGGGGGCTGGGGGTCGTCGCGGAGCGCGGTCAGCCGGTGCTCCCGAGCGAAGCCGTCGAGCCGGCGAGGTCCGAGAAGCGGCGGGCGCTGAGGGGCGACCTGGACACCATTCTGCTGAAGGCGATGCGGCCGGAGGCCGAGGAGCGGTACGGCTCTGCGGAAGCCCTCGCCGATGACCTCCGCAGGCATCTCGATGGACACCCCATCACGGCTCTCCGGCCCTCTGTCGGCTACCGGGTGCGCAAATTCGCCCGGCGCAACCCCTGGTTCCCAGCTGTGGCGGCGGGACTGGTGCTGGCGGCCGCGGGCTATGTGGGCACGCTGGAGGTGCAGTCGCGTCGTCTGCAAGTGGAACGCAACGAGGCCCGCCTGCACGCGGAGCGGGCCGAGCAGATCAAGGGTTTCCTGGTCGATCTCTTCCGGGCGGCCGATCCGTACGATGCGGTGGATCCATCGCACAGTCGCGAGATCACCGTGGTAGAGGCGCTGGAGCTGGGGGCCGAAAGGGCCCGCGGCGAGCTGGCAGACCGACCGCTCCTTCGCGCGGACCTGCTGTCGAGCATCGCGACGGTCTACGAGCGGCTGGACCTCCGGGACCCTGCCCTCGCGCTATTCGCGGAGGCGATCGAGGTCCGGACGGAAATCGGCGAGGAACGCTCGCTCGAACAGCTGGCCGATCTCGGGCTGGTCGCAGCGATCCTCGCCCGCGCCGGGCAGCCGGACTCGGCGGAGGTCCTCCAGGGGAAGCGGCTGGCCCTTGCCCGTGCGCATCCCGACGGCAGCCACGAGGCAGCGAACGCTCTGCTGGGACTCGGCTCCATCGATCAATCCGCTGGCCGGCTGGAGGAGTCCCTGGTTCACCGGACCGAGGCGGTGCGGATCCTTCGTTCACTCGGCCCGGGTGGACGCAACACGCTGGCCGATGCGCTGAGCGCACTCGCCGACTCCTATCGGCTCCTTGACCGACTCGACGAGTCGGAGGCGGCCGCTCGGGAGGGAATCGAGATTCATCGAAGCATCAGCGGACCCGAGCATCCGCGAACAGCCCTCGCCGAGGTGCATCTGGCTCAGCTTCAACACGCCCGTGGCCGGCTCGACGACGCCGCCGCATTGTATCGCGCCGCCGTGCCGCGCCTGGAGGCATCGCTGGGCCCGCTCCACTTCAACACCATCAACAGCCTCAACAATCTCGCCATCGTCCTGAACGATGCTGGCGATGTGTCGGGAGCGGAGGAAACCCACCGGCTGGTTCTGGATCGGCGCCGACAGTTTCCGGGCGGCGACACGCTGGCGGTCGCTTCCTCGCTCCAGAACCTGGCAGCCACGGTTCTCGGGCAGGGCCGCCTGGAAGAAGCCGACTCGCTCGCCCTGGAAGCTGCGGAGCTGTACGGGCGCCTGCTGCCTCCAGGCCACCCGCAGCGTGCATTTCCGCTTCTGACACGCACGGAGATCGCGCTGCGGCGCGGGGACGGGGGCGGTGCAGAGCAGCTGGGCCGGCAAGCCTCCGCAATCCTGGAAGGCGCGCTCCCGGAAGGTCATTTCGCGACCGCCACTGCCCACTGCCGTATTGGTGCCGCGCTCGCGCTTCAGGGGCACCGCGCCGAGGCCGCCCCCCTGATCCGGGATGCCCTCGCGGTTCTGGAAACCAGCCCACGGACACCCGCACGACTGCGCGTCGAGTGCCGAAAGGCATTGGAAGCGCTCGACCTTCCGGATTCGCTCTCCCCGGAGACAGCGGCCGGCGGCGGACCGGAGCCCCGCTGACGAGCTAGGGGGAGAACCCGCCACCCCCCAACCCGAATCGATATCCGAGCAGCACCGAGAGGGCGCGGTTCTGGATCCTGGGGCCGTCTTCCGCTTCGCTGAGACGGGTCAGCCCCCGGGCGTATCGCGCATCGAGGGTGACCGCTCCCATCCCGCGGATCACTTCGAAGGCGAACCCGGCGCCGATCATCATTCCCTGTTCGAATTCCTTCAACGTCTCCTCCAGCTGATCCTGGCCCCCGAGGAGCTGTCCGCAGTCCTCCTCGGCGCCTGCCGCGTCTGCCCTCACCTGGCAATCCAGCTGCCAGCCGAAGACCGGGCCTCCGGCCAGATAGGTCTGAAGGCGCGTTCCGCCCAGCGGGATCGCCAGCCTGACCAGGACCGGGATCTCGACGTACGCCAGAGAGATCTCCGCGGCCTCGCCCGCCGCCAGGCGGCTCTGGAAGTTATCCGCGCCCTTTTGCGCATAGTAGATCTCTGGCGCAAGGGTGAACGGTCCGACGTCGAACATGTCGAAGCCCACTCCACCGGCAAGCCGCGGCCGTGTGTCCGAGGCCTCGACGTCGTCCCCGAAGACGTCGACCAGGTTTATGCCGCCCTTCACCGTGAACTGGCCTTCGGCCGGTGACGGTGCCGGAAACAGGATCAGGAGCAGCAGCAGGCATCCGGAAGGGTATCGCATGGGATTGCTTGTCCTCTCTACAGGGGGCACGCAGGGCCGGAGCGGTCGAACGCGAAGTAGTGGCCACCGGCAAGGTCTCTTTCCCGTTCCAACGCAGGGGTTCGGGAGCGGCCGCCATGCCCCCCGGCGATGGTGGTGTCGGGCTACGCCCACCATTTCCGTTGGTCCTCATGAAGAACCGACACTCCCCCCCCACGGAGCAGCCATCCCCATGCCCTCTTCCCCACGTTCGCACAGCCCGGCGCCCTCCCGGAGGCCCGCCGGCAGTCCCCGACCGGCGGGAGCCATGCTCCTCGCCTGGGCCCTCGCCGCCTTCGCCGCCGCGCTCGCGGCTTGCGGCGACCGGCAAGCGGAAGACGCCTCTGCGGCAGTGGCCCGTGCCGGGTTGGACACCGAGGGCTCCACGCCCTCCGGGCAGGAAGGTGTCCTCGGGACGCTGCAGGCCTCCCTCGATGGGCAGGAACGCGCGTGGTACATCGTCCGGGGCGAGGGTGGAACCGGACCATACTCCAGCGGGATGTGGATGGAGGGTTCGGACGACGAGGTCATCGTCAGCCTCTCCGGCCTGGATTCGGATTCCCCTCCGATTCACACATTCGAGACTGATCTCGAAGCGGGCGAGATGAGCCTCGGGGAATACCGGGGCAGCTCCTTCTCCCTCACCGTCCCCGTGCCGGCCGCAGGCGGCTCCCGCCGCTTCACCTTTCCCGCCGACGAACACAGCGGTGCGAGTATCGTCTACACCCCCGATGCAGGCGCCATCGCGGAGGGCATCGACATGACGAACCTGTTTTTGCTGGTCGAGGGGGAGATCCAGATCACGGCGTCCGAGCGAACCGGGGAGTCGATCTCGATCCGGGGCACCTTCTCGGGGACGCTGGAGTCCATGCGAGGAGGAAGGCGGATCGAGGCAGCGGAAGGTCGTTTCGCAGCCGAGACCGTCCCTTCGCTGCAGTCGATACAGGCCAAACGTTCCCGCTGACAGAAAACGCGGCGAACCCCTGCTAATCTCTGAATGAGGAGACAACCGTGCTTTGCAACTCCATCGTCCCGCCGGTACTGATCGCCACGCTCGCCATACTTGCCGGAGGCACGGAGCCCGCATCGGAAAAGGCCCTGCCTCAGGTACAGGAACCACAGGACGCTGTCGACCAGCCGCACACCGGACACGTGCAGGCACTGGAGGAGACAAATCCGCAGCATCCCCTCGGAACTCCGCGCGACGATCTGCAGCGCTTCTACGGCGTGTACGGAGTGGCTGGAGAGCGCCGGAATTTCTTCGTCTCGGAGGCGAGTGCTTCCGCGGGCGAGAAACCGGTCCCACCCGGCTACCTCATGGTGGGAACCATGTGGGGCGACGTTCAGCCCTGGCACATGAAGTCACTCGGGGACACGCGCTTCGAGCAGGCCTATGTGGGCCAATACCAGGACTCACCCCTCGTCGTCGAATTCCACACCGATGGCGATGGGAATGCCGTCGCTCTGACCTTCAGCGGAATGTTCGAGGACCGGGGCAGGCTGGAGAGGATCGGGGATCTGCCGGACGGGTGGTGATTCCCTCAGCCGCGGTGGCGGCCTCTTTCGATGGTTCCCGTTGGCACTCAGGAGAGAGAGCCATGTCCAGGTTCCATATCGCCCGCCTTCCAGGTGCAACATGACTACCATTGCCGGCCGCCGCGCATTTCGTATTTGCCTGTTCCCCCTGTTCGCCCTCGCCGTCGGACTTCTCGCGTGCGGTGAGGAGGGGGGCACCGGACTCGAACCCGACCCGGATCCCGGCCCTGATCCTACGGTGCCGTCCTTCACGCAGATCGAGTGCCCGGAGTTCGCTCTCGCGACCACTGCCGGCGTGCCCCTCGATGAGGTCGCCATCGGCACCCTGCCGTCGAGCTTCGACCTGCCGGCCGCCGTATCGATATCGGAGGGGGAGACCGAGCACGCGGGATTCGCCTTCATCCGGCCCGACGAGACTGGGGACGGAGGGGAGCTGCGGCTCGTGGTGCCGCTCCATCCGGTGACGCCGATGGAGGGCGGCACTGTGCGTCTCACCGTTTCCGACGGGACGCGGGCGTGTGCGCCGGTGGACTTCACCATTCAGCCGCTGCCTACCGCCGCCGGCGAGTTGGAGGCGGTCGTGGACCTCCTCCAGGAGGTGATCGCGGACCAGGCTGCATCCTTCGAGACGACGCCCGAGGAGCTCCTCGCCACGCCTATCGACGATCTCTCACCCGCCCTGTGGCCACTCGCGGCGGCGCAGGCCGTGCTGGACGATCCTACCAACGAGGAGTCGCTTCGCGCGGTGGCGGAGGGGGCCGCCGGTGGCGAGGCCGTCGACTGGATCGAGCGGATCCTCGCTCGGACGAGCCTGCGTGCCAGCCTGGAGAATCCGCCGGACCCCATCGAGGCCGGAGTCCGCCGAGCCGGGGTCCCGGCCCCAGCCGGAGTCTCGGCCCCAGCCGGGGTCCCGGCCCCAGCCGGAGTCTCGGCCCCATCCAGGGTTTCGGCCCCATCCAGGGTTTCGGCCCCATCCAGGGTCTCGGCAACCGAATGCCGCCCGGGCACCATCGGCGAGGATGCTGGAGCGCTCAACAAATGCATGGCGGCCGCCGCCGAGGCACGTCGAGCGGCGTCCGGCCTGTCGAGGGAAGTGGCCGCCGACATCGGCGGGGCCTTCAGCGCAGCCAGCGAGCTCGGGCTGCCGCTGGCCGACGTGGTCCAGGCGGTGTTCAGCGCAATCTTCTGGGTGATCTACAACGAGCGGGAAAAGGCCGCCGCTCTGTATCCTTCCCGGTTCACATCCATGACCGTCGAGGTCGATCGGTACCGGTTTCTGGAGGACGAGGACGAGCAGGGGAGGGTCTCCATGGCCGAGGTGACGGCGACGAGTGAAGGCTACGACCTGCAAAAGGAGATCATCGACGGAATCAAGGAGGCCGCATCCCTCGCCCAGACGACGGGGAAGTTCGATTTCTCCACGGGAACGCCCGTGGATGACGGGGCGGGCAAGCTCGCATCCGTAATCGAGGAGCGGCTTCGGGCGATGGACATCGAGGAGCTGGACCTCGAGCCCGAGCTGTTCGGTCCCGTGGATGTGACGGATCCCGCCTGGATCCAGGCCCGGGCGGTGCATCCGGACGTGATCGAGGTGGTGGAGGGCACCACGTACGAGCCACGCCTCTGGGGAGATGCGACGCTGTCCGTCAGGACCACCGACGGAGAATTCGGAGGGGAGCAGATCAGTGAATCGGTCCAGATCACGGTCGCGCCGCTCCTCGTAACCATCAGTCCCACGGACACCACGGTGGTTGCGGGCGACCCCGACGATATCCAGATCGTGACCTTCAGGGTCGAGGTCCAGGGATCGGCCTACCCGGACAGCGTCGATCTGGACCTTTCGGAGCATCCGCGGCAGGGCTCTGCCGAGATTCGGGTCCAGGAAGGCTCCACCATCCACGAGGTCGACTACGTGGCGCCCACGAACCCGGATTTCGACAAACCGGACCTGATCGTGGTCGAGCACACGGCCAGGACCGGAGCGCGAAAGAACGGCCCGCCCCGGACGGCCAGGGCCACCGTCCGGTTCGGCTCCATCGCGATCTCGCCCCGCCCGGAATGTCTCGAGGCCGGGGCGGAGCAGCAGTTCGAGGCAGAGGTCCGCGGGCTCGACGACGAAACGGTCACGTGGACGGCCAGCGCGGGCGACATCGACGAGACCGGGTTCTTCACGGCTCCCCCGGAATCGCCACCGGGGGGCGAGGTGACGATCACCGCCACGAGCGCCATCGAGCCCGACGTGTACGACGAAGTAACGATCAAGATCGGCCAGTGCGACGTGTGCTTCGTCCAGATCACCGCCTCCGGCGGCGCCCCCGGAGCCGGCCAGGGGCCGGGAGCCTTCACACCGGGGGACACTCTGTCGGTCGGTCTGAGCGGTGACCTTGCCGGCGAGGTGATCGGCGACCGGATCCAGGCCGGGTTCGCGGCGCCGTGGAATGGGGAGCCGGGGACGTTCACCGTTACCAGCGGGTCCTATGCGAACCGCACCACGGGAGGATGGGCCTCGTACGATCCAACGGATCCGGACGGTGTGATGGACTGCCAATCCTGCGGAGGGACCCTGACGGTGGAGGAGGCGACGGAGGAGGTGGTCATCGGCAAGTTCGACGTCACCCTGCGCACGCTCCGGCCCAATTCCAGTGGCCCTCCGACCAGGGCCATCGGCACGTTTCGCGCGGCCCTCGCCACTGTGGATCCCCATGACTTCGACCCGTTCCGTGCATGCCTCCAGGAGTGGGGCGGGGACTGAAGGCCGCGCACCGGTGAGCCACTGGGCCACGAACTTGAGCCCGGGATCGGTGCAGCTACAGATGGCCTTGGCTGGATACGTCAATTCGCGATGATGGTGCGCCGTCTGCAGGATTCGCCGGCATTCTCGAGCCGGAGGGAGGCCCCCCCGCTTCGCCCGCTCAGCTCGACGAGTCGGTTACGGGCTTCGCGAGGGATTCGAAGTCGGGGTGGCCTCTCAGGGCTCGAAGGTGGTAGTCGCGGCGGACGGCCGTGTAGGCTCCGCTCCGGCTCAGGCCGCGCCGGAGCCGCTCGATGGCCCGCTCCGCGTCGCCCAGCTCCGCCGCGATCCTCGCCTGGGCGTGCAGGTGGCGTCCTCGGAGGTGCTGCCCGGTGCGGTCGGCCAGCCAGGCGAGCGCCGATTCCGCCTCCGGGCGGTCGCCGCGTCGCGCGGCCAGGAGTCCGAGGTGCTCGACGTAGGCGAGGGAGTCGCGGGGTGCCAGGCCGGGCAGGAGCTCGAGGGCCTCCCGGTCCCGCCCCAGGCGCTCGAGGAGCTCGACCAGGCTCGGGTTCGGTGAAACGGCCTCTGCACCGCCGACCTCAGTCCGCAACCGGAGTACCCGGACCAGGCGCGTCCACACGCGCGCGGCGACTTCCGGGTGGCCGTGGGCGTGCAGCTCGTCGCCTGCTGCCATCAGCGGCCCGATGGCGGTCGGCCGGAGCTCGAGGAGCTCCTCGACCCGCGACAGGATCTCCTTGGTGTGGCCGAGGGCGGCGAGGGCCGGGAGCTCGATCCCCACGAGGCTCGCCGCGTCCGGGTGCTGGCTCAGACTCTCCCGGGCCGCGCGGAGCTCCTCCCGGTGTCGCCCCAGGGCGTGCAGAGCCTCTACCCTCACGTTCCAGTACGGTGGCCAGCCGGGTGCCAGCAGCGGCCCGACAGTCGGTCGCTCCAGGACCTCCAGCGCCTCGGCCGCCCGGTTCAGCTGCAGGCTGTGCACAGCGACGAGATAGAACCCGACATACGACGGACCCACCTCCGTCATCCGACGGGCCGCCCGTAGGCTCTCCGCCGGGCCATCCGCCCGCAACCATTCCACGGTCGCACGATCGTAGGGCGTCATCCGGTCCTCGACCTGGTCGATACGGGCCAGGTAGCCCGCCGCCTCCCTCCTGCGCCCCTGGTTGTCGAGGGCGATGGCGGACATGTACTGGAAGGCGGGGTAGTCCGGGTCGAGACGGGCGGCCGCCTCGAAGTGCTCCGACGCGGCGCCCCACTCGGTGTCGATGAAGTACTCCATGCCCACCAGGAAGCGGCGGTAGGCGTCGAAATCAGGGGGTGGGCTCCACCCCGGGATCGTGTCCAGCACAACGCCCGGGTGTAGGTATCGGTACAGGAAGTCGCGGACGCCGGCCCGGAGGGGTGGGAGCGCCAGGGAAGGCCGGTCCAGCGGCGCGTCGATGGGGTCGGGCGCGAACAGCACCTCGCCGCGATCGGCGTCCGCGATCTCCGCCTGCAGGCGCAACTTTCCGTCCTCCCGGTAGTAGGACCCGGAGACGACGATCCGGGCACCGGCCCCGCGGGCGAGGGTCCGGAGCCGATCCGGGTCGCGCTCGGAGGTGGCGTCTTCCCGGCCGGTGGCCAGCGACACGTCGAAGGGGACGACGCGGAGCCCGGCCGCGTGCAGGCTGTGCACCAGCCAGTGCCCGGCCATGGCGCCGACCGGGTCGAGCGTCGGGTCGCCCGTCTGGTTGGAGAAGACGTCCACGACCACCAGGTCGGGATCGAAACCCGGGGAGCGGTTCTCCGACAGGAGGAGCCCGAGAACAGCCAGCAGGGCGATCCCCACGGCCCCGCCGAGCAGCGCCGCCCTCCCCGCCGGCCTCCG
>CAZSDD010000074.1:0-14918 GCA_964605505.1 uncultured Gemmatimonadaceae bacterium | reverse complement strand
ACTGCGGCTGTCACGGGAGCGGTCTGATGAGGGAGAATTCCCCCCGGGCCCGGCTTCGGGAGGCCGCCGGGCCGAGCCGGGAATCGCCGATCTCCGCAGCGGAGGAGGGGTGTCTGGGTCCGCCACGGACCTCCCGCGAGATCCCGCCCACTTCCCGCCCCCTGCTTCGGAAACCCCACAGGGCGAAGCGGTATCGGTCCCGCTGGTTCCCGGGCCTGGGGGAACTGGCCCGCCGGACTCTGAACCTGGGGGTGGCCGCCGCATTACTGGTGCTGGCCCTCCCTCTCATGGCGATCATCGCCGTCGTCATCAGGCTCTCCTCACCGGGCCCCGTCATCTTCGTCCAGGAGAGGGTGGGCGTGAACCGGCGCCGGCGAACCGGCCAGCGGCCCCTTCCCATGCGTGGGCCGGGCCGCCCGGACCGCAGGAGAGCCGACGCAGGGGGGGAGCTCTTCAAGATGTACAAGTTCCGGACGATGTACGTCAGCCCTGAGGAGGCCGAGCAGGTCTGGGCTCGGAAGGACGACCCCCGCATCACCCCGGTGGGTCGCCTCCTCAGGGCTCTCCGCCTGGACGAGCTTCCCCAGCTGTGGAACGTCCTCCTGGGACACATGAACGTGGTGGGCCCCCGGCCCGAGCAGCCGGAGATCTTCCGGCAGCTCCGGTCCGAGATTGCAGAATACCCGAGGCGTCAGCGCGTCCTCCCCGGCATCACGGGGTGGGCTCAGATCAACAACGGGTACGACCAGACATCCCGGGACGTGCAGCTCAAGCTCGGCTACGATATGGAGTACCTGAAGCGGAGATCCGCCGCGCATGACCTGCGGATTCTGATCAAGACCGTGCCGGTGGTCCTGGGCCGGAAGGTCTTCTTTCGGGGTTGAGAGGAGAGGCACAATGAAGCCGCAACTGCGAAACGTGCTGATCGTCGTGGCCGCCGTGGCCGTGGCCTTCGGGGCTGGAGCCGGATGGCAGTTCGCCCAGGCCCGCCAGGCTCGCCAGGCACTGGACGCCGCCCGGCAGGAGATGGCCGTGATCCGGGGGGAACGGGCCCTGGAGCAGCTTGAGGCAACCCTCGCCCTGGCTACGGTTGCGGCGCAGTTCGGGGATTTCGAGCGGGGCCGCCAGTTGGCCAGCGACTTCTTCGACCTGCTACAGGAGCATGCAGGCGCGGCCCCGGAGACTGCCCGGTCCGGCCTCAACGAGATCCTCTCCCGGCGCGACGGCATCATCACCGTCCTCAGCCGGGGGCAACCCGAGTCCGGGTTCGAGTTGGCTACGGCGCTGACCTCGCTCCAGCTCGCCCTCGGCAAGGAGCCGACTCTCTCGGCGTCCCAGCAGTCTGGTCCAACGGAACCCGTGCGAGAAGGAGGAGGGCGCAGGTGAGGGCAGGGGCGGATGATGGGGGGGTTCGGTCGGCTGATGGGGGCTCGGCTTCCATGAAGACCTCGCCTGCTGCGAAGGATGCGTCCGGCATGAATGTGGAGATCCGCCGGCAGGGCGATACCCTCACCGTCGGGTTGGTGGGAGAGTGGGAGTCGGAAAAGCCTGCTCCGCGCTTCGAGGGGCTTCTCGAGGACCGGACCGAAGGGCAGCCGGTACGGGCCATCGACTTCGATGCCGCGGACCTGGGCCCCTGGGACAGCAGCCTCCTCACCTTCCTCATGCAGGCCGTGGACTACTGCGAGACCCACGGGATCGAGCTCAGGGAGGAGACTCTGCCGATAGAGATCACGGGTCTGCTCGAGCTTTCCCGGGCGGTGCCGGAGCAGGAGATCCGTCGAGAGGAGCGGGAAGGCTCCTTCCTCGCCCGGTTCGGGAAGAAGGGCCTCGTGGCCTACCAGGCTGCCCTGGCGACCGTCACCTTTTTCGGCGAGGTGGCCGATAGCTTCCTGCGGTTGGCCCTCTTCCGCGTGCGGCTCCGCTGGCGGGACTTCTGGGTGTCGGTGCAATCGAACAGCTCGGGCGCCCTCCCCATCGTCACCGTGATCGCCTTTCTCATCGGGGCGATCATTTCCTTCCTGGGGGCGGTAGTGCTGCGCCGGTTCGGTGCCGGCTACTACGTTTCGTACCTGGTCGGATACGGGATGCTGAGAGAGATGGGCGCCCTGATGACGGGCATTATCATGGCGGGGCGGACGGGAGCCGGATTCGCCGCCGAGCTCGGAAGCATGAAGATCACGGAGGAGATCGACGCACTCAGGACGTTGGGGATCTCGCCGGTGGACCATCTGGTGCTCCCGCGAATGTTGGGCCTCTTTGTGACGATGCCCCTGCTCACCATCTACGCCAACGTCGTCGGCATATTCGGTGGGATGGTCGTCGCCCTGGCCCTCCTGGACCTCAGCGTCACCCAGTTCCTGGGAGGATTGTTGACGGCGGTGACCCTCGGCGACGGGCTCCTGGGCGTCTTCAAGGGATCCGTCTTTGGCCTGGTCATCGGCCTATCGGGCTGCATGAAGGGGATGCAGGCCGGAAACGATGCTGGGGCGGTGGGTCGTGCGGCCACCTCCGCCGTGGTCATGGGCATCACGTTGATCATCGCGGCCAACGCAGTCATCGATTGGCTGGCCGTCCTCCTGGAGATCTGATGGTGGACACGAACCGGTTTCCCGTCGAAGTGAAAGGCCTCACCATGGCCTATGGGTCCGTCGTGGTGATGCAGGACCTGACGTTCCAGATTCGGCGTGGGGAGGTCTTCGTCATCATGGGAGGCAGCGGTAGCGGGAAGAGCACCTTGCTGAAACACCTGATCGGTCTCAAGAAGCCAGCGGCGGGTGCGATCCTGTTCGACGGAGAGGATTTCGGGGAGGCCGACGAGGAGGCCCGGAAGGGGATCCTCCGACGCATGGGGGTGCTCTACCAGAACGGCGCTCTCTGGAGCGGGCTGACCCTGGCGGAGAACGTGGCCCTTCCCCTGGAGGAGTACTCCGGCCTGGACCCGGAGGCCATCGACGAGATCGTATCCCTGAAGCTGGCCCTGGTGGGCCTGCGGGGCTTCGAGTCGTTCTATCCCTCCGAGATCAGCGGCGGGATGCGCAAGCGCGCGGGCCTGGCCCGGGCAACGGCCATGGATCCGGAGGTGCTGTTCTTCGACGAACCCTCTTCCGGACTGGATCCCATCACGGCCAGCCGCCTGGACGACCTGATCCTGCAGCTACGATCCAGCTTCGGCACCACCATCGTGGTGGTGAGTCACGACCTGGCGAGCATCTTCGCCATCGCCGACCGGGCCGTCTTTCTGGACATCAAGGAGAAGACCATGACCGCGCTGGGAAGCCCGGCGGAGCTGCGGGAGAATCCTCCCACCGAGGAGGTGCATCGGTTCCTGACTCGAAGCAGCGCCATCGGGGAATCACCCAGGTCTCAGCCCTCCATAAATATGAAGGTGCCCCAGCCATGAGCATTCGCGCCAACCCCACCGCCATCGGACTGTTCATGATCGGAGCCATCATCCTGATCTTCATCGGCGTCGGGACCCTGGCCTCCACCACGTGGTTCCGGACGGAGGCCACTTTCATCAGCTTCTTCGATGAGTCGGTGCACGGCCTCGAGAGCGGTGCTCCGGTGAAGTTCCAGGGGGTGCCGGTGGGCAGCGTGACGGAGCTCCTGATCCAGATCGATGAGCGGGACAAGACCTTCCAGGTGCCGGTGCGCTTCGAGATCGAGATCGAGCGCCTTACGACGCAGGCCGGCGGCTTCATCCAGCTGGACGACCCGGAGGTGTTGCGGCAACAGATCGCCAACGGGCTCAGGGCCCAGCTGCAGATGGAGAGCCTCGTCACCGGCCTGTTGTTCATCGACCTGAGCTACCGCTCCGACGCGGAACCTCCTGAGCTCGAATCCAGGCCCACCGCCTATCCGGAGATCCCGACGACGCCTTCGCTCCTGGCCGCCTTCGGAACAGGAGCAGGAAGCCTGGTGGAAGACGTTTTCCAGATCCTCTTCCGGGTGAACGAGATGCTGGAAGAGGTGGACATGCAGGAGCTCAACACGGCGGTGGTGGCATCGGCGCAGGCCGTCGAGAGCGTGGTCAGCTCCGAGGAGCTCCAGGCGACCATCAGGGATTTACCGGAGATGGCCGCGGAGTTCAACCGGGCCACCACGGAGATGCGGCTCCTGGCCGAGCGACTCAGCGCTTCCATCGATCCGCTTCAGCAGAAGCTGGAAGGTACGACTGAGGAGGCCACCGCAACGCTGCAGGCGCTGCGGCAGACCATCGAAGAGACCCGGGGGTTGTTCACGACGGACTCCGGAATGGGGTATCAGGTGGAGCGGACACTTACAAGCCTCAGAGAGGCTGTGGAAGCCCTTCGCGTCCTGGTGCTCTCGCTGGAACGCAACCCCGACATGCTCATCCGCGGTAAGAAGCCGCCAGGGAGGTAGCGCCATGCAGGCCTTCACGAACACGATTCGCTTGATCCTCCCCTTGAGCGTCCTCACCCTCACAGGGTGCTTTGGCCTGGGAAGGGGGGAGCCTCCCCAGCGGCATTACGTGCTGGGCGCGGGCATGGACCCGGCGGTGCCGGCTGACACGGATCTCGCCGGCGACGTCCCTGGCATCGCCCTCGGGCTAAGGCAGCCAAGGCTCGCCGAGTACCTCGGGACGCCCTTCATCGTGGTCCGGTTGGGGCCGAACGAGATCAGCCTTTCCGAGTTCCATCGTTGGGGGGAGAACCTGGAGCAGGGGATCAACCGCACGTTGGCCGGCTACCTGGCTACGAAAGAGCCTGTTGGGCGGGTCGAGTTCGCCCCATGGCCGGCCCGGACCAACCTCGACTACGTGATCCAGCTCCATGTCCTGCGCTTCGACGGGTTGGTGCCGGACGGTGCGGCGGCCACCGAGGGAGAAGCCCTCATTCAGGCGACCTGGGAGATCCTGCGTGGGGCGGACGGTGTCGTCCTCACCCGTGGGACCACCGAGCACCGCCAGGGCGGCTGGACCCTGGAGGACTATGACAGCCTGGTGAGCCTGCTCCAGGAGGGCCTTGGAGTGTTGGCCGACGACCTGGCGGCCGGGCTGAAGAGCATCATGGCCCCGTAGCGGGTACCCCCGGTCCCATAGCGGGCACCGACGCTTCCAGGGACCGAGCAGCCGCAGCAGAGAACCAGCGAGCCGTCGGAACAGGCCGAAGCCTCCCGCCGAACCGGTCCGGGGATGTAGTCCTTTCGGGTGAACCGTGGGGATGCACCCTGCGCCCTTCGGCTGTCCTTCCTCATTCCTCCATTCGGCTGATTACCGCCATGGATATCGGGTCCTACTTTCGGAACGGCATCCAGTCCAGCGAAGCCGTTGATTCCATTTACCTACGATCCCTGCAGACGACCCGGGAGCATCCCGGGAAAAGGAGACAATCATGGCAGGCGCCTTCAGATGGCCCATGGAAAACAGTCTTGCCCTCGCACGGGCAGGCGATGTCCTGGAGATCAAGGAGATCCTGTTCGACGGTCTTCGGGAGCATCTCCTGAAGATCGGAGTCAGGGAAGGCGCAACGTTGGAGCATCTCGGAATGGGGGATTCCGGTGTGGAGGTCAGGCTCGGGGACGGTAGGGGAGCGAGGGTCCGCCAGGACTACGCCTGGTTCATCGTGGTGGAGCCCAGGGCGCTGGTGAGCGTCAGGCAGGAGTGAGGGCACGAACCGGGGTGTGGAGCGGCGGTGCTCCGCACCGAGATGGTATGCGGACCTCTCCGATGACCGCCAACCGGGGGTCCGGGGAGCTCACGGGCCCCCCCGGGGAGAGGAGGGGAGGACCGGCTCCCCGGGTCGTTCACCCCCCCCGTTATTATTTGATGTTGTCAGGTGGATAGTCCGTTACCCGCCTGTGATGGTTCCTCGATCGGCAGGGAGGCATTGGTGAGTTCAGCGCAGAGAGGGGCCGGCCCGAGCATCGGGGAGCCCCCGCTGAACCTGGAGCTGCTCAGCACCGAGCAGATGGAGCGGCATGGCGTACGTCTCGCCTCCGCTCATCGGCTTGCGCCCGCGCCCGTTCCACCCCGGCTGCTATCTCGGCTCACCGCCAATGAAGAGATGCTGATCGAGACCTGCGATCGGCTGACGGCAGCGGTGGCGCAGGGCCACCGAATCACACCCGCGGGGGAGTGGCTGCTCGACAACTTCTATCTCGTGGAAGAGCAGATCCGGGCGGCCAGGCGGCATCTGCCCAAAGGGTACAGCCGGGAGCTGCCGACCCTGGCCGAGGGGGCCTCGGCGGGGCTTCCGCGGGTATACGACATCGCCACCGAAGCCATCGCCCGCAGTGACGGTCGGGTCGACCCGGACGGTCTGACGCGCTTCGTGGCCGCGTACCAGACGGTAACCCCGCTGCGGCTGGGTGAGTTGTGGGCCATCCCCATCATGCTGCGGCTGGCACTGATCGAGAACCTGCGCCGGGTTGCGGAGCGCATCGTTTCCGGGAGGGTGGACCGGGACCTCGCGGTGACCTGGGCCAGGAAGCTCACCAAGCTCGCCCAGCGGGATCCGAAGAACCTGATCCTGGTGATCGCAGACATGGCGCGGTCGGAGCCGCCCATGACCACGCCGTTCGTATCGGAGCTGGCCCGGAGGCTCCAGGGTCAGGGTCCCGCCCTGGCCCTGCCCCTCACCTGGATCGAACAGCGGTTGGCCGAGTCCGGATCGAGCATCGAACAGCTGGTCCGCTCAGGGAATCAGCTTCAGGCCGCGGACCAGGTTTCTGTCAGCAACAGTATCGGAAGCCTTCGTCTCCTGGGATCCATCGATTGGCGGGAGTTCGTCGAGGCCCGGAGCGTGGTGGAGCGCACGCTCCACCGGGACCCCAACGCCGCTTACCCCGCCATGGATTTCGCCACCCGCGACCGTTATCGCCATGTGGTGGAGGGAATCGCAAAGGCCGGCGGGCTCGCCGAGGAAGAGGTGGCCCAACGGGCAATCGACCTGGCGCGCTCGGCAGGGGAGCGTGAGGGTACCGACCATCGAACCGCCCACGTCGGGTACTGGCTCATCGACCGGGGTCTGCCCGAGCTCCAAAGAAGAGCTCAGGTGCGTCTCTCCCCGGGCCCAAAGCTGCGTTCCTGGGCGAGCCGGCGTTCTCTGCCCCTCTACCTGGGCGCCATCGGCTCCATGACCTTTCTCCTGGCCGGAGCGCTCCTGTGGGAAGCACGGGCCGCGGGGGTGAACGGCTGGCCCCTGATCCCGCTGGGCTTCCTGGTTCTCCTGGCCGGAAGCCAACTGGCGGTGGCCCTGGTAAATGCCCTGACCACGTGGCTGACATCCCCTCACTCCCTGCCGCGCTTGGACTTCTCCGCGGGGGTCCCCTCGGAGTCCCGCACGTTGGTGGTGGTTCCGACGATGCTCACCAGCGCCGACGGCGTCGAGGATCTGGTGGAGGCGCTGGAGGTCCGCTTCCTGGCCAATCGTGACACGAACCTGCATTTCGCGCTGTTGACGGATTTCCGTGACGCCGACCAGGAGGTGCTGCCGGAGGACGCACCCCTGCTGGAGCAAGCCCGAGGGCAGATCGAAGCCCTGAACAGACGGTACGCGGACGGCTTCAACGACGTATTTTTCCTCTTTCACCGCCCCCGTCGGTGGAACCCCCACGATGGGCTCTGGATGGGGCGTGAGCGTAAGCGCGGGAAGCTCGCGGACCTGAACGCTCTCCTGCGGGAGGGGAAGGCGGGGGCGTTCTCCCTGGTGGTCGGCAGGACCGCATCGCTCTCCAGCGTGAAGTACGTGATCACCCTGGACACCGATACAAGGCTCCCTCGCGATGCCGCCCGGCAGTTCGTCGCCACCATTGCCCACCCCCTCAACCGCCCCGTCTTCGACGAGGGCCGGCGGCGGGTGCGGGCGGGATACGGCATCCTGCAGCCGCGGGTGGGAGTGAGCTTGCCCGGCGTCTCCCGATCCCGCTATTCGCGCTTGCACGGGGGGGAACCGGGCATCGATCCCTACACCCGCGCCGTCTCCGATGTCTATCAGGATGCATTCCAGGAAGGCTCGTTCATCGGCAAGGGGATCTACGATGTCGAGGCCTTCGAACGAGCTCTCGAAGGGCGGTTTCCCTCCAACCGCATCCTCAGCCATGACCTGCTCGAAGGCTGTTACGCCCGATCCGGTCTGCTCAGCGACCTGGAGTTGTATGAGGACCATCCGTCCCGCTACGAAACCGACGTCAGCCGCCGGCATCGCTGGATTCGGGGCGATTGGCAGATCGCGGCATGGCTGCTGCCGTGGGTGCCCGGCGGCGACGGGCGACGCCGAAGCACCGGGCTATCCGTCCTGTCCCGCTGGAAGATATTCGACAACCTGCGCCGCAGCCTGATCCCCGCAACTTTGACGCTGCTCCTGCTGCTGGGATGGACGGCCCTCGATTCTCCCTGGTTCTGGACTCTCACGGTCCTGGGCATCCTCCTTGTCCCGCCCGCCATGGCCACCCTGGTGGATGCGGTCCGGAGGCCCAAGGACACGCTCTGGGGGCAACACCTCGCCGCCGCCGCCCAGGCAGCCGAACGGCGTTTCGCCCAGGCGGGCCTGGCCCTGGTGTTCCTCCCCCATGAGGCGCACTACACCCTGGATGCCATCCTGCGCACCCTGGTGCGCCTTTTGGTGACGAAAAGGGGGCTGCTGGAATGGAACGCCTCCGGCGACGACGAACGGTCCGGCGACACCGGCCTCCTTTCCTCCTTCCGATCCATGTGGTCCGCCCCGGCGCTGGCCGTCCTGGCTGCCATGGTGCTGGCTCTTTCCGATCCCACCGCGTTGACCGTGGCAGGCCCGATCCTGATCCTTTGGCTTGCGTCGCCGGCCGTCGCCTGGTGGATGAGCCTGCCGCTGGCAACCCGCCAGGCGCGGCTCACGGTCGAGCAGACCCGCTTCCTGGGCCGAATGGCCCGCAAGACGTGGTCGTACTTCGAGGTGTTCGTGGGCCCGGAAGACAACTGGCTGCCACCGGACAACCACCAGGAGGGTCGTGAGACCCCCCTGGCCCACCGCACCTCGCCGACCAACATGGGGCTTGCGCTGCTGGCCAATCTGGCCGCCTATGATTTCGGCTATATCCCTGCGGGGGAGCTGGTGGAGCGGACCGACCACACTCTGGTCACCATGACGGAGCTGGCCCGTCTCCGTGGCCACTTCTACAACTGGTACGACACACGTTCACTGGAGCCCCTGCGCCCGACCTACATATCCACTGTGGACAGCGGCAACCTGGCGGGCCACCTGCTCACCCTGCGTCAGGGTCTGGTGTCCCTCCCCGAGCTCCCCATCCTGGAGCCCCGCTGGCTGGACGGGCTGCGGGACGCTCTTTGGATCCTGGACGAGGACCCGGGGGGTCTTTCCCCGGCGGCCCGAGCGCGCTTCGGAGTGGAGTTGGAGTCTGCTCTGGCCGCTCCCCCTGCCACCCTCGGGGCGGCGCGTCTGACCCTCCACCGGCTCGCACGGTCCTCCCAGGAGATGGTGGCCGGTTCCGGACACGACGCCGGGAGTCATGCGGAGCGGTGGGGGCGAGCTCTGGCCCGCCAGTGCCAGGCGGTGCTGGACGAGGTGGATTTCCTCGCTCCCAGGGCTGGGATGCCGGGGAGACCCGGCGGTCCGGGCACCACTTCCGATTCCGGCGGTATCCCCACGCTGCGCGCCCTTGCGGCGTCGGGCAACCAACGCGCCCAGTCCCGCATCGCGAGGATCGAACGTCTGGCCCGGCAGGCCGGTGAGCTCGCCGACATGGAGGTCGGGTTCCTCTATGACCAGTCCTCGCGCCTCCTCAGCATCGGCTACAACGTGGACGAGCGTCGGCCGGACGCGAGCTTCTACGATCTGCTGGCTTCTGAAGCGCGCCTCGGCGTCTTCATCGCCATCGCCCAGGGGAGGTTGCCCCAGGAGAGTTGGTTCGCTCTGGGACGGCTGCTCACGGCCACCGGCGGTGAGCCGGCCCTCGTGTCCTGGAGCGGCTCCATGTTCGAGTACCTGATGCCGCAGCTCGTCATGCCGAGCTACGAGCGCACGTTGCTGGACCAGACCGCCCGAGGCGCAGTGGCGCGGCAGATGGAGTACGGAGACCTGCGCGGGGTGCCGTGGGGCATGTCGGAGTCGGGCTACAACGCGGTGGGGGCCCATCTCGACTATCAGTACCGGGCCTTCGGCGTGCCCAGCCTGGGGCTGAAGCGGGGACTGGCCGAGGACCTCGTCATCGCTCCCTATGCCTCGGCTCTCGCCCTCATGGTGGAGCCGGAGGCGGCCTGCCTGAACCTGCAGCGGCTTGCCGCCGAGGGGGCCGAGGGGCCGTTCGGATTCCACGAGGCCCTCGATTACACCCCGTCACGGCTGCGTCCCGGCGAGTCTCACGTCGTGGTGCGCTCCTACATGGCCCACCACCAGGGCATGAGCCTGCTGGCCCTGGCCCATCTGCTCCTGGACCGGCCCATGCAGGCCCGCTTCACCTCGGATCTTCAGCTCCAGGCGACATTGCCCCTGCTGCAGGAGCGGGTTCCCAGGGCCTCGTCGCACTACGCTCAGACGGCCCGTATCGAGGGTACCCAGGCCGGGGCCGGAGCCCCGGAGTTGCCCTTCCGTATGCTGGACACTCCCGACACACCACTCCCGGAGGTGCAACTCCTTTCCAATGGTCGCTACCACGTCATGGTCACCAACGCAGGTGGCGGCTACAGCCGCTGGAACGACCTCGCCGTAACACGGTGGCGCGAAGACGGCACCCGGGATTCCTGGGGCACGTTCTGTTATCTGCGAGACGTGGAGACCGACGCGGTCTGGACCAACGCATACCAACCGGCCTGCCGGCGCCCCGATCATTATGAAGCGATCTTCTCCGAGGGGCGGGCGGAGTTCCGCCGACGGGACGGGGACTACGACACCCACACCGACATCGTGGTCTCCCCGGAGGACGACATCGAGATCCGCCGGGTACGCATCACCAACCGGTCACGGGACCGACGGACCATCGAGATCACCAGCTATGCGGAAGTGGTCCTGGCAGCCCCCGCCGCCGACGAGCAGCACCCCGCATTCAGCAACCTCTTTCTCCAGACCGAAATCGAGGAGGCTCGACGGGCCGTTCTCTGCACGCGCCGACCCCGTTCTCGCGGCGAGGCGGTGCCCTGGATGTTCCACCTGATGGCTGCCCAGGAAGCCGACCCCGACGCATTCTCCTATGAGACCGACCGTTCCCGCTTCCTGGGCCGGGGACGCACCGTCGCATCACCCCAGGCGATGGACCGGGGAGTGGGATTGTCCGGGAGCCAGGGTTCGGTGCTGGACCCAGCGGTGGCCATTCGTTGCCGGGTCACCATCGAGCCCGACGAGTCCACCACCGTGGATCTGCTCTATGGCATGGGCGGCAGCCGGGAGGCCGCTCTGGACCTGGTGGAGAAGTACCAGGACCGCCGCCTCGCCGACCGGGTATTCGGGCTGGCATCGACCCACGCTCAGGTGGTGCTGCGCCAGATCAACGCCAGCGATGCCGATGCGCAGATCTACTGTCACCTGGCGAGCTCCGTCATCTACGCCCATGGTTCCCTGCGCGCCGACCCCGGCGTGCTCATGAAGAACCGGCACGGCCAGTCGGGTCTGTGGGGCTACTCCATCTCCGGCGACCTCCCCATCGTCCTGTTGCGGGTGGGTGACCTGGCGAACGTCGAGCTGGTCCGTCAGCTCGTCCAGGCCCATGCCTACTGGCGCCTGAAGGGACTGGCGGTGGATCTGGTGATCTGGAACGAGGACCACGCCGGCTACCGGCAGGTGCTCCAGGACCAGATCCTGAGCCTGGTGGCGGGAGGGGTGGAGACCGAGGTGATGGATCGGCCAGGGGGCATCTTCGTCCGCTCGGCGGAACAGATTTCCGATGAGGATCGCATCCTTTTCCAGAGCGTCGCCCGTGTCGTCCTGAGCGATGGCGCAGGGACCCTCGCGGAACAGGTCGACCGCCCCCTGCCGGCGCCGGTGCGCGTTCCCCGGCTGGTGCCGGTACGGGCCCCGTCACCCGAGCCGGGCGACTCCGCGGAAATCGCCCCACGTGAGCTCATCCTGCGCAACGGGATCGGAGGTTTCACTCCCGACGGCCGGGAGTACGTCATCACCACCACGCCCCATCAGATTACCCCGGCGCCGTGGGTGAACGTTCTGGCGAACCCCCACTTCGGTAGTGTCATCTCGGAGAGTGGGGGAGCCTACACCTGGGGTGAGAACGCGCACGAATTCCGCCTCACGCCCTGGCACAACGACCCCGTGACCGACGCCAGCGGCGAAGCCTTCTACCTCAGGGACGAGGAGAGCGGCCGCTTCTGGTCGCCCACGCCTCTGCCCAGGCGGGGAAAAACGCCCTACGTCAGCCGGCACGGCTTCGGGTATAGCGTGTTCGAGCACACGGAGGACGGAATCGTCTCGGAGCTCTGGGTCTACGTGGCCCACGACGAGCCGGTGAAATTCTCGCAGCTGAGGGTGCGCAACACCTCAGGCCGGACACGGCGCCTTTCCGCCACGGGCTACGTGGAATGGGTCCTGGGAGACCTCAGGCCGCGGACGGCCATGCACGTGACCACGGAGGTGGATCCGGTCAGCGGCGCGCTCTACGCCCGCAATCCCTATAACGCCGAGTTTCCCGGCCGGGTGGGGTTCTTCGATGTGGATGACCTGGAAAGGACCGTCACCTGCGACCGGGCAGAGTTCATCGGCCGCAATGGCACCCTGGAGAGCCCGGCGGCGCTGGCACGCACGCATCTGTCAGGAAGGGCCGGTGCTGGGCTCGACCCCTGTGCCGCCATCCAGGTGGCCTTCGATCTGGCCGACGGGGAGGAGCGTCAGATCACCTTCCGGCTGGGCATGGGGGGTACGCCGGGGGGCACCGACGCTGCGGCCCTGGTACCTCGCCTTCGCGGGCACACCGCGGCGCGGCGGGCACTGGAGGCAGTCTGGCAATACTGGAACCACACCCTGGGGGCGGTCCAGGTGCATACTCCCGACGAGTCCCTGAACGTGCTGACCAACGGCTGGCTCCTCTACCAGACCATTGGCTGCCGTCTCTGGGGGAGGAGCGGGTACTACCAATCGGGTGGCGCATTCGGTTTCCGGGACCAGTTGCAGGACTCCATGGCGCTGATTCACGCCGAGCCCGGGCTCACCCGCGCCCACCTGCTCCGGTGCGCCGGCCGACAGTTCCGGGAGGGGGATGTGCAGCACTGGTGGCATCCACCGTCCGGTCGGGGCGTGCGGACCCACTGCTCGGACGATTACCTGTGGCTCCCCCTCTCCGTGAGTCGGTACGTGATGAGCACCGGAGACACCGGCGTGCTGGACGAACCCGTGGGCTTCCTGGAAGGCCGCCCGCTGGATCCCGAGGACGAGTCCTACTATGACGCTCCCGGAAGGTCTGTGACCGCCGAAAGCCTCTATCAGCACTGTGTGCGGGCCGTTCGCCACGGGCTCAGCTTCGGGTCTCACGGGCTGCCCCTCATGGGGTCCGGCGACTGGAACGACGGCATGAACCGGGTGGGGGTTCTGGGAAGAGGAGAGAGCGTGTGGCTCGGCTTCTTCCTCTGCGAGGTGCTCCGCCAGTTCGGGGCCGTGGCTCGCTTGCGGGGCGACGAGCCCTTCGCCGAGATCTGCGCGGCCGAGGGCAAGCGCCTGGCGGAGAATCTCGATGCTAACGGCTGGGACGGCGCCTGGTACCGCCGTGCCTACTTTGACGACGGCACTCCCCTGGGATCGGCCGAAAACACCGAGTGCCAGATCGACTCCATCTCCCAGAGCTGGGCCGTCCTTTCCGGGGCGGGAGATCCCCTGCGGGCGCGCCGGGCCATGGAGGCTGTGGACGAGCGACTCGTGCGCCGGGATGACGCACTGATCCAGCTCCTGGACCCGCCCTTCGACCGGTCGGACCTGGACCCCGGCTACATCAAGGGATACGTGCCGGGGGTACGGGAGAACGGAGGGCAGTACACCCACAGCGCCATCTGGGCCGCCATGGCTTTCGCGGAGCTGGGTGACGGGCGGCGTGCATGGGAGCTGGCCACCATGATCAACCCCGCCAATCACGCCACCTCTCCTGCTGCCATCAGTACCTACAAGGTGGAGCCCTATGTGGTGGCTGCGGACGTGTATGCGGTGGAGCCACACACCGGCCGTGGCGGCTGGACGTGGTACACAGGATCGGCTGCCTGGATGTACCGGCTGATCCTGGAGTCTCTGCTGGGCCTGCGCCTGGAAGTGGACAAGCTGCACATCGCGCCTCGTCTCCCCGTCCATTGGGGGGGACTCACGATTCACTACCGGTATCGAGAGACGGTTTACCACATCGCCATGGAGCAGTCCGGCGCCGACGAAGGTGGCGAGAGGGCCGATGTCCGGGTGAATGTGGACGGCATGGATCAGGAGGAGGCGTTCATTCCCCTGGTGGACGACGGGCGAGAGCACTGGGTGAAGGCAAACGTCCGGGCCCAGGGCCGGGATGCAGACCAGCACGGTCCGGTGCCGCCCCGGGGAGGCTGACGTGGAGATGTGGGGGAACCGTGCCATGGTCCCCGCCTTCGGCGAAGGTGGCCTGATGCGATGCGCGCTGTTGCTGCTCGCCTCCCTGGTCTTCGCCGCACCGAGCGGGGTGATTCGTGCCCAGGACCCGGCCCCGTTGGTCAGCCCTTGTGACGGGATGGTCGTGAAGGAGGTCACCATCACCGCCCGCGATCCGTCGTTCCTGCGGGTTCCCCGGAGCCTGCGCGGGCTCGCTCGGGGGGTAGGCCTGATCCACACAACGTCGAAAGAGGAAGTCATCCGGCGCTTCCTGCTCCTGGACGAGGGCCGGATCTGCACGGAGCGGCGGCGGGCGGAGTCGGAACGTATCCTTCGCCTACAGCCTTTCCTGGCCGCCGCGACGATGCGGGCGGTGTCGGACGCCGCGGGGGGCGTGCGCATCGAGGTCGAGAGCATCGA
>CAZSDD010000073.1:9456-15052 GCA_964605505.1 uncultured Gemmatimonadaceae bacterium | reverse complement strand
GGCGTCCGCGATGTTGTAGATCACCTGTGCCGGCGGCTGGGCCGTCACGGTCTGGCTGGTGGGGGCCGTGTCGTCGAAGCCGAAGAGATCGCCGGTGTTGTTGCCGTTGGTGGTCTTGCAGATGTAGGAGGAATTCCCGAAGAAGTCCACGGCCTCGGCGCAGATCTCGTACTGATCGTTGGTGAAGGTCTGAGTGACGCCGGCATCCGCCATGATTCCGTCCAGGGCGACGGTGCCGATGATCACCTCGCTGGTGGTGTAGAGGTCCGTGCCCACGTTGAAGTAGGCCGTCTCGATGCCCACACCGGCGTCCACGCCAATGTCCGTCAGGCCGTCCGCCGGGGCGAAGTCAGGGCCCACCCAGTTGTTGGAGCAGCAGGGCTCGTCGGCCAGGCCCAGGAGGTTGCCGGGATCCTGCTGGGGCAACTGCAGGAAGACACCCGACCAGTCCGGAGCTTCGTAGTCGAAGTTGGAGGCCGTGTTGTCGGTGTCGTTGATGAGGGCCATGTCGTAGAAGGACCCGCTGCTTCCATCGGCATACAGGCCGGTAGTGACCCGGAAATAGGAATCGAGGTCGTCGGTGGTCGTGAAATTCCAGCCGGTGTCCTCAGGATCGAAGGTGACCGTCTGGGGGAAGGGCCCGTCCAGGTCATCACAGTCAGACAGGGCGCCGTCGAAGTAGAAGCACCAGTCGATGGACTCGAGTTCCTTGCCGGAGTAGAGCGTCGGCAGGATCTCAACCGTCAGGATGCCGCCGAGCCACTGGGCACCGCCGCCGACCTGGGCAAACTCGGAGGTCAGGTAGGAGAGCACCTGGTCGTCGTTGTCGAAGGTGAGCACCATGGAGGTGACCACGCTGGATTCCATGGCGCCTTCCAGCTCCAGCTTGGCGGAGAGCTCATGCTCGCCGTTGAACCAGAAGGGCACACCCGTCTCTTCGTCGAAGTCGTCCGTCAGGATGGCGAAGGTGGGGGCCAGGGCGGTTTGGAGCTCCTGATCCGATACAGCGCTGCTGAAGGTCTGGCACCCGTTGGGAAGCTCCACGCCGTCCAGGAGGACGCAGACCCTCGAAATATCGTTCTCGCCGGGGTCGATGCCCAGGGTGACGTAGATGTCCCGGCGAACGTTGGACGGATCCACGAAATCCCCATCATCGTCCTTCACGCTCTCGATGATCACCTCAGCCGTCACCGGATCCTCAGTCACGACCATCTCGCCGAAGAAGCTGGCGGTCTTGGCCTCACCCGTACCCAGGGTGATGTCATAGGAGGTGGCGGCGAAGGTGTAGTCGGCCGGCGCGTCGATGGCCACCGTGTAGTCCCCGGCACGGAGACCACTGAAGGAGTAGTTTCCGCCGTTGTCCGTCACGGCGTCGTCGGTGCCCTCGGGGCCCGTGGCCGTCACGGCGATGCCGGCGATGCCATCGCCGTCGACCACGACCTGGCCGGCGATGGTGGAGGTGCGGATGTAGCTACCGCTGAAGTCCACCGTCACCGTCTGTCCGTCGGTGGTGATGGAGGTGGTCTTGGCGGTGGTGCTGAAGGATACGCCTGAAGGGATGTCGGAGATGGTGACCCCATAGCTGCCGGCTTCCACGTTCGTAAACGAGAAGCTTCCACCGGAACCGGTGGTGGCAGACTGGGAGGTCGCACCGACCAGCGTGACACTCACGCCGGCAAGGCCATCACCCTCCGCGGAAACGGTCCCTGAGACCGTACCCACGGCGGGCGGTGCGACTCCGTCGCCATCGTCGTCATCGTCGCAGGCCGTCAGCGGCATTGCCACCAACGCGGCCATGAGGAGATAACGGAGGTGCTTCATGTGTATTGCTCTCCAATTTGGAGGTTGTGAATGCCCGCCCATGGCCGAAACGATCTGTTCCGATTCCGTGGACCCCGGCCTCGACCGGGGGCCCGATTCACGGGCACGGGAATACCGGGGTAGGAAAGAGCAAGAAGAATGCCAGGTATGACCTCAACCTAAATGCTTTTCCTGTAGCGACTTAAGGCTTTGGTCCACCCCCGGGAGACCGACAGATTTCTGATCCGGCCTCAGAAATCTGAGGACTCACGGAACCTGCGATTCCGCAAGGGTGTTTTCAGATATGGCGGGGCGGAAGCTCGGGGTCCTTCCGGAGGAACTCCTCGGCCATGTCCACCATCTCCGAGGACCCCAGGTAGAGAGGGGTCCGTTGATGCAGGTCGTGGGGAACGATGTCCATGATATTCCGTTCTCCGTCGGAGGCCCGGCCCCCGGCTTCCTCGCAGACCATGGCCAGGGGGGCCGCCTCGTACAGGAGACGGAGCTTCCCCTCGGGACTGGCCGAATCCCTGGGATACATGAAGATGCCGCCCTTCATGAGCGTGCGGTGGAAGTCGGCCACCAGGGACCCGATGTACCGGGACCGGTACGGTTCCATTTCCCGGTCACCCAGCCCCTTCAGGCACTTCACCATTTCCTGCTGCCCCCGGGACCACCGCTGGTAGTAGGCCTCGTTCACGGAGTAGAAACGCTGGGGAGGATCCGGAATCCGGATATTGGGGTGGCTCAGGAGAAACTCCCCGATGGACGGATCCAGAGTAAACCCGTAGACGCCGGTTCCGCTGGTATAGACGAGCATGGTGGAGGATCCGTAGAGGACATATCCCGCCGCCACCTGGCTCCGACCGCTCTGGAGGCAATCCGCCCGGACTCCCCGCTCCGAGGAAGAGATTTTTCTCTGGATCGAGAAGATGGTCCCGATGGAGACGTTCACATCGATGTTCGAGGATCCGTCCAGGGGATCGAAGAGGAGAACATAGTCCCCCACGGGGAGATCCTCCGGTATGGGTATGACGCCCTCCTCCTCCTCGGAGACCATGCAGCACAGGTTTCCGCCGTGATCCATGGCGTTGTAGATGACCTCCTGGGCAAACTGGTCCAGCTTCTGCACCGACTCCCCCTGGACGTTCATCTTTCCGGCCTTCCCCAGGATGTCCACCAACCCGGCCATGGCCACTTGCCGGTGGATGAGCTTGGCCGCCAATCCCAGATCCACCAGAATATTGCTCAACCTGCCGGTGGCTTCCGGATATTTTCGTTCCTGGTCGATGATGTGGCGGTCGATGGTGACGACGGCGACGTCGGCCATGATTTCTCCTGGCGGAATAAGGAAGGCGGCATCCTGTTCATTTCCCCAATGACCATATAGGGCGCCGTCAATCGGGGGTCAACCGGCGCACCTCATGACTTCCGTCCCTCCGGGCCCGGATGACCAGGGGCCCATCCCGGTCTGTCCGGTAGATCTCGGCCCCGGCATCCATGATCTTCCGGAGGACCACGGGGTGGGGGTGCCCATACCGGTTCCGCCGCCCCACGGAGATGACGGCCACGTCCGGTCCCCCCCGCTCCAGGAGCTCGGAGGAGGTGGATGTGACGCTTCCATGGTGCCCCACCTTCAGGAGCTGGATCCGGTGGGAAAGGAGAAGGGGGAGGATCGCCTCCTCCACTTCGGTGGAGGCGTCGCCGGTCAGAAGGGCCGAGAAAGCGCCGAAGCGTAGCTCCAGCACCACGGAGGCCTCGTTGCTACCCCGGGCGGCCAGGGCCCGGGCCTCCGGCGAGAAAAACACGGCGCCCTTCCTCCGGCCTCCTTCCTGGCCGGGGGGCCAGAGCACCCGCAGCGCCACGCCGTCCAGGTTCACCGAGTCTCCGGCCTGGACCACGCGCCAGGGCACACCCCCCAGCCTGGCCCCCTGGAGGGCGTCCAGGAAGACCTGGCTTCCCACCGCCCGGCCCGGATCCAGGACCGCCCCCACGGGAAAATCCCGGAGGATGGCTCCGGACCCTCCCACGTGGTCCATATCCGGATGAGTGAGGACCATGAGGGCCAGATCCCGCACACCCCGCCGGCGGAGATAGGGGAGAACCGTCCGGGCTCCGGCATCGAAGCTCTCGGTTCTCGGGCCGGCGTCCACCAGGATCCAGCGGCCCAGGGGGGAACGGATGGCCAGGGCGTCTCCCTGCCCCACGTCCAGGACCACCATCTCCATGGTCCCCCGGTTCAGTCCCAGGTCCACCACGGGCCATCCCATCACGCCCACCAGGACCCCCATGGGCAGGAGGGTCCGCCTCCTTCTCCTCCTCCCGCCATCGGAACCCGGGCCTCGGGCCAGGAAGCCCAGGGCCAGCCCCGAGCACCCGGCCAGCACAGCGGGTCGGGAGATCCAGGCCGACGCGAAGGGAAGGCCCGCGGCCCACTCCACCCCCCGGGTCAGGAGCCAGAGGTCCGCCTCGACCCCCATGGCGATGAACCGCCCCGGGAGGGGATGGATGAGAGAGGCCGCCAGGCTGAAGAATATTCCGGGGATGGCCAGCGTGATGAGGGGGGTGGCCAGGAGGGTCACCGGGATGCCTACGAGGGATATGCGGCCGAAGTGCCAGGCCACCAGGGGAAGCGTGGCCAGGGTGGCGGAGATACCTGCAGCCAATCCGGAGGTCAATACCCCGTGGCTCCGGAAGAACCCCCACTTCCGAAGGGTCTCGCCCAGGGGACGGGATCCCACCACGAGGCCGAAGGCCCCAGCAAAGGAAAGCTGGAATCCGATACGGAGAAGCGCGCCGGGGTCCGCCGCGAGGAATAGCAGAAAGGCGGTGGCCAGGGCCCCCAGAGGCGCCACCGGCCGCCCGGCGACCCTTCCTGCGGCCAGGATGGAGAGAATGGAGGCGGCCCTGAGGGCGGCGTCGGGGAAGCCGATGAAGAGGACATAGATCCACACTCCACCGCTGCCCAGGAGGAAGCGGACCGGATGGGAGAGGCCCAGCCATGCCCCCAGGAGGAGGAGAAGCCCCACCACAACACCCACATGGAAGCCCGAGATGGCCAGAAGGTGGGCCGTTCCGGCCCGGGCGAAGGCTTCCCGGACTTCTGCCGCCAGCCCCTCCTTCCGGGCCAGGACCAGCGCTTCCACCAGAGGTCCCTGGGAGGGATAGAGCTCCCCCAGGCGCTCCTGGATCCGGGACCGGAAATCCAGGAGGCCACCCCGCCCTTCCGCGTCCGGAGGGATGACCCTGAGCCCATCTGCCCTCAGGTAGCCGGCCCGGAGGGGATCGTGCCCCGGAGCCCAACGTCCCTTGCGCCATTGGCCGTCCAGGGCCAGGGCGGCGCCGGGTGGCAGGCCGTGCCGGGGAATCCCGGCGGCTGCCCGGCGGGTCAGGACGAATCGGAGATGGGGCCTGCAGCCTCCCGGAAGCCCCTCCTCAACTTGGAGCTCCCCCCGGTCATCCACCATCCTTCCCAGGATCCGTCCGCGGACCTCCAGACCGGCGCCTTCCGGCAGGTGGAGGCGACAATCCTGCCGCTGGACCCGGGTCCAATGACCGGCGAGAAGGGCGCCGGCAAAGAAGGCCAGAATCAGGGAGAGGGGCGCCCGCAGGGGGCGGGGAGATGCCGGATCGGGTCTGAGGAGGAGGAGGAGGGAGGGAAGCGTCCAGAAAAGGGGGACGCCGAGGTGGATGAGAGTGACCCCCGCGGCGACGGCGAGAGCCAGCCCCACCACCGGCGGGGCACGGGCTATTCGAAGCACCTCATTCCTGTCGGGTCTCCTCCTCCGCCTTCTCC
>CAZSDD010000073.1:0-9356 GCA_964605505.1 uncultured Gemmatimonadaceae bacterium | reverse complement strand
CGTCCTTCCGCCGGAGATCTCCCTCGCCGGAGGCCGGGAAGGGGTCCAGCGGGGCAGGCTGACGGAGCGCCCCGGGAATCGGCTCCGCCGGCTGGGGCGTGTCCATGGGCAGGTGGGCCTCCGCCTCTCCGGCCCCGGCAAAGAGATCCTGTTGATCCCGGTCCACGGTGCCCTGCTCCCTCCGGGATTCCTCCTCCAGGCGATCCCTGAGAATCCTGCGGACCTTCAGGTCCGTGTAGATGCCGGTGGAAAACATGACCAGCATTCCCACCAATAGCCCGCCGAAAGCCACGAGGGTCACCGGAACCCGGTAGAGAGTCAGGAGCCCCAGGTCGAGGGTGACCCGATGACCGGCATTGGCCGCGGCAAAGGCCATGGCCAGGACGACCACCACGAGTACGGAGAGAATGCCTGCCAATCGGCTCATTTCGTTTCCATGGCTACGGGTTCACGGGCCAGGGACCCCACGAAGGTGGCTCCGGTGGTCCGGTGGAGCCCGACCCTCCGGTAGCTGCCCACAAGGTCCGGATCCCCGGGAAAGACCACCACCTTGCCCCTGCTCGTCCGCCCCAGCATGAATCCGGGGTCCTTTCCGGGTTTTTCCACCAGGACCTCCTCCACTCCTCCCACCTCCGCCCGGTTGATCTCCGACTGGATCCGACGGGTCAGCTGGATGAGGGTATCCAGCCTGGCCTTCCCCTCTTCTTCCGGCACGAGATCCGAAGGGGGAAGACGGACGGCAGGGGTGCCGTCCCGGGGAGAATAGCGATAGGTGAAGGCATCGTCGAACCGGACTTCCTCCACCACTGCCAGAGTGTCCCGGAACTCGGCATCCGTTTCTCCGGGAAATCCCACGATGAGATCCGTGGAAAGGGCGATATGGGGGATGGCCTCCCGGGCCAGGGCCACCTTTTCCATGAATTCCCGGACCGTATGACGCCGGAGCATCCGCTTGAGGGTCCGATCGTTTCCGGCCTGGAGGGGGAGGTGGAGCTGAGGGCAGACCGCCTCTTCCCGGGCCATGACCCGGATCAGCTCCGGGGTCACGTCATTGGGATGGGGAGAGGTGAAGCGAACTCTCCGGATTCCCGGGACACGGGCCACTGCTCTGAGGAGCCCGGGAAAATCCAGCTCCCCGCTCCGGTAGGAGTTCACCGTCTGGCCCAGGAGAGTGACCTCGGTGATGCCCCGCTCCGCTACGCTCCGGACTTCCGCCAGGACGGCTTCCGGGGCCCGGTTTTTCTCCGGGCCCCGAACGTAGGGGACGATGCAGAAGGTGCATCGGTGATCGCATCCCCGCTGAATGGTGACCCAGGCCGAAGTACTGGAGATTCGACGGATTTCGAGCCCCTCGTAGTTCTCCCGGGGATCCAGGTCCAGGGCGGCCAGACGTCTCTCGGCACCCTTCCGGGACGGCTGGAGCTGAACCAACCCGGAGGACGCCGGGCCGGGGTCCGGCACACCGCCGTTCCCCCTGATGGCAGCAGCTCCGTCGTTCCCCCTGGTCGCATCAGCTCCGGCGTTCCCCCCGATGGCGGCAGCTCCGTCGAGCCCCCTTTCCGAAAGCGTCAGGGCCAGGAGGGCGTCGGGGAGGTTGCGATATCCGTCGGGGCCCATGACCAGATCCACGTGGGGAGCCTCCTTCAGGAGGTCCTCCCCCATGCGCTGGGCCATGCAGCCGGTGACACCGATGACCAGCTCCGGATTCTTCTCACGAATGCCGTTGAGCTGGGCCACCCGCCCCAGGACCCGCTGTTCGGCGTGCTCCCGGATGGCGCAGGTGTTCACCACGACCACATCCGCCTGGTCCGGAGAGGAGACGATATCGAAGCCCCGGGCCGACAGGTGCCCTGCCATGAGCTCCCCGTCACTGATGTTCATCTGGCACCCGTAGGTCTCGATGTAGGCGCGTTTCCTGACAGTCATGGATTCCCGGTTCAAGGGTTGCTCGACTCCCCGGGTTCCCGGAGCAGGGTCCCGGCCCGGTCACGAAAAGCCGTGGAGGGGTCCCGTTCAATGAGATGGGAAGAAGGAGACAAGTCAATACGTAGATTTTCCCCCCCACCCATGAGCCTGCCCCTGGAGAGGCCTCCGGACCCCGGCTGGGGATTCAACGCCTCCACCCGGAGGTAGTCCTCCGTAAGGGCCCGTCCCCCCTGCCCTTCCAGAACCACTGTCGCCTCGTCGCCGGAACGTCGGGCCCGGTACCGGTTTCCCTTCTCCCGGGCCAGCTCCCTGAGATCCCGACTCCGCTCACCGGCGACGCGCTGGGGTACCGGATCCGGAAGCCCCGCTGCCACCGTGTCGTCCCGGGGAGAGAAGGGAAAGACGTGGAGGTAGGTGAAGGGCAGCTCCTCTACCAGGGCCCGGGTCCGGGCATGATCCTCATCCGTTTCCCCGGGGAATCCGGTGATGATGTCGGCGCCGAGGCCCAGCACCGGGAGCCTTTCGGCGATCTCCAGAGCCCGGGCCCGGTACATCTCCCGGGTGTGCCATCGCCGCATTCGCCTGAGAACCGGATCGGCGCCGCTCTGGAGCGGCATGTGGAGATGGGGGGCCAGAGCCCCCCCTGAAGCCGCCAGCAACTCCAGGAGCGGATCGTCCACCTCCGTGGCCTCCACGCTCCCCAGGCGGAACCGGACCCCGGGGACCCCCTCCAGGAGTTTGGCCACCAGCCGGGCCCGGCTGGCGGATCCGGTCAGATCCCGGCCATAGTGCCCGATGTGGATGCCGGTGAGGACCAATTCCGGGTGGGTGCGGCCCAGGAGCCGAGCCTCCCGGAGGATCTCCTCCGGGCTCCTGGAGCGACTGGGCCCCCGGGCCAGACGGGTAGCGCAGAAGGAGCACTGCCGGTCGCATCCGTCCTGGATCTTGAGCCAGCCCCGGGTACCTCCTGCCCGGTGGTTCAGGAGGTCTCCACCCAAAGGCTCATGATCCGTCCGGTCCAGGGCCTTCCGAACCCTGAGCTGGACCAGGGGGGGAGCACCGCTCAAACCGCTCAAAGGGCCATCTTCCGCACTGCGGAAGGTCGCCCGGGCCACCTGGAGGGGATCGTGGCCCTCCACCACCCCGGCCACCCCCTCCATGCCCTCATAGACCTCTGGCTTCAGGGCCGAGGAGCAGCCCGCCACCACCACACGCATTCCCGGGTTCTCCCGCTGTACCCGCCGGATGTAGCGGCGGGCGTCGGCATCGGCCTGGTTTGTGACGGTGCAGGTGTTCACCACGCAGATCTGGGCGTTTCCCTCTTCCCGGGAAGCCCGGGCCCCCAGAGCTTCCAGCTCCTGCCGAATCCGCTCGGTATCGTACTGGTTGGCCTTGCAGCCAAAGGTCTTGAAGAAGACCCGCAACGGCGCCCCACCCACTACCGCACCACTTACCAGCCGGAGACGCGGACGGTGAGGGTTCCCCGATAGAAATCCTCGGAGAAGGAGCCGGCTTCCCGGGTGCCACGCTCCAGAGCCAGGTCCACGCCGGCCAGAATGAAGGCTTCCGCCTGGCTGAGATTCAGGCCCAGGCCGGCGGAAACAAGGCTCTCCCTGGGCTCCGCGCCGTCCAGGAGGAAGGGCAGCGTGGAGCGACGCATTCCCAGCCGAAGGGGGAACGTCCGGGATCCCAGCCGGATGACCTCCCACTCCAGACCTCCCCCATAGGTCCAGGCCCCGTCCACCACCTCTTCGGCGGAAAGGCCCCCGGAGGACGGGCTCCAGTCAGCATAGGCCACTCCCATGGAAAGGGTCAGGTCAGGAGTGAGAACCCCGGAAGCACCGATCCGGTATTCGGTGGGAAGCCGGAAGGTGGCGGCACGGCCTCCGGTTTCGTCGGTGGGTTCGGCGTCCAGATCTCCGTTCCAGGTCATGCTTCCGCTGACCCGAAGAAAGTCCACGGGATCCCACACCGCCCCCAGGCTTCCCGTGGGACCCCCATACTGCCACTTGCCCCCGTCCCGGTACCCGGACACGGGGGAGGTCCCCACCGTCAGGGAATCGAAGCTCCGGAAGAAGGTCCGGGTGACGGATCCCGTGTGATAGCCCGCACCCACGGAGAGGGAAAGGCGGGGACCGAAGCGCTGCGCCCACCCGAGGGTGAGGGAGGAGATTCCCCCCTCGGAGCGATAGGTGTTCGTCACGGGAGTGGAGATCCCGCCCAGCTCCTGGGTTCCCTGAACCTCAGCCTCCCACCTCTGGTCCATGTAGCCCCCGAAGGTGAGGGTGATCATTCCCTGGAGGGCCGCCACGGGATAGGCCAGGCCCAGGAGGGGAAACCGGGTTCCCTGTCCGTTCAGCGACTCGTCGTCCCGGTTCCCGGATCCCCAGAAGGGCTGAAGGGTCATGTTGAGAGTGGGAATGAGAAGGCCCGTGGCCGAGGCAGGGTCCAGGGGGCTGAGAGTCCCGCCGAAGAGTCCGGTTCCCACGCTGCCCAGTCCGCGGGCGCGGGCGTCCATGGGCTCCAGGGGCGTGCCCAGTCCCTGTGCTCCCAGGACGGACTGTCCCGAAAGGGAGCCTCCCGGAAGAATCAGGAGAGAGAGAAGAGCAGCCCCTAGAGAGATCCTGGCCATTGATGTCATTTGATTTCCACCTGCCCTCCCACCGTGAGAATCAGGCGGATCTCCGGCTCATGGGGACTCCCGGGGCCGTAGAAGGACGCAAAGGGCAGAGAGAGGGGCTCGAAGGACGAGAGGAGGGCCATGGTGCTGGACAGATCCCCGCCGCCGGCCGTATCTGCCTGAATGAGGCTCACGATGTATCCGGCCAGGGGAATCGCCACCCGGGACCCGACGGAATCTCCGAAATAGGCCGGAGGAATCCTGACACCGAAGATGCCTGTGAGGGAGTTTCCAAGGGGCGACTTGGGAAGTCGTGACGGCTGGAGGACCTCCCTCACGTCGATACGAAGAGTGTCCGAAGGTCGGAATCCCGGTATCGGCTCAGCAGTCGTGAGATAGAGGGATGCGGAATTCACGCTCTCCGACGTGAGCTCCAGGGGGCATTCCACCGCCTGGCACAGCTCCGGCGGACCATTCAGCACCGTGGGAAAGTCCATATCGAAGACCGTCCGCCAGGCCGGCACGCCTCCCACCCGGAGCTCCCCCTGGGGAGTTTCCAGAACCGGCTCATAGATGAAGGTCCGCCAGCGGTTCTGGACCACCAGGTCCACCAGGGTATCCGGATTGGAGCTGGGACGGGTCGTGAGATGGAGCCTGAACGTATGGGCTTGCAGCCGGACGCCCTCTGTCAGCGCATCGATGCGAACGCCCCGGGAGGCCGACACTGTGTCGTTCCAGAGAGCGACGGCCGCCGAGTCCAGCTCGAAGGTGACGGAGTCGGACTCCGTCGGATCCCAGGTGGCCGTGGCCAGAGGAGTCACCGGCCCGGCCCCCGGCTCTTCCCAGGCCTGGCGGTCACCCACGGTGTCCACAGCCACCTGCCAATCGGCCGAGGCGTAATGCCAGAGGCGGGGCAGAGCCCCGATGGCCAGATCCACCGGACCCTCGTGGACACTGGAGATGGTGTCGATGAAGGCCACCATCTTCCCTCCCAGGAATACCAGGGAGCTGTCGGGCCGGCTGGTGCCGGTGGTGTCTCGAACCGTTGCCATTGTCGGAAATGGACGCCACCCGATGAGGGTACGGGCTTCCAGAGATCCTTCGTACTCATGGGCCAGGACCCCGTAGGGAAGCTCCGAGGGGCCGCCGTAACCGCCAAAGACACGGAGATTTGTGGCGAACTCGTCAAAGGGCAGGCGGACCTCCACGGTAACGGGATCCACCGGGATGAGCTCCTCTTGATTGGCTGTGGGAAGCTCCTCCTGACAGGCCAGCAGAGGCATGAATGCGAGGGCCAGAAGACCCGGAAGGCCCGATCTGTTCAACCGTTTCCCTACCGTTCGTTTGATGAAGCGTGCAAGCGGAAGGGCAGTGGCAGCAGCTCTGCCATGGACCACTCCTTCCGTTTCTTTCCGGCTTCCGACAGAACCGGAAGGTCCGGCGCGAACTCCGCCAGCACCGCCCTGCAGGCACCACAGGGGGGAACAGGATCGTCCCCGTCCGTCACGAGCACCAGCCGGCGAAATGTCCGACGACCTTCCTTCACCGCCGCGGCGAGGGCGTTTCGCTCCGCACAGATGGTCAATCCCAGGGAGGCGTTCTCCACGTTGCATCCGGCGTAGAGCGTGCCGTCCTCGGCCTCCAGGACAGCCCCCACACGGAAGCCCGAGTAGGGGGCGTAGGCCTTCTCCAGGGCAGCCCGGGCCAGAAGCCGGACTTCTTCAATACCCGCCATGGTCCGTCCAGATCCTGGGGACTCTCGTTGTCAGGTCCGTGAGGATCTCGTAATTGATGGTTTCCGCCAGCTCAGCCACCTCTTCCAGGGGGAGCTCCGCCTCCCCATCGACCCCGAAAAAGGTCACCACATCCCCTACCTCCACCCCCTCCACGCCGGTGACGTTCAGAACGGTCACGTCCATGGAAATCCGGCCGATTATCGGGGCGAGCCACCCCCGTACCAGGGCTCTTCCCCGGTTGCTCAGCAGCCGGGGCAGACCGTCTCCGTAGCCGATGCCCACAGTGGCCCACCTCTGTGGCTCCTGGGCCGTGTAGGTTGCCCCGTAGCCCACGGTGGATCCGGCCTCCGCCTCTCGAAGGAAGGTGATCCGAGCCCGAAGGGAGGCCACCGGCTCCGGTGGCGGAAGCTCCTCTCCAGCCACACCCCCGTATAGGAAGATCCCCGGACGGACGGCCTGGGCCCCCAGCTCCGGCAGCCTCAGGGCCCCGGGGGAGTTGCATGCGTGGAGGAGGGCGTCCTCCGGAAGCGGGGGCAAGGCCTTCAGGACCTCCTGAAGGCGGGCCCACTGGGTCAGGGTCGGCGCCCGATCCCTGGAATCGGCGGAATGGAAGTGGGTGAAACACCCCTCCCAGATGAGGGGATCTCCCAGGGCTCGCCGAAACCGGGGCCCCCAGTTTTCCACCCGGTTCCAGGAAAAGCCCGCCCTGCCCATTCCGGTATCCACCTCCAGGTGGAAGCGACCGGGGAGGCCCGCCGCCACGGCAGCCTCCCTGAGTCTTTCCAGCGCCTCCAGATCGGAAATGCACACCGAGACCTCTGCCGCGGCAGCTGCGGCGTAGGAGCCGGGCGGAACCGGGCTCAGGACCAGCACGGGCTTCCGGATGCCCATGTTCCTGATCCCCACGCCTTCCTCCACCGCCGCGACGCCATACCCCCAGGGATCCAGGGGCTCCAGGGCCTGAACCGCCTGGCGCATCCCCAGACCGTAGGCGTTGGCCTTCACCATGGGAATGATTCGCACTTCCGGGCCGACCCGCTCCCGCACCGTCAGAAAATTCTGTTGAAACGCCCGGATGGATACGTCCACCCAGGCCCGAGATCGCTTGTCCGTTGACATGGTGGTGGAAAGATGGGAAAAATGATCGACACAGCAAGGGGACATGGGCCGCGGGTTCGGGCCGAAAGCCCCGTATTCTCGAGGGATTTCCCCAAGGAACGACGGATGTCGAAAGCCGAGAAGGCGCCCGGGGAGGAATGGGATGAGATTGAGGAGGGAGTGCAGGGGTCCATGGACCGGGCCCTGGCTCTGGTCTCCTTTCTCCGGCGGCACTGTCCATGGGACCGTGCGCAGACGGCCCGGAGCCTCATTCCACACCTCCTGGAGGAGAGTCACGAAGTGGTGGGCGCCATCAGGGCGGAGGATCAGGCGGGCCTGGAGGGAGAGCTGGGAGATCTTCTCCTGAACCTGGCCTTCCAGGTGGTGGTGGCGGAGGAAGAGGGCCATTTCAGCCGGGAGTCAGTGGTGGCCCGCCTCGAAGAGAAGATGAAACGTCGGCACCCCCACCTCTTCGGCCTGGGGGAGCGAGAGGAATGGGAGGCTCTGAAGGCCAGGGAGCGGGGTACGAAGCAGGGCGTGCTGGAAGGACTTCCGGAAGAGCTGAATCCCCTCCTGAAGGCCCACCGCATCCAGGATCGGGTCAGCGGCGTGGGGTTCGACTGGGCCGATGCCCGCGGCGCCTGGGACAAGGTCGGGGAAGAGTTGGAGGAGGTCAGGGAAGCTCTGGAAGCCGGGGAAGAGTCCGCCGTGGAAGAGGAGCTGGGGGATCTCCTCTTCAGCGTCGTGAACCTGGTCCGCCTGGCCGGAACCCACTCCGATACAGTCCTGGACCGTGCCAACCGAAAGTTCCGTCGGCGCTTCGAGGACCTGGAGAAGCTTGCCGGGGAAAGGGGAATCGTCCTGGCCGAAGCCGGCCTGGAGGTTCTGGACGATCTCTGGGAGGAGCTGAAAGCCAGGCGGGAAGGCTGAACCCTGGCGACCTGGCGGCCCTGCTCCTGGCGGCCGTGCGGCCCTGCTCCTGGGGTCGTCAATTCCACTTTCCTGACAGAGATCGGGAGCTTGGGGGATTTCACCGCGCTGAGAGAGGTCTAATCCACTTTCCGTCTCCGGAAACGCGGAGCCGAGGGGATTTTACCACTGTGAGAGTGGTAAATCCCCAAAACCTACCCCGGCATGGTCGACTTTGTGGAATTCACGTCAGGAGGCGCGACACAAATCCGCCGCCCAAGCGCCGATTGCCGTCATCGCCGGTTCCCTCTCTCCCGAGCGCGGTTCCCCCATGGGAGGACCGGACGGTTACTCGGGGTTTCATGGGATTTCCGTCATCCGGGCCCTCAGAACCCAGCGTCCTCAGAACCCAGCGTCCTCAGAACCCTGCTTCCTTGTCCACCAGGTTCAGGAGGGTTTCCCCCACCAGGTACCGCCGGAAATTCTCCAGGATCAGGTCGGTCTGGCGACGCCAGAAGTGCGGTGTCACGGCGGAAACGTGGGGTGTCATGAGGACATTCGGAAGATCCCAGAGGGGGTGATCCTCCGGGAGCGGCTCCTGGACGAAGACGTCCAGCCCCGCCCCTCTCAGGCCTCCGTTCCGAAGAGCCGCCACCATGGCGCCCTCGTCCACCAGACCTCCGCGGGAAATGTTGATGAGGGTGGCCCGGGGGCTCATCCGGGCCAGGGCGGCCGCGTCGAATACGCCCCGGGTCCGGGGCGTCTCCGGGGCCGTAAGCACCAGAAAGTCGCTTTCCTCGAGGAGCCGCCGGAAACCCCGGGGCCCATGGAGTGGCTCCACGCGCTCGAAGCCCGCCGGTGGACCGTCAGCGTCGGGCGCCCTGTTTCCTTCCCCCCCTCTTCTTCCGGCGTACTCGGCGTCATTACGGTTTCCGGCGTACTCGGCGTCATTACGGTCTCCGGTATACACGGCATCGTCACGGATTCCGGTATACACGGCATCGTCACGGATTCCGGTATACACGGCATCGTCACGGATTCCGGTATACACGGCATCGTCACGGATT
>CAZSDD010000072.1:15060-15306 GCA_964605505.1 uncultured Gemmatimonadaceae bacterium | reverse complement strand
ACAAGGTCGTCGAAGTGACCTGGTCTTCCGGTGGCGACGGCCCGGTGAAGGAGCCCCCGGAGGGGGCGGGAAGCCCGGGGCCCCAGGGGGGCCCGGATCGGGAAAGGGAGCAGATGGAGCTCCTGGGCTGAGCCCGGGAGAGTTCCACCTGTCTTCCCCGACCCGGGTCTCCGGGAAGCCTCAGCGGCGGCCCCTGGGACGGGATTGCCGGGAAGGCCTCAGCCGCCGCCGCCGGACAGTGAGGCT
>CAZSDD010000072.1:12689-15050 GCA_964605505.1 uncultured Gemmatimonadaceae bacterium | reverse complement strand
TTAAGCCTCGGCGGCCGCCCCACGGGACGGGATTGCCGGAATGCCTCAGCGGCCGCCCTGGCCCAGGACCGCCGTAAAGGTGAGGCGCTCCCCGTCCCGGAGGACCGCCACCTCCACCTCGTCCCCGGGCTTGAATTCCCGGAGGGCGTAGGTGTAGGCGTAGAGGTCGGTGATCTCTCGTCCGCCGAACTCCACCAGGACGTCCCCGCCCCGGAGCCCCGCCTTTTCCGCCGGGCTCTCCTCACGGACGCCGGTGATCCGCACGCCGAAGTCCCGGGGAGTCATGTCGGGGATGGTTCCCATGTAGGCCCCGTATCCCCGGGAGGGACGGCCCTCCCCCTCCTCCGCCGCAGCCGCCATGGTCCCGTGGGGGTTTCCGGCCCCCTCCTGGAAGGTCAGGGCCACGGCCTGGGCGGCTCCGGAGCCCGCCAGGCTCCCGGTGAGGTCCGCAGCGAACGCCACCACCCGCTCCAGGCCCCCGGCGTCGATGAGCTCCCAGTCGTCCTCGGGGCGGTGATACTCGGCGTGGGTGTTGGTGAAGAGCATGAGGACAGGGACGCCCTCCCCGTAGAAGGAGGAGTGGTCCGAGGGGCCGAAGCCGTCGGGGATGGCGGCCAGGACGAAGGGCTCGGGCTGCCTCCGGTTCACGGACTCCAGAAGGTCCGGAAGCTCCTTTGCCGTGCCGGTCCCGTAGACGGTCAGGGTGTTTTCTCTCAGGCGTCCCACCATGTCCATGTTCAACATGGCCACGGTGCTCTCCAGGGGCATCAGGGGGTTGGCGACATAATGGCCTGATCCCCGGAGGCCCTTCTCCTCTCCGGTGAAGGCCAGGAAGAGGACGCTTCGCCGGGGCCGGTTTTCCGGCTCCATCAGGTGACGGGCCACCTCCATGAGAGCGGCGGTGCCGCTGGCGTTGTCGTCGGCGCCGTTGTGGACCTGACGGGCGTCGGGGGCCAGGGACCCGTCGCCGCCGTAGCCCAGGTGATCGAAGTGGGCGCCCACCACCACAACCTCCCGGGCCAGGGCCGGGTCGGAGCCCGGGATCCTGGCCGCCACGTTCCTGATCTCCACCATGCGGGGCTCCACGGAGCTGCCGAGGGTGGCTTCCGCCCCGGCCCGGGCGGCCTCCCGGAGGGCCTCGGCGGCGGAACCCGCCACCGCCGCGGCGGGAATCCGGACGGACGGGCGCTCCTCCGTGGCGGGATCCGGCAGGATCTGGTCTTCTTCCAGGAGCACCAGGACGGCGGCGGCTCCCCGGCCGGCGGCGATGGCAGCCTTGTGATGGGGGTCCCCGGCCACCGACCCCTGTCGGGAGCCGTGGGGATCCGCTCCCTCCACCACCACGATCTTCCCCTCCAGCTCCAGGTGGGCGTAGCGGTCCATCTCGCTCCCGGGCATGCTCACCCCGGGCCCGCCGTAGACCAGGGAGGCCGTGATCCGGCCGGAGGAGGAAAAGCCGAAGGGAATCCATTCCCGGTGGAGCTCCAGGGGCCGTCCGTCCGCCTCCAGGAGGTTCCGGTCTCCCAGCACGGACCCCATCTGCATCTGGAACCTCTGGAAGTACGAGCCGTCGGGCCCGAGGCCTTCCAGCCCCAGCTCCCGGAAGAACCCGGCGATGAAGTCTCCGGCGCACCACGCCCCTTCACTTCCCGCCTCCCGCCCCTCCAGTGCGTCGTCGGCCAGGTATCGGATGTGGGCCATTCCCCCCGTCAGGTCGCCGATGATGGGGGCCGGGGCCGGACAGGAGACGGCCTCCTGTGCCCGGAGGATGGAACTTCCCCCGGACAGGGCCGGTAGGAGGAGGGCCGCCAGAAGGATCAGGGCGGGACCGGACACATTCCGAAGCATCTTCACGATACCATCTCTCGGCTTTGAAGTACGCATGCGTTCATCGAGCAGAACATCCAGAGCAGTCATCGCCCTCGGCCTTGCAGTCCTGGCAGTCCCGGCGGTCCTGGCGGCCCCGGTAGACAACGTGCTCCTATTACTACCCGGGGGACGATAGGATCCTTTACGCCAGCACCCACCATTGGGATGAGGCCTGCCCCCCTCCCCCGGACATGTCCCGGGGGTATGTCTGGGCCCTGTATCCCACCTTCGACATCTTTGCCGCCAATCCCGACGGGTCCGACCTGGTCCAGCTCACCCACAGCTGGGGGTACGACGCCGAAGCCACCTTCTCCCCGGTGGAGGACCTGGTGGTCTTCACCAGCATGAGGGACGGGGACCTGGAGATCTACACCATGCGTGGGGACGGCTCCGACGTTCGGCGTCTCACCCACAGGCCGGGATACGACGGAGGGCCCTTCTTCTCCCCTGACGGCACCAGGATCGTCTACCGCTCCGGGTACCCGGAGACGG
>CAZSDD010000072.1:3680-12589 GCA_964605505.1 uncultured Gemmatimonadaceae bacterium | reverse complement strand
TTCGGATCGAACCGGAACATGAGCCATCCCGGCAACACCAACGTCTTCATCGCCGAGTGGGTGGAGGAGCCCGGACGGTAGGGAGGCCCGGGCGCACTCCTACCGTGAGGAGTCCGGAAGGAACAACACCAGATCGATGCGGCGGCCCTTCATGCGGGTGATGCGGAGGGTCCCGCCCTTCACCTCCACTTCGTCTCCCACCCGCCCCACCCTGCCCATGCGCCCGAAGACGAAGCCGCCCACCGTATCGGCCTCGTCCTCCGGGAGGCCCAGGTCCAGGAAGTCGTTCACCTCCCGGACCAGGACGTCCCCCCGGATCTGAATCTCCCCGTTCTCCAGCTTCCGGAATTCCTCGGGCTCCACGGCCTCGTGCTCGTCCTGGATCTCTCCGATGATCTCCTCGATGAGGTCTTCCAGTGTCACCAGCCCCGCCGTGCCGCCGAACTCGTCCACCACCATGACCATGTGGATCCGCTGGTTCCTCATTTCACCGATGAGATCCCGGACGGACTTCCCTTCGGGAGCGAAGGGGATGGGACGGACGGCATGTCGGATCTCCGTCTCGCCCTGCCGGTGCGCACCCCAGAGATCCCGGGCTCCCAGAACGCCCACAATGTGATCCAGATCCCTGTCGTAGACCGGAAGCCGGAGGTGACCGCGGTCCAGCATGAGGTCCATGGCGTCCCGAACGGATGTGTCCAGGGAAACCGCCACCATGTCGGTCCTGGGGGTCATGACCTCCCGCACCTCCACCTTTCCCAGCCCCATGACGTTGGTGACCACGCTCCACTCGTCCTCCCTCAGGATCCCCTCTCGCCTTCCGATCTCCGCGAGAACCCGGATCTCCGCCCGGCTCACGGTGGCTTCCTTCTTCCCCCTGGGCTGAATGAGGCGGTTGAACCAGGAAAGGGGCGCCAGGACCGGCTTGAAGACCAGGACCAGGAAGACCAGGACGTAGGCGGTGGGGATGGACAGAGCCTTCCAGTAGGTGGCGCCCAGCGTCTTGGGGAGGATCTCCGAAAAGATCAGGATGATCAGGGTGAGGCCCACCGAGAAGAGGGCGATCCACTCGTTGCCGAAGACCTCCAGGGCCATGGCCCCCCCCATGGCGGCGCCCACCGTGTGGGCCACGGTGTTCAGAGTGAGGATGGCGGCGATGGGCTCGTCGATCTTGTTCAGGAGCCCTTCGAGCCAGAATCCGGCCCGCTCTCCCCGTGACTTGAGGATGCCGACCCAGGAATGGGTGATGGACAGAAAGACCGCCTCCAGGATGGAGCACAGGAAGGAGACGGATAGAGAGATGCCCAGCACCCAGAGCAGTTGGCTCATGTTCTCGCGGGTCGAACGAGGAGCGGTTCCGGGAGTGTCGGGGGCAGTGCTCGCACAGGCTCCTACCCGAACAGATTCCCGGGGTGTTCCAGAACCTCCGGGGCGTGCTCCTCCAATCGCCGCAGGAAGTCCCTCAAGATACGGTATGTGAGGCCCCAGATCACCTGGCCGCCCACCCGGATGCAGGGAAAGTCCCGGCTGGCGCCTTCCAGGGGGATGCGGACGGTTCCCGCCGCCTGGGGGCTGAAGATCTCCCGGAGAGGGGTCCAGAACACCCGGGCCACCTCACTGCTGGTGGGCCTGGCCAGGGTTTCCGGGGGAACGGCGAAGACAAAGGGATAGATGGAGAGAGGGGGGAGCCTCCTGGTGGCGGGCATGAGGGGGTCCAGAAAGCCCAGGGGCACGCCGATGCGGTCCAGGGCTACGCCCGTTTCCTCCAGGGTCTCCCGGAGGGCGGTGTGGAGGATGTCCGGATCCGAGAGATCCCTCCTTCCGCCCGGCAGCGCCATGTGCCCGGACCAGGGGTCCCCCTCGGCCTCGGCCCGCTGGATGAGAAGGGCCTCCATGGCCGGACCCTTTCTGAGGATCAGGGAGACGGCGGCGTGACGACGATCTCCATCCCCGGGAAACGGAGGGAATCGGCCCTCCTCCAGGTTCGGGAGGGCCCCCTGAAGGGCCATCAGCGTGGGTTCCATGGCAAAGGGGGCCGGCGTCTGCATGGCGGACCGTACCCCGGGAGGACCTCCGAAGTTCGCGGCGCATTTCCCGGGAAGCCGAGGACCCTCCTCATGCACCTCCGGCGGCGCGGCCCTGCTCAGGTGTCCCCGGATCCGCGGTCCTGCTCCGGCGTCCCCTGGTCCTCTTCCACCTCCGAAGGGGCCTGCCCGTCGGGGAGCTCCACCCGGAACTTCACCACCGTCTGCACGTCGTACTCGTCCCGGACCGTGGCCAGGACCCAATCCCGGGCGAAGAGGGGCGGGGGCGAGGTGCTGAAGCCCTCGGGAGTGCGGACGGCGCCCAGGAACCGTCCCCGGTCGTCGAAGACGTCGAAGCCGATGAGCTCCTGCCATTCGTCGGGAATGGCGCGCGGATCGGTGGGGTCATAGGACGGGTCTTCCTCCCGGATGCCGGGCTGGGAGACCTGTACCCAGATCGTTCCGTCCTCTCCGGGATAGAAGCCCCTGTAGGGAGGCTTCCAATCGGGAATGGGAGGCCCGCTCCACCGCCAGTTGGGATCGGTCTGGCGCATGTTCCGGATGGCGAAAGCCTCTTCTTCCGCTCTCTCTCCCGCCGTCACCGGAACGGGATCGTAGGTCTTCTCGACCCGCACCGGCTCCCCAGGCTTCAGGAGGGTGAAGGCATAGTCCGTGCTGATGCCGTGGATCCAGTATCCGTAGCGGGAGAGTGCCGTGTCTTCGTCCGGTGAGAAGGGGATGCTGTTCACGCTGACATTGACGCCTCCGGCTTCGTTCTCGTGCCGGGCCTCGATGCGGGGGGCCTCATACGGCGTATCCGGCCTCCGGAGCGTGTCTCCGGGGGATCCGTCGGGGAGGATCCGGGCCAGGCCGATCTCCCAGTCCCGGACGTCGGCCTCCGGGTCCAGGAGGACGATCTGATAGGCCCGGTCCAGGGTGTCCACCATCATGCGGCTGGACGTGTTGAAGTTGCCCCGGATCCGCCAGGTGTCCAGAGACTCCCCGTCCGGCGAGTAGACCTGGATCCGGGCGTTGCCCGGGTCCCTCAGGAGGATCCGGCCGTCGGAGAGGACGGCCAGGCCGCCGTCGGGCCGACGGTACTCTCCGGGACCTCCGCCCTCCCTGCCGAAGGTCGTCCGGTAGCTTCCGTCGGCGTCATAGACCCGGAGGGCCGGCACCTGCCGGTCCATGACATAGATGGTGCCGTCCGGGGCCAAGGCCAGGGAGTAGATCCTCCCGAAGACATATTCCTCCGGGCCGTCGAACATTCCGATGGAGACCTCCGGGACCAGCTCGGCCGTGTCCCCCCAGACGCTTCCCGAGAGGGTCCGGACCACCAGGGTGTCGCCCAGGGTGTCGTAGGCGGCCTGCCAACGGCCGGGATCCTCGCCCGGCCCGCCTTCGGAGCAGGCTGCCAGGAGCGTGGCCAGAAGAAGGATGAGGGCCGGGGCCGGCCCGGGGGACGGCCACCTGTGGAAGACGGGTGGTCGGGCGGGAGGGGATTCTGGGAGCTTCATGGGCAGTTCCTGCAGTTCGCATTTCCGGTCCAGGCGGTCTCCGGGTTAGATGCCCCAAGCGGGCCGGAGGTTGGGTCCAGGGTGTGGGATGGCCGCGGTCCCCCGGGCTCTGGAGGACAGCAGACGGCGCAATCCGCGTCGGCGAGGACTCAGACCCCACGGGCCTCCGGATCCCAGATGAGCTTGTGGAGTTGAAGCTGCAGCCGGGCCGGCAGATGATCTTCCATGATCCACTCCGCCAGCCGCCGGAGGTCCATCTCCTCCCACACGGGGGAGATGAGAAGGGCGTTCAGCTCCCCCTCCCTCACCCGCCGGTCCAGCGCCTTCTCCCGGATGACCCCTCGGGCCCACTCGTAGTCGGTCCGGTCCTTCACGACGAACTTCACTTCGTCCCGGGACGTCAGGTGGTCCAGGTTGCCCCAGAGATTACGGGAGTCCTCTCCCGAGCCCGGGCATTTCAGATCCATGATCTTGTGCGCCCGCGGGTCCAGGGGCGCCACGTCCACGGCTCCGGAGGTCTCCACCAGGACCGTGAAGCCCCGGTCCAGGAGGTCCCTGGCCAGGAGGAAGGCGTTGGGATGGATGAGGGGCTCTCCGCCGGTGATCTCCACCAGGCCGGTCTCCATGGCTTCGACCCGCCGGATGATCTCCTCCAGGGAGAGCTTCTCTCCCCCATGAAAGGAATACTCGGTGTCGCACCACGCACAGCGGAGGGGGCACCCCGTGAGCCGCACGAAGGCGCACGGAAGCCCGGCCCGGGTGGATTCCCCCTGGATGGAGAGGAAGATCTCCGTCACCCGGAGAGAGGGGCTGGGGGCAGAAGGAGTATGGGTCATGATTCAGGGAGGCGTCTCGATGAAGGCCGGCACAGGCATCGGATGCCGGGCCCGGGAGCCGGCGGGGTCCGCTCCCGGGCCCGGCGGCGGGCTCAGCCCCGCCGTCTCTTCCTGGGCCAGAGGAATCCCAGGGGAGAGTCCTTGATCACGTTCCCCACCAGGAAGATCAGGTTGGCGGGACGCTCCGCAAGGCGCCGCATGAGGTAGGGATACCAGGAGCCTCCGAAGGGGACGTAGACCCTCACGTTGTACCCTTCCTGCCGCAGTTGCTGCTGGAGGTCCCTCCGGACACCGTGGAGCATCTGGAACTCGAAGGTGTCCAGGCCGATGCCCTTCTCCTTCACGAACTCCTTCAGGGTGTGGATGATGTCCTCGTCATGGGTGGCCAGAGCGGGAAAATTGCCGTCGGTGAGGAGGACCCTGGACACGTCCACGAAGTTCCGGTCCACCTCCTTCTTGTCCTGGAATGCCACCTCCGGAGGCTCCACGTAGGCCCCCTTGCAGAGGCGGACCCGGACACCCATCTCGTTCATCCGGCGGGCGTCGTCCATGGTCCGCCTCATATAGGACTGAAGGACCACGCCCATGTTGTGGTACCCCTCGGCCCACATCTCTTCGAAGGGCTCCAGGGTTGCCTGGGTCCACTCCGAGGACTCCATGTCCCATCGGACGAACACGTCGGCTTCCCGGGCCCGATCCAGGAGAGGGCGAAGGTTCTCCTTGAAGAACTCCTTTCCGATCTCGAGCCCCACCTGGGTGGGCTTCACCGAGATGTTCCCCTGAAGGTCTTGCTGCACGATGCCTTCGAGAATCTCCAGGTAGGCCTTCACGGCCTCCCGGGCCGTCCTCTCGTCGTGCTCCGCCTCCCCCAGGTAGTTCCCCGTCACTTCCAGTCCCGCGCTGTTGGCTTCCCCGGCGGCCCTGAGAAAATCGGAGATCTCCTCCCCCGGGACGAAGCGTGCGCTCATGCGCCGGAGAGGGGTCCTGGTGACGACGGCCTTGGCCGCTTCGGATTCGCTGAGAAGGATGAATGTCTTTCTGAACATCAGGCGGTCTCGTTTCTTTCCCGGCTGAGGATGGCTTCTTCCAGAAGACGCTTGACTTCGTCGAGGGTCAGGGCGCCGAGCTGCTTCTCCGCGCCCGCCCGGCTGGCCGCTTCCAGAAGAGTGGAGGTCTCCAGGTGGCCGATGATCCCCGCCCCGGTCCGGGCCCATCGGGGAAACACCAGGTATCCGGAATAGGGCGCCGGGAGGTTCGGGGTCTTCTCCACCTCCGGCGACACAGTGTACGGATGCCCGTCAGATCCTTCGAAGGCCGGGGGGCGTCCGTGGTGGGACAGATACCCTCCCAGCGTGTCGTCGACACGGGTCCGGGAGCCTGCCGGCTCCTGCCCATGGCCCCGGGGGAATCCGTCCTCGGTCATGCTGCTCCTGAATCCTGGGTGGAATTCTGAGAGAATTCACGGGTCGACCATTCAACCTCGTGGAAAGTTAGATGCCCATCGGGTCCCGGGACAGGCCCGGAGAAGGCCGGCCTTCCAGCCCGGTTGTCCCGCTCCCCGCCACCCCGTACTCTTGCGGCACCGGGCGTGTCTTTCGGACCAGGCAAAGAGAGGACACCATGAGAGCGGCGGTATTTTCAGAGTTCGGCGGACCGGAGAGAGTGCATCTGGAGGAGATGGAGAAGCCCGAGCCCGGGCCCGGGGAAGTCAGGATCGCGGTTCGGGCTGCGGCCATGAACCACCTGGATCTCTGGATTCGCCGGGGCCTCCCCCTGGAGATCACCATGCCCCACATCGGAGGATCCGACATGGCGGGGGAGGTGGACGCCGTGGGTGCCGGCGTGGAAGGCGTGGAGCCCGGGGCCAGGGTAGTGGTGGATCCTTCCCTGGGATACCACTGGTATGACGGAACCCCGCCGGGAGAAGGGCTTCCGTCTCCCGAGTTCCGGATCATGGGGGAGCACACCCAGGGCGGATTCGCGGAATACTGCGTGGTCCCCGCCGCCAACCTCATGGGCATTCCGGAGGACGTGGCGTTCGAGACGGCGGCCGCCGCGAGCCTGGTCTCGGTGACGGCCTGGCGGGGGCTCATGGTCCGGGGAGGACTCCGGGCCGGAGAGCGGGTGCTCGTCACCGGGGGGAGCGGCGGTGTGTCCACCATGGCGGTGCAGATCGCCCGTCTTGCCGGAGCCAGGGTCTTCGCCGTCACCAGCGGACCGGAGAACGTGGAGCGGGTGAAGGAGCTGGGGGCCCAGGTGGTCTACGATCGGACCGAAGGGGACTGGGGAAAGCGTCTCTTCGCCGACACGGACAGGCGCGGCGTGGACCTGGTCCTGGACTCTGTGGGCCAGGCCATCTGGGCCCGGTGCCTCAGGTCCCTGGCCGTGGGCGGCCGCCTGGTCACCTACGGCGCCACCACCGGGGCTGCCGGAGAGACGGAGATCCGGCTGGTCTTCTGGAGACAGCTTTCCGTGCTGGGGTCCACCATGGGCACCCCCAGGGACTACAGGACCGTCATGGATCTGGTGTTCCAGGGGGAGTTGAAGCCGGTGATCCACGCGGTCCTGCCGTTGGAGGAAGCCCGGCAGGCGCATGAGATCCTGGAGAGGGGAGAGGCCTTCGGGAAGGTGGTGCTGGTACCGTGAACGGCGGGGGAAAGACGATTCCGGGGGCGAGGCCATGGAGCTGAGAGACGCCCAGGCCCGGGTGGACGAGTGGATCTCCCGGTTCGAAGAGGGCTACTGGCCTCCCCTGGTGAACCTGGCCCGCCTCATGGAGGAGGTGGGTGAGCTGGCCCGGGAGATCAACCACCGGTTCGGGGCCAAGACCAAGCGGCCCGATGAGCCGGAGCAGGACCTGGCCCTGGAGCTGGCGGACATCCTCTTCGTGCTGCTGGTCATGGCCAACCAGCAGGGGATCGACCTGAGCCAGGCCCTGGAGGAGGTGCTGGAGAAGTACCGCCTGAGGGACAGCGAACGGTGGGTCCGGAAAGAAAATCCTTGAGCCTTTCGGTTCGGGTGACGATCCTTTGAACCCGACACCTCGGATCCGACCTCCCCCTCACCAATCAGAGGACATCCTGTGCTGAAGAAGATCATCCCCATCGAGCGGGAGGAGTGGGCCCCGGTCCTGCTGGCCACGGCCTACGGCTTCTGCATCCTCTTCAGCTACTACATCCTCCGGGCGGTCCGGGACGAGATCAGCGCCGCGGACCGGGGTAACCTCCAGTACCTCTGGACCGCCGTGTTCCTGGTCATGATGCTGGCGGTGCCCCTCTACAGCACCGTGGTCTCCCGCTTCTCCAGGGGGGTCTTCATTCCCCTGGCCAATCGGTTCTTCGCCCTGAACCTCATCGCCTTCTATGCCGCCCTGGAGCTTCTCCCCCTGGACGCCAGACCCTGGATCGACAGGGTCTTCTACGTCTGGGCCAGCGTCTTCGCCCTCTTCGTGGTGACGGTGTTCTGGGGGTTCGTGGTGGATCTCTTCCGGGACCGACAGGGCAAGCGGGTCTTCGGCTTCATCGCGGTGGGGTCTTCCCTGGGTGGAATTCTGGGGTCCCTCTTCACCTCCCTCATCGCCGAGCTGGTTCCCACCTTCGTCCTGCTCCTGGTGGCCGTGGTTCCCCTGGAGGCTGCCGCCTGGCTGGCCTGGTTCCTTCACCGACGGTCCGGAGAGGGACAGCAGACCCTGCGGACGGAAGGGCCGGACCGGGTACCGGGAACCGCCTGGAGCGGCATCCGGGTGGTGTTCTCCTCTCCCTACCTCCGGAACATCGCCGCCTACATCTTCCTCATGACCTTCGCCTCCACGGTCCTCTACTTCCAGCAGGCGGAGCTGGTGGGAGAGGCCATCACGGATCGAGGCGCCAGAACGGTTTTCTTCGCCCGCATCGACCTGGCGGTGAACATCCTCACCATCGGGGCCCAGATGTTCCTGGCCGCCCACGTCATTCGCTGGCTGGGCATCGGTCTGAGCCTGGCCTTCCTCCCGGCCCTGGCCTTTCTGGGATTCCTGGCTCTGGGAACCTATCCCCTGCTGGCCGTGCTGGTGGTCCTCCAGGTCCTGTATCGATCCGGGCGTTACGCCATCGCCCGGCCGGCCCGGGAGGTCCTCTACACCGTGGTGGGCCGGGAGGAGCGCTACAAGTCCAAGGCGTTCATCGACGCGGCGGTCTACCGCGGCGGAGACCTGGTGAACGGGTGGATCTACGCCGGATTGGCGTGGGTGGGACTGGGGGTGGGCGCCATCGCCCTGGTGGCGGCACCCGTCATGGGAGTCTGGCTGGTGACGGGCCTCTTCCTGGGCCGGGCCCAGGAGGAGCAGGCCCGGTTGGCGGAAGAGGAGCCTGTCCCGCCGCCCACGGAGGATCCCGCGGTGGAGGGGGGGTTGCCCGGGGGCTGAGGCAGGGCGGGAGCCGGGATCACCAGCCGCCGGAGCCCCGGATCAACCTCCGCCGGAGCCCCGGGTCAACCTCCGCCGGAGAGAGGGATCTTGAAGCCGATGCTGATCATGGGCCAGTACTTCAGGTAGC
>CAZSDD010000072.1:0-3580 GCA_964605505.1 uncultured Gemmatimonadaceae bacterium | reverse complement strand
TAATCCTGCCCGTCGAATTCCCCCTCATACTCGAGGGGAAAGACCCCGAATCCGCCCCTGACCGTGACCTTATCGGAGAGACCCAGGGCCGCTTCCGCCCCCAACCCCAGGGTTCCCGCCCGGGCCCCCACGGTGAGCCCCTGGGCCGAAACGGCCATGGGAACCGACAACGAGGCCATGGGAGCCGACAATGAAAGGAGGAGAAGGACGGTCAAGGGGGATCTTTTCATGGGTTCCTCCCGGGAGTCTCAAAAGAGCTTCCGGACGATGGGTTCCGGGTTCGTGGGCATAGCGGCGATCCCGGAGGCAGCCCGGTGGCGCACCCCGAAAAATAGAGCTTTTGGAGGGGAAGGACCAAGGGTCAGCCCGGGAATCCGTCCATGACCCGCAGAAACTGCAGGATCTCGTCCCCGGTGTTGTAGAAGTGGGGACTTACCCGGATGTGGCCGGGCCTGTGATCCACGATGATCCCCCTGGCCGCCAGGTGATCCACGGCACCGGCGGGATCCGGGTGCCGGATCATGACGATGGCCGACCGCTGATCCCTGTCTCCCGCAATCGTCAGGGAGTAGCCCCGTTCCCCGCATCCCTTCACCAGGAGCTCCGTCAGCTCCCGGTTCCTCCGAACGATGACATCCATCCCCACCTCGTCGATGATCTCCTGCCCGCCCAGGGCCGTGTGGACGGTGGGAAGGGCCGGCGTGCCCATCTCGAATCGCCTGGCGTCATGGTGGAACCGGAAGTCCCGGATGTCGAAGTCGAAGGCGTTCCCGGCGGCGAACCATCCCGTGATCCGGGGCTCCAGCCGGGAGACGATCTCGGGTCGAACGTAGAGGTAGGCCAGGCCGGGTCCGCCACACAGCCATTTCAGGGGTCCCCAGGTGTAGAAGTCGACTCCCGAGGCCGCGAGATCCAACGGAACCTGGCCTGCGCCGTGATACCCGTCCATGAGGCAGTAGGCCCCGGCCTGCCGGGCGATGCCGGACAGCCGGCCGGGATCCTGGACGAATCCCGTAGCGAAGAAGACGTGGCTGGTGGCCAGGAAGAGAGTCCGCTCGTCCACGGCCTCGGCGTACTGCTCCGGCTCCATCCCGATCCCGTCGTGGGACGGCAGGATGACCAGCTCCACCTCCGGCTTCACGGACCACTGGTAGCCCAGGGTGGGAAAGTCCAGCTCGGAGCACACCACCCGATTCCGCTTCGCCCGCTCCTCCAGGGGAATGCTTTCCGCCACCACCGAGAGGGCCGAGGAAGTGGACGGAGTCAGGGCCACGCTCCCGGGAGAGCCCCCTGCGAACGCCTCCACCCTGGACCGGAGGAGGGCCATTCGTCCCAGCCAGTGCTCGTACCAGGCCGAAGCCCCCATGGTGTGCCACCGCTCCCGGAATTCATCCAGGTAGCTCTCCGCCCGATGGGAGAGGGCGCCGAGGGAGCAGGAGTTCAGGTAGTTGCGGGTCTCCAGGATGGGAAATTCGTCTCTGGCCTGGAGGGGAGTGAAAGGGGTCACGGTTCTGGATCCCGGGGGAAGGCCCGTTCTGGTGGATTGGCCGGATTTCCGGGGGAATGCCCGGGCCCGGCCATGAGCGAGGGCTGGGACATCGGGGAAGCTTCCCCGACCCGCCCGACCCGCGCCCGTGGATGCGACAGGTTAGGGCATCCTCCGGGGTCGGCGCCAGGCCGCGGGTGACCCGCCGGGACCAGTTTTCTTACCTTTACCGCATGGATCTCCTTCTCCTGGCAGCCCTGGGTCTTCCCTGGGTCCTGGTGGCCCTCTTCCTGGCCGTGGCCGTGCGCCTGCCTCCACCCCTGGCCCCGCCCCTCCCGGAATCCGCCCCCCGGCTCCCCCGGGTGTCCGTCATCGTCCCTGCCCGGAACGAGGAGGAGAACCTCCCGACATTGCTGGCTTCCCTCACCACCCTGGATTACCCGGCCTTCGAGATCCTGGTGGTGGACGACGAGAGCCGGGACAGGACCCGGGACCTGGTTCTGTCGACTCCCAACGGGAGGGCCCAGGCGCTGCGCCTGATCCGTGGCCGCCCCCTTCCGCAGGGGTGGCTGGGCAAGCCCTGGGCCTGCCACCAGGGCTCCCGGGAAGCCCGGGGGGACCTCCTCCTCTTCACCGACGCCGACACCCGCCATGACCCGGACCTCCTGGAACGAACGGTGCGAACCCTCCTGGAGGAAGAAGGGGATGCCCTGACCCTCACGGGGCGGCAGGTCATGGGATCCTTCTGGGAGCGGCTCCTCCAACCGCAATTCTTCATGCTCCTGGCCTTCCGCTTTCCCCGGGCCGGGACACCGAAGCCGGCCAGGAGGTGGAAGGACGCCATCGCCAACGGGCAGTATCTCCTCTGCCGCCGTGAGAGCTACGAGGATCTGGGAGGCCACACGGCGGTGAAGGGGGAGGTGGTGGAGGACATGCGGCTGGCCCAGATTCTCACTCGGGAAGGAAAACGCCTCCTGGTCAGGAGGGGAACCGGGCTCCAGACCCGCATGTACCGGTCCCTGGGAGGACTGGTGGAGGGGTGGTCCAAGAACATCACCATCGGTGCCCGCCAGGCCTTTCCGGGCCTCCTTCGGCCGGTCATCCTCCCCCTCTCCCTGGTCCTCGGGTTCCTCCTCTGGCTCCTTCCGCCCCTGGTCCTGGGATGGGCATTGGCCGGCGGGGACGGAGGCCTGGCGCTTTCCTTCGGGGCCTTCGCCACCGGCTTCGGCGTAGTGTTCTGGGGGTTGGCCGCCGGGGTCATGGGAGCGAACCCCCTCTATGGCCTCCTCTATCCCCTGGGCTCCATTCTCCTGACGTACATCTTTCTCCGGAGCTGGGTCCGGGGAAACCGGGTCCAGTGGAAGGAGCGGAGCTACACGGTGTCGCCCGGGAACGGGCCGGAGAGCCGGGAGAACCCCGGATGAGGAAAGGGCATGACGTGAATCGGGCGCTGGAATCGGCACTGGAGAAGGAAGCCCGGAGGATGGGATTCTCCGACTTCGGGATCGCCGGCCCATGGCCCTCGGAGCATCTCGACTTCTACCGGAAGTGGCTCCAGCGAGGGTACCACGGCCAGATGGGATATCTGGCCCGGAAGGACTCCGTCGCTCGCCGCGGGGATCTCACCCTCACCATGGCCGAGGTGCGTTCCGTGGTGGTGGTCGCCCACGGGTACGACCAGGAAGATGCCCCGGGGCTTCCCCGGGACCCGGGCCGGGGGGTGGTGGCCCGCTACGCCAGGGGAGAGGATTATCACCACGTGATGAAGCGGCGCCTCCAGGATCTCCTGGGGTGGCTCCGGATCGAGGCCCGTTCCCGGGCTCCGGGAACCGAGGTCCGGGGCTTCGCCTATGTGGATACCGGGCCCGTCCTGGAACGGGAGCTGGCCCAGCGGGCCGGACTGGGGTGGTTCGGCAGGAACACCATGCTCATCCATCCCCGGAGGGGCTCGTATTTCTTTCTGGGGTTCCTCCTCACGGATCTGGAGCTTTCACCCACCCCCCCCTTCACTGCCGACCACTGCGGCACCTGCCGGGCCTGCCTGGACGCCTGTCCCACCGGGGCCCTCCTGGGCCGGGACGGGACCGGGGCCCC
>CAZSDD010000071.1:0-15534 GCA_964605505.1 uncultured Gemmatimonadaceae bacterium | reverse complement strand
GTCATCCCGTCCCGGAGCCCAGGCGGTCGGCGAGGTCGCCGATTCCTTCCGGGCTTCCGATGATGGTGAGATGGTCCCCGGATTCGATGATGCTGGAGCCGTTCGGGACGATCGTTCGCCCATTCCTTCGAACCACGGCAACCAGGGTGCCCCGGGGAAGGCCGATCATCCGGAGGGGGTTCCCTGCCCAGGACTCGGTGACAAGGTGATCGGATACCCGGATCACCAGAGAGCGCTCCGCCCGAAGCAGCGTCGCCTTGAGCTCCTGCTCCCCGGTGGCCGAAAGCCACCGGGAGAGGAACCCGGGATCGTCGATCTGGGTTGCCAGGTGGCCGAGGAGCCGGAGATGTTGACCCGGTTCGTCCTGGGGGCTCACCAGGAAGAAGAGGGCCCGGATCTCTTCCATCTCACCCTTGTGGCCATCCAAAGGCCCATCCGGGTTTTCGATCCCTTCGCGACAACGGGCGAGGAGCATGGTAGGGTGCGGCAGGCCCACCACCCTGAGGTGCGGTAGGGCGGCGCCCCGGGCAACCGGGGTGAAGCCAGCTTCCATCTCCCTCAAGAACCCCTCCTCCATGACTTCGGCCGGCAAGCCGGTGACGACCTGGAGCTCGGACACCGCCATGCGCACCATTTCGCCGAATGAGGTCCGCCCTGGGATCTCCAGGACAGGGGCTCTGGCCACGACCTCGTCGAAGGGGTCCGCCTCTCTGAGACCCTTTTCCCTCACGATGTCCCGGAGCTCCAGGTCCAGGCCGCCGTGCCGGCGTTCGCCGAGACGGGCGAAGGTATGGAAGATGGCGCCTGTCCTCTTCACCCTGTGGCTGGCATAGCGGAAGTACCAGCTGGTTGTGACAGCGATCAGGCCGAGGGTGAAGAGCATGGCGATCTCACCCATCTGGGCGATGAGCCAGAAGGAGGCCAGAAAGCCCACAAGCTGCATCCAGGGATAGAACGGAGAGCGATATCCGGGATCGTAACCGGCGATCCCGCTTTCCCGCATGATGATCACCGCCAGATTGAGGAGTGAGAAGAGGAGGAGTTGGAAGGCGCTGGCCAGCTTGGCGATGCCCTCGATATCCAGGAGGAGAATGAGGGCGACGATCAGGACCGAGGTGAGGGCGATGGATAGCGTGGGGGTCTGGAAGCGCCCCAACCGACCAAGTCCGGGAGGCAGCAGGTGGTCCCGGGCCATGGCCAGCGGGTACCGGGAGGCAGCGAGGATTCCGGCGTTCCCGGTGGACGCGAAAGCGGCGACGGCGGCCACCACCAGGAGGCCCACTCCGACACCAGTCGGCAGCCAACCGAACAGAGCCCCCGCAGCCGTCGCCACCGGTGTCAGATCCCCTCCCAGCTCCGTGGAAGGCACCACCGCCACGATGATGAACACCCCGACGGAATAAACGAAGGCCACGGTGCCGAGAGACAGCATCATCCCCAAGGGTATGGTTCGTTCCGGGTCCCGGACCTCCTCCGAGACGCTGGCCACCTGGGTCAGACCCGCATAGGAAACGAAGACGAAACCCACCGTTGCCATGAAGCCGCTGAACCCCGAGGCCAGAAATGGGGAGGATCGCTCCCGGACCGCCGGAGCGGTGTCCCAGGGTTGAATCTCGAAGAGTCCCTGGACAAGAAAGAGTCCCAGAATGGCCAGAAGTCCCGCCACCAGAATCCGTTGGAGCCCACTGGTCTCCTTGGCCCCCACCACGTTGATCCCGGCAAAGAGGATCGTGATCAGGACCGCCAGAGGCTGAATGGGCAGGTCCACGTAAATGGCCAGGTACGCCCCAAGCCCTACCAGGGCGAAGGCGGTCTTCAGGATCAGGGCGACCCAGGTTCCCAGCCCTCCCACCGTGCCGGCCAGTGGCCCCAGGCTTCGGTCCAGGAAATAATAGGCCCCCCCCGCCCTGGGCATGGCGGTCGCCAACTCCGCGATACTGAGCATGGCGGGGAGGATGAAGAGAGCCGATACCAGGTAGGCCAGCGCCACCGAGGGCCCCGTCATGGCAAAGGCGAGTCCCGGTAGGAGGAAGAAGCCGGAGCTGAACATGGCGCCGGTGCTGATGGCGTAGATGTCCAGGAGGCCGAGCTCCTTTCGCAGCTTCGTCCCGGCCGGAGAAGGGGTCATGCGCTCTTCCAGAGGGGCGACGCCTCCTCGGGAAAAGGCGGTGCCCCGGCCCTGACGGCGAAGACCGCCAGCCCCTCTGTTCCCAGGAACTTCTCCAGAAGGTTCCCCCCCAGGATTCTCCACAGCCCCGACCGGCCTTCATATCCGCCGACCAGGACGTCGGCCCGGGTCTCCCGGACCACATCCCGAATCACCTTGTGGGGGTCTCCTTTGGCCAGGGTCACCGCCGCCTCCGAGACGACACCCTCCGTCTCCAGCAACTCCTCCAGGCGGAGTTGCCGTTCCCGGCGCGCCCCTCGAAGGAGTCGCCGTGTGCGGGCAGGTCCCATCCCCCGGGTGTGAGACGCCAGGATGGACTCCCCGACGAGAGTCCAGGCATGCACCACATGCAACTGGGACCCTTCCCACCGCGCCAGCGCGGCGGCGGTACGGAGGACAACGCTATCGGCAGGGCTGGGAGCCCAATGCCGGAGGGCAACGGCGGCGAGGATGACGGGACCGCGTCGTTGCTCCTTTTCGGGAAGGAGCCATACAGAAAAGGGCAGGCTCCGCAGGATGGCCCTTTCCTCCTTTTCTCGCCCACATTCCCGTCCCGGTCTCCGCCCCTCCACCGCCTTGATCACCAGACTGGTTTCCCGGGGGAGGGAATCATGAAGCGCCCGGGGCCAGTGAGAAGCGGAGGTTGACCCCTCTTCGCCCCGGGCTGTCCACTCCGGGGTGAGGACGGTCAGGGAAGAGCCGGCGGCCCTGGCCAGGGCCACGGCACGGCGAAAGGCGTCTCCCGACGGGCCATCGCTACCCGAAATGTAGGCGATGCCTGGCATGTTCCCGACTCCGTCTGTGGATGATGAAAAAACAAGATAGTGTGTTTTCTGATATCTTCCCAGTATCTTGAATAGAACTTTTTGTTCTCTTTTTGTTATGTTTACCAGGAAAGGCGGCGGCGATGGATACGATCAACTACAGACATCTCCGGTACTTCTGGAGTGTGGTACGGGAGGGAGGGGTGACGGCAGCTGCCCGGGCACTGAATGTGAGCCAGTCCGCCGTCAGCGCTCAGATCCGGAAGTTGGAGGCGGCGCTGGGCCACTCCCTGTTCGACCGTAGCGGAAGATCCCTGGTCCTTTCGGCGGAGGGGAAGGTGGCCTACCAATACGCCGATGAGATCTTCAGCCTGGGAAGAGAGCTACAGGATACCCTGGTGGGCGGCTTGAAGGGCCGCCCCCTGCGGGTGACCGTTGGGCTCTCGGCGACGGTGCCGAACCTCATCGCCTACCATTTCCTGGAGCCGGCGTTCGGGTTGGCGGATCCGGTGAGTATGGTGATGAGGGAAAAGAGCACGGACCTGCTCCTGGCTGACCTGGCCACCGGGTCGGTGGATATGGTCCTGTCCGACATGCCGGTTCCGCCCGATGTGAGCGTGAGGGCATTCAATCATCCGCTGGGATCGAGCCAGGTGGACATCCTGGCGCCGCCCCTTCTGGCCCACAGACTCCGAGAGGGGTTTCCGGCGAGCCTGAACGGTGAGCCCTTCCTCCTTCCCACGGACGGCTATACCCTCAGGCGATCCCTGCAGGAATGGTTTTTGCGACAGCACATCCAACCGAGGGTTTTTGCAGAAATCGAGGACAACGATCTGATCAACGTCTTCGCGGAGGGGGGCGCCGGAATGTTTGCCGCCCCGAGGGTGATCACCGCCGATATCCAGGTGAGATACGCCGTGGAAGTGGTGGGGGAGGCCGAAGGGGTCCTCGAGCGCTTCTACGCCATCACGGCACACCGCCACCTGGAACACCCCGTGGTAGCAGCCATCACGAAGGCGGCCCGGATCGAACTGGCAGAACAGCCGGGGGGGCTGGGCCCTCCGGCCTGATCCGCCCCTTCCGCCAGGGCCTTTTCCGCACGCCCCCCGGGTCCGGGGCTACCGGGGCTGGCGGCTCCTCTTTTCGGATTCCTTCGTCTCCTCTTCTTCCGCCCTCTTACCCCAGAAGGTGCCGTCCACCATCTCCCGGACGTCGGCGAATTCCTTCTCCAGGAAGCGGACCCCCTCCACCATCCACCTGGCCTCCGGAGCGTCTTTCAGGTAGTGGTCGAAGAACTGCATCATGCGAATCTGGAAGTCGATGCGGTTCTCCTTCCGGGAGAGATGGTGCCCCTCCCCGGGGTAGGAGACGAAGATCACCTCTTTGCCCAGTCGCCGGGCCATATTGAAGTATTCCAACCCCTGCATCCAATCCACCGCTCCGTCCTCCGTGCCGTGGAGGATCATGAAGGGCGTGGAGATATTACCGGCGTGATGCACCGGGGACTGGCTCACGTAGAGATCGAAGTCCTGGAAGGGTGTGGTGCCCATGCGGACCTGGCCTACCTCGGTAATGCCCTGCTGCACCGTGCCCGTGCTTCGATATAAGGTGTTGTAGAAGGAAACGAGGTTTGTGGGCGGAGCTCCGGTCACCACCGCGGCGAAGAGATCGGTCTGGGTCACCACGAAGGACGACTGGTAGCCTCCCCAGGAGTGGCCCTGCAGGCCGATGCGGCGGGGATCGGCGTAGCCCATCTCCACCACTCTGGTCACCGCCGCCGTGAGGTCGTCCAGGGCCGAGGAGCCTGGTTTGCCGATGGTATAGACGATGTCCGGCTGGAGCACCAGGTAGCCGTTGCTGGCGTAGGTGGCCATGTGAGGCCGGTCGTCGTAGGTGGGACCCTGGTAGCTGTGATGGCGGTCGCTCATCTTCTCGTAGAAGTAGACCAGCATGGGATAGGTCTCACCCTCCTCGTAGCCCGCCGGCAGGGCCAGGGTGCCCTGGAGCCGGTTCCCCCGATCGTCCACGTATTCCACGAGAATCCGCCCGGGGCTCCAGGCGAACCCGGCCTGCTGGGGGTTGGCGTCCGTCACCTTCCTGGGATCGTCGAACTCGACATCGCTCACCCAGTAGTCGGGAAACTCCACGAAGGTCTCCTGGGTGAAGACGATGCGCTGGGCGGAATCGGCCTTCACGGGCCTACCCAGGGATTTGTCCAGCCAGATGAGAGGCTCGGGTTCGCCACCCTTCTCCACCTGCCAGTAGCCGTCCTTCTTGGTCCACTCCCCGTGCGCCATCAGCGTGATCGGCTCGTTCAGGTCCACGTGCTCCTCGTCTCCGCCTCCGAACGGGGAGCCTCGGGGCCCGCCCCCACCACCCCAATCCTCCACCCGGGTCAACCGGAAGCGGATCTGCTCTTCCTCCCCCATCCCCATGGTGAGGTTCACAGCATCCCCTCCGGCCAGGGGCACTTCCCACACGTCATGGGCATCGTAAAGCAGGACGCTCTCCTCGCCTTCCGTCCACCCCGCCACACCGTAGACCGGGAGCTCGTAGGGATGGTCGTCCTCCCGATTGATGAAGTCCACGCCGGAGCTCCGGGTCAGATTCACCTCCGGGCCGCCGGCCAGGTTCCGGGCCAGGACCTCCTCGTTCCGGAGAAAGAGCCACCACGTGCCGTCGGGAGAAGGGCCCATCTGCCGCCCCACTCCCTCCGCAAGGAGCCTCCGTTCCCCGCTGTCCAGATCCACCCGGTAGTAGTCGGCCCGGCTCCCCCCCCAACTCACCTCGTACTCGTAGGGAACGGGATCCCGTCCAATGCCCCAGCGAGAGGCCCCGGCCGGTGAGACCGACTCCAGACTCTGGTCGGCCAGCCGGACGAAGGAGAGATGCTCCCCGTCCAGGTTCACCACAGAGGCCCAGGTCCGGTCCCGGTCCCGCCGGGCCCTCACCTGCTGCACCGACTGAACCTCCACGTCGGCCCAGTGCCAGACGTCCACATCGGCCCGGTCCTTGGTCTTTTCCCGCTGGTCCACCTGTTCCTTGATGCCCACGAAGAGTCGACGGGAATCCTCGGACCACCTCAACCCACCCCTCTCGCTGAGGACGAAACCCTCGGGGAACTCCGGGTCCCCGTCGGGCCGGAAACGGAGGAGGCTCCCGGGGCGATCCAACTCCGTCAGAATCAGGAGGTCGTTGGCCCGCTCCTCCTTTTCCTCCGGGACTTCCCCCCGGAGAATAGCCAGGCCTGTCCCCTCCTCGTTCCAGGCCATATCGGAGTAGGTGACGGGGTCCGTATCCAGAGGACGCACGGCGCCTGTGGCGAGGTCCAGGAGATAGGCCCCGTTCCCGGCGTCGTCCTCGGCATCCACCAGGTAGGCCAGGTGTGACCCGGGCTTGTTGACAGCGAACTCCGACACGTTCCCCAGGTTCATGGAGGTGCCGGTCCGGAGATGATGGATGATGAGATCGGCTCCCTTGTGATCGGCGTCCTCCCCCGGACCCTTTTTCCTCACCAGCAGGATCCCCGTATTGTCGGGAAAGGACATGGAGCCCACATCGGCGAAGGTGGCGGTGTCCCCGTCGGCCAGATTCCTGAGAACCAGCGTCCGGGGCGCCGATTCCTGTCCTCCCTCGCCTCCTTCTCGAATCCCTTCCTGTCCTTTGGCTTCCTTTTCCTCGGGAGGAGGCACCAGGTATGCCACCCAGCGGGAGTCCGGGGAGAACGCCACCCCAGCCCCCCGTGGAATGGTGTAGGCCTCTTCCGTGTCCAGGGACCTGACATGCAAGGTGTCCTCCCCTTCCAGGCGATCGTAGGCGAAACCCATCCAGGCCCCGTCAGGGGACAGGGCCACGGAGGTGATACGCTTCCATTGCCCGTAATCGTCCACCGTGACGGGGGGTCTCTCCTGGGCCGGAAGGGGCGCTGCCAACCAGGCGGCGGGAGCCGTCGCGAGGGTGAAGAGCAGGCACGGGGCAGGTCCTGCCCGACCCGGGGAAAGGGGAATCCGAAAGCGAAAAGCTCGCCGGAGCGTGCGGAACATGGGTCTCCTCCCGGAGGGGCGAAGGAATCGTGGTCCGGCACCTTACGACGGGAAGCCGGGAAGGCGCCAGGGGGAGGAGGTCTCAGCCCACATCCATGCGGCCGCCTCTCCGGTGAGGACACTGGTGCTTCTGGCGGGTCTGGGACAGATTTTAGGCTTCACCCTCTATTTCTACACCATGTGGAGCCGAATCCGGCCGGTGGGATCCAGGGCCCGGGAGGCAGAAGGGGAGAGGTTTTGACCATGAGTCCGACGGTGGAAGAGGGGCGAGATCCCGCCTACCGGAGGTTTCCGGCGGTCGCTGCGGGAGTCCTCCCGCACCTTCTTTTCCTGCTCCTGGCGGGAGGACCCTTGAGTCGGTCCGGGGCGGGTCCGGCACCCGCGGGAGCACAGGAGACTCCCACGGTGGAGGCCAGCGCCCTCCTGGAAAAGACCCTGTTCCGCATCGACGTGGCCCGGCTGAACCTCCAGTTCGGTGGGGACACCGCCGCGCGGCTGGAGGCGCTTCTGGAAGCTGCCGGTCCGGAGACGTCCCTCGCCGACTCCGTTGCGGAGGTCGCCATCCACAGCCGGGACGCCACGGCCCGGCTGACCTTCCTGTGGGGAATCGGGTTCGATCGATTCATGGAAAACGTTCAGAGAAGCGTCAAGGTGGCCCGGGAAGCGGGATTGTTGGATCCCGGGTTCGCCCGGAGCCTCTCGGACAGTCTGCCGGGGTGGTACGCCCCCATCCGGGAGCGAGGGGTGAAGGACGGCGACACCATGACCTACCGCATCCGCGGCGACACCATGCGGATCGTCTTTCGCACCAGGAAGGACAGCGTGATGGTGGACCAGAGGGCCGTGGGCCGCCAGTCCCGTCTCTCGGTTCTCGGAGGGTTCCTGTCTGCCGGCTCGGAGTTCCGGGAGGGGCTCCTGGATTCACTCCTGGACCGGAAACTCCGGTGACTCCGATTTCGTGCCTCCTCATCTGTAGAGTTCCGGGGTGGCAGTAAGCACAGCAACTCCGGCACCACAGCGCCCGAGATGGACTGGACCGGGGCCGATCTGAACCCACTGTGCCCGAACCACACCACCGACCCCCCGGAACGGAAGAGGTGTGTCCAGCAGTCCCGGGCAGGCGAGGGTTGAAGTTCCCCCGATCCGGTGGTCAGGAAGGCGGTTAACCGGATCCTGGCCGAAAGGGCGGATCTCGGGTCGGCTCCGCTCTTCCCGAAGCCCACAGACCCCTCCGAGCCCATCACGAGCCACTTGGCATCCAAGTGGTTGAGGAAAGGAGAAGAACTGCACAGTTTCATGCACACCTCGACGGTCGAGGGGAGTACACAAACGCCAGAAATGGCTTAGATTGGGGGCGAAAACCCCACCGTCCCCGTAGCTCAGGTGGATAGAGCGGCTGCCTCCTAAGCAGCAGGCCACAGGTTCGAGTCCTGTCGGGGACACTCGGAAACGGAAGGACGCCCTGGGCCCTGCCGGTAGGCCGATTTTCCGAACGGCTTCCCGGGGATGCAGGGCTTTTCTCATGCCCGGGGGAGTCCGGTGAGCGAACAGCCCACGCCGAAGACCATCTTCCTCTTCTGGCTTCCCCTGGCCGCCACCTGGATCATGATGTCGGTGGAGGGGCCCTTTCTGGCCGCCGTCATCGCCCGCCTGGCCGATCCCCGGTTCAACCTGGCCGCCTACGGGGTGGCTTTCGCCTTCGCCCTCCTGGTGGAAGCTCCAGTCATCATGATGCTGAGCGCTTCCACCGCCCTGGTGGAGGACCGCCTCTCCTACCTGCGCCTCCGGAACTTCACCTTTGCCCTGAACGGGATCATCACGGCGGTCCAGCTCCTGATCCTCATCCCGCCGGTTTTCAGCTTCATCATGCGGGACCTCATCGCGTTGCCGGAGGAAGTGGCGAGCCTCACCTACGGGGCCCTCTGGCTTCTGCTCCCCTGGCCCGGAGCCATCGGATATCGACGGTTCTACCACGGGGTCCTCATTCGAGACGGTCACACGCGCCTGGTGGCCGTAGGAACGGCCATCCGACTCTCGACCATGGCTACCACCGGATTGGGCCTCTTCTTTCTCCTGAGGCCTCCCGGGGCCTTTGTGGGGGCCGCCAGCCTGTCCATGGGGGTCATGGTCGAGGCACTTGCCGCAGGCATCATGGCCCGGCAATCCGTCCGGAGGATCCCGGAAGGGACGGTGGCCAGGGAGGAGCTCACCTATGGCCGGATCGTGACCTTCTACTATCCCCTGGCCCTCACCTCCCTCATCGGGCTGGCGGCTCAGCCCATGATGACCTTCTTCATGGGGCGGGCCGCCTTTCCGGTGGAATCCCTGGCGGTCTTTCCCGTCGTCATCTCGCTGAACTTCATCTTCCGGTCCATGGGGCTCTCCTTCCAGGAGGTGGCCATCGCTCTCATGGGCCGGTCCTTCGAGAACTTCAGGGTCCTGGCCCGCTTCGCCTTCGTTTTGGCCGTGGGAGCGTCCGGAACCCTGGCCCTGGTGGCGTTCACCCCCCTGGCGGATTTCTGGTTCATCACCGTTTCCGGCCTCAACCCGGAGCTGGCCCGGTTCGCCCTGCTCCCCACGGCCATCCTGGTCCCCATCCCCTTCATGTCCGTGCTCCTCTCCTTCCAGCGGGCCATGATGGTGAACACCCGGCGCACCCGGGCCATCACCGTGGCCACCGCCCTGGAGGTGGGAGGAATCGCCTTCTTCTTTCCCCTTCTCGGCTGGAAGTTCGGTCTGGTCGGAGTCACCGCTGCTGCCATCTCCCTCCTTCTGGGTCGGATGATCTCAAATACCTTCCTTCTACGTCCCTGCAAACAGGCCCTGGAAAACCACGGCTGAAAGAGAGTCGACCGTTCGCGGCGGCTGTCCGATCGGGATGTCCCGGCCGCCTCCCGGGGGTGAGGGGAACCGGACTGGGGCGGCGGTGTCCCATACAGAGGCATGGAGCCTGTCCGGGTCCTGGGGTGAGCCGCTTTTCCCGGTCAGGCTCCCGGAGACGTGGAAGGTTCAACCGTTCCCGGAGAGAAGACCGTATGTCGAACGGCGCTGGCCGAATCACGATCCTCATGGCGGGAATCCTGGCCCTGATGGCGCCGGGCATCCCACGGAGCGCTTCGGCCCAGATCCTGGCCGTGGGCGGGCAGGTTCCGGTGAACCGGAGTGTCCTCGAGGACCACACCTGGGGAATCGGAGCCCGGGGCCAGCTCAGCCTCCCACTGATAGGGGTCACCCTTCTGGGGACGGCGGACTTCTACTCACCGGACTGTGGGAACATGGGCTGTGAGTTCCAGGATGCGAGCCTGAGCCTCCTCTGGTCCCTCTCCGGAATCTTCGCCGCCAGACCCTACTTCGGCGCCGGGGTGACAATTCAGAAGGCGGGAGGAGGCTGGAGCCTGGAAGAAGGCGAGGACTGGGGCATCAACGACCGGGGCATCAACTTCCTGGCCGGCATCGTGCTCCAGGGGAGGAGCTTCCGACGCTTTCAACCGTTCCTGGAAGGGAAGTATCAGGCCATGCAGAGCTTCGAAAACCAGACGGTGGTCTCGGGGGGGATTCTCCTCAGGGTTTTCTGAGAACACCGGCCGGGGAGGGGGGTAGTGGTGGGACCGGATTCCGGCTCGAAACCCCCGTGCCGGGCAATCCGTAGGGAGTGGAGAAAGAAGGACCGGCATCGAGAGCCCTTCTCCGTCCGGAATCCTCGAGAGAACTTCGAAGGCAGAACCATGCTTGAATTGCTAGGGATAGGCGCCGCCGGAGCCGCCGGCGTGTATGGACACCTCAAGTCCAGGAAATTCGTCCGACGGAGGCTCAGGTTCACCTCCATGGTGGAGCGACCGGGCCTGGGGATCATGGCCGGCGTGGCGGCGGCGGTGCTGGCTGCCCCTCTCGTGGCGATTCTTCCGATCCTCGGCACCGGTACGGCCCTCCTCTTCGGGGCCGGTGTCGGTACCGGGGTTTCCATGGGCGCCCGGGAAGCCCGGGACGGTGACGTCTGGGAAGACGACTGACGGCCGTTGACGGAACCAGGGTCCGGCTCCCCCGGGCCGCCCCTGGAGTCTCACGACCCCCCTTGCTCCGGAGCAAGGGGGGTTTTCGTTTTCAGCGTCTGCTCCGCTCCCCTGCGGGGCTCAACCATTGAGCTTCTTCGGATTCCTGCGTAGGATCCTGCAACCGCTTCAATAAATGCACCCGGAACCTTCCACTGAGGGCACTCCATGAGACTTCTTGCCAGCCTGACGCTCGTCGCGGGAACGGTCACCCTCCTGGCCTGTGGCGATGCGGCCCAGCAGGAGCCCGAAGCCCAGAGTGATGTGATAGCGAACCCCACCGCTCCGGTGGCGGACCTTCCTGAAGGGGCCCAGGCTCTCTCCTTTCTCGGAGAGCCTCTGTACCCCCCCGAGCTCTCGGAGAATGCTCGGATGGAGATGCAGGAAGAGCTGGAGGAGGCCATCCGGAACCTGGAGGCGGATCCCACGGATCCCGACGCCATCATCTGGGCCGGCCGCAGGGCCGCCTACCTGGGAGACTACCGCCGGGCAATCGAGTTCTTTTCCCGGGGGGTGCGGCTGTACCCGGAGGATGCCCGGTTCCATCGTCACCGTGGCCACCGGTACATCACCGTCCGGGAGCTTGACCGGGCCGTCGTTGATTTCGCCCGGGCCGCCGAGCTGATCCAGGGGACGGAGGACGAGGTGGAGCCCGACGGTCAGCCCAACGCCCTGGGAGTCCCGACGTCCACCCTTCACTTCAACGTCTGGTATCACTACGGTCTGGCCCACTACCTCAAGGGAGAGTTCGATCAGGCAGTGGAGAGGTACCGCAGATGCATGGAGGTTTCCGAGCACCCTGACAGCAAGGTGGCCACGGCCCACTGGCTCTACATGAGCCTCCGCCGCCTGGGCATGGAAGCCGAGGCCGGAGCGCTGGTTCAGGGCATGGAGCTGGACGCTCTGGCACCGGAGGTCATCGAGAGCGGATCGTACCTGGAGATGCTCCGCCTCTATGCCGGGAACGAAGGTGCGGCGGAGCCCCTGAATCCCGAGAGCCTGGAAGGGGCCACCCAGGGGTATGGCCTGGGAAACTGGCACCTCTACAACGGAGAGCCGGACCGGGCACGGGAGATCTTCACCGACATCCTGGAAGCAGGAAGCCAGTGGGCGGCCTTCGGGTACATCGCCGCCGAGGCGGATCTGGCCCGGATGGAAGAAGGGTAGGAGCCCGTCGGGATAACCCGCGAACCGCCACTATCGCATCGCGGGTTGCCGACATGGATCCGGATGGACCGGGAAACCACGAACGGGGGCCCGAGTCGGGCCCCCGTTCTCCATCCTCCGAGCGGCGTACCTTCTATCCGCTCAGCTATCCGCCCAGGGTGAAGCTCTTCTCCAGCACGCCCCCTCGGGTGGAGAGGACCCGGACACTTCCTTCCACCGGGTCGCCCCCGCGGACTTTGACACGGAAAGTGGCGGAGTTGGTCTCGCCGGCCTCGGTCCGCCCGCTGTATGCGGTTTGATCCCGGCCCGCCGGCTCCACGATCTCCACCCTGGGATCGTCGCCCTCGGTGAGGTCGCCCTCGAACTCCAGGACCGCACCGTCCTCCCGGACCATCTTCACCAGGAGGGCCTGCTTCAGGGCCGTGGGAAGCCCGCCCACGTTCTTCCAATCCACCCGGACCTCATAGGTGGTGTACTCCCCATCCGTCTCGGCCTCCCGGACCCGGACGTCACCCATCTCCAACAGAGGCAGGTGCTTGGCCATGGCCAGGTTGAAGAGGGCCTGATTCCTGGCCCACTTCTCCAGCTCCCGGGGCGGGGCGTTCTGGGAGAAGAACTTGGGATGCCAGCCCCCGATCTCCACGGTTCCCAGCTCCGGATGCTCGTAGGGGGCCCACTCGGTGAAGGCCCGGCCCTCATTCTCCTCATCGTCCCAGAGAAGGGCGTCCAGCTCGTCCTCCTCCCCGTCGCCGTTCAGGTCGCCGAACTCGCCGCCGTCCCAGAGCTCGTCCCCGTACCAGATGGCTCCGTAGTACCAGTACCCGAAATCCGGGCTGTGGCCGAAGAGGGGACGGCCGTCCGAGGGATCCGGGTCTTCATCACCCCGGGTGGAGTAGGTGTGGAAGACGTCCCCGGCCCAGGGGTACCCGGTGATGGCCATGCCCAGCGAGTCGAAGTACTCGTAGTAGGCCAGGTCTTCGGGATACATCCGCTCCGGCCCCGGAGAGGTGGAGGGGGGTCTCAGGTGCATGGGAACCCGGGTGTCCATGGTGTTGACCACGGAGATGTTGGGGTTCTCCAGCAGAAAGATCACCACGGAGCGGGTCTCGATCTCGCTGAGGGGATAGGCCCCGGCCCCTCCCTGGGTATAGCCGCGGCCCGTGCGATCCAGCCCCGGCTCGGGACGCCAATTTTCCGGGTAGTTCCGGTGCAGATCAAGACCGCCGATGCCGTCCTCGTTGATCCGGCCGTCCCCGTCGTTGTCCAGCCCTTCTGAGGTGACCACCCATTCACCTTCTTCACCGTCCTCCGCTCGCCTCAGGAGGCGGCCCGTGGGATCCCGCTCGTCCGTGACCATGGTGGCCCGGTCGTCGGTGCCGGGACGGGGCCGATAGCGGATGCGGTGGATGATGCCGTCGCCGTTCAGGTCGTCGGCGGGGTCTTCGTCCAGGAGCCCGTCTCCGTCGTTGTCCGTGGGCCGGTTGGTGCTCCGGTTGGACTGGGCCGTGTTCAGGTAGAGCATGCTCCCGTCCGGATTGTTCTTGGGACGGAGGTAGATGGCCCGGGTGTCCAGGAGCCGGGTGATCTCCGGATCCGAGCCGTAGCTCTCCACCAGGTGCTTCATGAGCCAGAGGACGGACTCCGCCGAGGTCACCTCCCCGGAATGCCTGTTCCCCTCGAAAAAGGCCGCCGGCTTGTCGGTGGCGGGCCCCGTCTCCTTGTTTGTCAGCGTAGCCTGGAGAATCGGGCGTCCCTCGAAGCTTCTGGCCACCTCGTAGACCTCCACCAGGTCCGGGTACTCGATTTCCCATCGCCGCATCCACTCGTACATGACATCCATGGTGTGGAAACGGTCGAAGGTCAGGGTCTCGCCGGCCTCATACTCCACCTCCGGGTGCCGGACCCGGGGAAAGAAGTTGACGCCATGCCTGAATCCCTCCAGGGTGTACACCTCCGGGAGCGACCCCCGGGAATCGTCCCTCTCCCATCCCATCATCCCCTGAGCTTCCCCGGCCCGGGGCAGAAGCACCCCGCCGAGAAGGAGTGCGAACCCGATTGACCGCACGGTTTTCTTCATTTCGTGTCTCCAGGTTGAACGGTTCCAGGAGGGGAAGCTGCGGCCCCGGGTGTCCTTGTACAAGGGGGGCATCGCCTCTTGACGCGGGAAGGGGAAGGGGGCCAGGGTTGGGAAGCCTTCAGACTCCTCCACCCACACCCTGAGAGAATCCATGGGCTCCATCCAGGACCTCCCCTTCCGACTGGACGTGGCCGACGCCCGGGAAGCCATCTCCCCCTTCATCCGGCGGACCCCGGTGATGCGTGTCCCGGAGCTGGAGGATTCCACAGGGATCCGGACCTTCCTGAAGCTCGAGAATCTCCAGGCTACGGGCTCCTTCAAGCTCCGGGGAGCGGCGAATCGCATCCTGGCCATCCCACCGGAAGAGCGGGAGCGGGGGGTGGTGACCTGCTCCAGCGGAAACCACGGGCGGGCCGTGGCCCACATGGCCGGATCTCTGGATATCCCTGCCGATATCTGTGTCCCCACCTGGGTGGATCCGGTGAAGAAGGAGGGAATGGAACGGGCCGGAGCCAGGGTGATCCTGGCCGGGGACAGCTACGACCAGGCGGAAGCCCGAGCCGTGGAGCTGGTGGAAACCGAGGGACGGATCTTCGTGCAGCCCTTCGACGACCCCTGGGTCGCCGCCGGGCAGGGCACCCTGGGCCTGGAGCTTCTGGAGGATGTCCCGGAGCTGGAAACGGTGCTGATTCCCCTCTCCGGCGGAGGTCTGGCCGGCGGCGTGGCCTATGCCCTGAAGGAGCGGGATCCCCGGATCCGGGTGGTGGCCGTCTCCGCCGCCGCCGCCAGAGTCATGTACGAGAGCGTCCGGGAGGGATCCCCCATCTCCATGGAAGAGGAAGAGACCCTGGCCGAGGCCCTCTCCGGAGGAATCGGCCTCTCCAACCGGTATACCCTCCCCCTCATCCAGGAGCTCATCGACGAGCACATCCTGGTGGACGAGAATGCCATCCGGGAAGCCATGCTTTACGCCGCCGGCGCCCTCCACCTCCTGGTGGAGGGGGGGGGAGCCGTGGCTCTGGCCGCCGTCCTGGGCGGCCAGTGGGATGCCCTCACCGGTGGTAAAGGACAGGGAGCGGGAGCGGTGGTCCTGAGCGGGGGCAATGTTTCGCTGAAACGTCTCCAGGCCCTCGCCGGGCCTCAACCGACCTGAAAGAGCCTCCGGAACCGGACCACCCCGGTCTACCAGCTCCCGTGCCGACCATCCCGGCCTACCAGCCTTTGGCCATCCCCTCACCCCGGGGGTCGCTTCCCCCCGTGAAGGCCA
>CAZSDD010000070.1:9423-15732 GCA_964605505.1 uncultured Gemmatimonadaceae bacterium | reverse complement strand
TGGGCCACGATCTTCAGGGCGTCGATGTCCAGCCCCGAGTCCGTCTCGTCCATGACGGCCATGGTGGGCTTCAGCATGGCCATCTGGAGGATCTCGTTTCGCTTCTTTTCCCCGCCGCTGAACCCGTCGTTCACCGATCGCTCGGCGAAGGTGGGGTCCATGTCCAGGAGCTTCATCCGGTCCAGTAGCTCGTCCTGGAAATCAAAGAGGTCCAGCTCCTCTCCTTCCGCCAGGTGGGCCTGCTTGGCCGTACGAAGGAAGTTGGCGATGGAGACGCCGGGAATCTCGATGGGATATTGAAACGCCAGAAAGAGCCCGGCTTTGGAGCGCTCGTCGGGCTCCATCTCCAGGATCTCCCGACCCTTGAACATGATGCTCCCCTGGGTGACCTCGTACTCGGGATGGCCGGCGATGACTTTGGCCAGCGTGCTCTTCCCGGAGGCGTTGGGGCCCATGATGGCGTGGATTTCGCCGGCGGAGATCTCCAGGTCCAATCCGTGGAGGATCTCGGTGCCGTCCTCGGCTACCTTGGCGTGGAGGTTGCTGATGCGAAGAATGGGAGTGTCGCTCATCCTGTTTCTACCGTTCTTTATGGGCCCTCGGGCGTCTCTGAAAGAAGACCCCCTCCGCCCTGCTATCGAGAATGATTCTCTGTTTCAGATAACCTAGCGCCTGTATCTCTTCGGTCAAGGCTCTGGGGCGGGATTGTCGAAACCCTGCCGGAATCTGGTCTACCCCCACTGAAGGGATGATGTGCCGGATGCCGGGGAAAAACCGAGCGTAACCCGGGCATAAACCGGAAATGTAACCAGATTCCGGATTCTTCGGGGGGGTGCGTTCTGCCCGATGCCCGTCCGGTGCCCCGCCGGTGAGCGGGCAGTCACGGGACAGTGGCCCTGGATGGCGGTGCACGAGCGTAGGCCGAGGCGATCCTACCTTCCGGCCGCAGCCCGTACCACCTCGTCGATTCCGGCCCGGACCATCCCGGACGGAAGGCCGGATGCGTTTGTGAGGATGCTGAAAACCAGCTCCCTGCCACTTCGGGTGACCAGGTATCCGCTCAGGGAGTTCACATGGCTGATGGTGCCGGTTTTTCCGAAGACCCGGCCCTCCAATCCCGCCAGGCGATTCCTCAGGGTGCTTTCCTCTTCACCCGGCTCTGCCAGAGCCCGTCGGTAAAGATGCCTGTGGGGGCCCTCCCTCATGTGCTCCAGGATGCGGACCATGGCCCGGGGCGTCACCAGATTGTAGGCCGACAGCCCCGACCCGTCCCGGAAATGGAGGTCCATGGAGTCCACACCCACCGTCCCGGTGAAGAATTCCTCCTGCACCCGGAAGCCCTCCTGCCAGCTCCCCTCCTCTCCCAGCTCGAGCCCCAGGACGTGGACCAGCTGTTCCGTCATCCAGTTCTGGCTTGGCTCCAGGATGGCCTCCACGATCTCGGCCATGGGCGGTGACCTGATGAAAGTGAGCTTCCGGGCGTCGGGGCAGTCTGGAAGGTAGGGGCCCTGGGCCCCCTCGGATCCGGCCCCGCGCGGCCGGGGCCGGGCGTCGGCCCCCTCAGCCGCGACCGCTGTCGGGCTCTCCGGATCCGATTTCACCTCTTTCGGGGGCCGGCCCGTCACGCATTGGCCGGATCCCAACGGCCGCCCTTTCTCCCAGATGATCCGCACGCCCCCGTCCACCCGGATGCCTTCCCGCTCCAGGGCATGGAGAAGGGCGGCCGCGGCTACCGCGTCCGGTGCTCGCTGGGCCACGGAAACGGTGTCGGTTTCACCCAGGGGAACACGCCCCTCCACCTTCAGGCGCCGGCTCTCCGGAAGGTAGTGTACGTCCCGGCGAAGGGAGGAGTCGGGGGGAGCGGTGACGAAGCTTGCCGAGAAGAAGCCCTCCGGGGTACGAGGCCACCACCGGGTATCCGCCGGGGCCCCGATCTCCGCCCCGCCCCGGACCTCCACCAGGATCTCCCCCTCTCCGATGGCCAGGGCGCTTCCGGTGGCGGCGGACCGGCTGGGGAGGTTCCCGATCATCCAGCTCCCCGGAATGGTCGTGGAGTCCCACGCGCTGGCTTCGATCACCAGAGTGCCCGAGACAGAACGGATGCCGGCCCTGCGGAGACCCTCGGCCAGGCTGTCCAGGGGAGCCTCGGCGCTTGGATAGAAGCGTTCCGAGAGGGTGGGATCGCCGGTAGGCCTCAGAACCAGGTCGCCGTGCCATCGGTCGGATCCACCCTCCATCTCCCCCACGCCCCAGACGCTGGTTTCGAACTGGTAGTCCGGCCCCAGGAGGGAGAGGGCCGTTGCCGTGGAGAGGACTTTCATGTTGGAGGCGGGCACGAACTTCCGGTGGGCGTTCCTGGAGTAGAGCACCCGATCCTCTTCCGGGTCCAGGATGAGGATTCCCCAGTTCACCTGATCCAGGAGCGGAGTGGAGATAATGGTCTGGATCTCCTCTTCCAGCGTGAGCCCCCCTCCGCCGGAGAAGGTGGCACAGCCCAGCGGGGCCAGCATGGCCAGGAGGAGAAAGAGGTTGGTCGCGGCCCGAAAAGGCTGGGAGGCCCGGAAGGGGAAAGATGCACAGTCAGACACAGATTCCCGGAGAGGCAGGGATGCCCGGAAAGGCAGGGACGCCGGAGGTGCAGCTGCGGGAAACCGAAACGCCGGATGCGGGGCCGTGGGAGTCGCGGTCGGGGTGAACCGGGACGCCGGGGTGGGGGGCTCCAGGGCTGTGGACTCCGGAAGGCTGACGCAGCGGGGGTTGATCATGATGGGGTGCTCCAGAATATGTGCGCCCTCCAGCCCCGGGGGGTGGAGGTGGATTTCAGCCGGACAATCGGGCCGAGAAGGGATTTCTCAGTCAGGCTCGATGGTGACGGCGGTTCCGTAACAGAGCATTTCCGCAGCCCCTTTCATGACCTCGGCGGTCTGAAAGCGGGCGGCGATGACGGCGTTGGCCCCCAGAGAGTCGGCCTCGTCCAGCATCCGGTCAATGGCCTGCTCCCGGGCTTCGGCCAGCATCTTGGTATACTCCCGGACCTCCCCTCCCGCCAGGTTCCGCAGAACCGCCAGGATGTCCAGGCCCATGTGCCGGGCACGAATGGTGTTTCCCCGGACCAGGCCGTGCGTCTGGGTGATGCGGTATCCGGGGATGTCCGAGCTGGTGACGATTATCATCGCTGAAGGTCACGGTAGGGGTCGCTGAGCCACTCTCGATATCTCTCCCAGACGACGCTGGCGAAGAGGAGGAGGACCCCGATGCCGATGGCGCTGGCGGCCATCTTCTCCAGCAGGAAGACGGGGGAGGTGAGGTAGACGTAGATGCCGTAGACGGCCCACACCAGCGATCCCACAACCAGGAGAGTCCAGCCTATGGGCCGGGTGAGCTGCCGATTCACCGAGTCCCACACGGAGTGGCCGCGCCCGCCGCTGGTGAGCTTCAGGGTCTGGAGGTCGTCCTTCATGGATTGGAACACGGCAATCTCCCGCCGGAGCTCCGTGGATTCTTCCACGGAACGCTCGATCCGGTTCCGGTCCTCAGGCGCCATCTCGCCGTCGAGATAGCGCATGAGTTCTTCGTGGGTTACCCGCTGGGACACCGTGTCTTCCTCAAGGGTACTCGGCCCCCATGGCTTCCAGGGCCTCCTTCAATGCTCGCCGGGCGTGATAGAGCCGGCTGGCCACCGTCCCCTCGGGAATCTCGAGGATGACGGCGATCTCTCCGTATCGAAATCCCTGGAGCTCCTTGAGTACGAGAATCTCTCGATGTTCCTCGCCGATGTGCTCCAGGGCTTCCCAAAGTATCTCCCGGGCTCTCGCCCGTTCCCGCTTGCGTTCCGGCCCCGTCTCCGGGTCCGCCGGCCTCAGCTCCAATCGCTCGTCCAGGGCTTCCAACCGAAAACGGGCCTTCCGGCTCCTGAGGTGATCCCGGCACTGGTTTCGCAGAATCTGAAAGAACCAGGGGCCGAACGGCCGTTTGAGGTCGAATCCGCCCAGAGCGTCAAAAGCCTTTATGAAGGCATTCTGCAGGGCATCCCTGGCGTCTTCCAGGTTTCCCAGCATGCCCAGGGCCAGGCGAAGGCCCGGTCGCTCGTATGCCCGAACCAGAGGCTCGTAGAACCGCGAGTCTCCGGCCCTGCATTTCAGAATCAGTTCTCGCTCGACCTCCGGTACCAATCTGACTCCAGGTCTACCCGGTTATCAGGAGTACGCCGGACGCCCGCAATCTCTTCAAGGCATGGGGCACCGGCAAGAAGCTTGTCCGGGGCCGGTGAGGGAGTGGCTCCGGGGGCCTCCCCTATCGGCCCTCTGCCGCCTTCGCCTCCCGGACCATCTCCCGGACGTCGGCCAGCAGCTCCCGGGCGTCGTAGACGATGCCGTCCTTGATGGTGTACTCGATGCCCCCCACTCGTTTGAACCCCCCATTCTCCTCGTCCAGCCGCAGGGCCCCGGTGCCGTAGAGGACTTTCAGATTGGCCAGGGGGTTCTCCCCCACCAGGACCAGGTCCGCTTTCATCCCGGGCCGGATGATGCCGAACTCCGGGGGCTGGCCCCTGGGCTCGAAGAGCTCCTTCGCCCCCAGGAAGGTAGCGGCCCGGATGACCTCGGAGGGATGAAACCCGGCTTCCCGGAGCATCTCCAGCTCCTGGACGTATTCGAAGCCGAAGGTGGAGAAGATGAAGCCAGAGTCGGTGCCCACTGTGACCGTGCCCCCGGCATTCTTGAAGTCGTTGAGGAAGTGAAGCCACTTCTGGTAGAACTTCTTCCAGTGGTATTCCTCCTCGGTGCCCCAATCGTACCAGTAGGAGCCGTGGGCTGCCCGGCTGGGCTGATAGTACTCCCAGAGGGAGGGAAGGGTGTACTCGTCGTGCCATTCCAGGGTCATGGCCTTCATGAGGTCCCGGCCGGCGTCGTAGATGACCAGGGTGGGGTCCATGGCGAAGTCCAGCTCCAGGAACTCCTGGATGAGGGCGTTCCATTTCTCGCTGCCGGGCTCGGCGGATTGGTGCCAGAGATGGGCCACGTTCCCGAAGCGGTCCTGCTCGTTGTTGTAGTTGTAGTCCACGGGCCAGTTCTGGATGGACGTGCCCTCCAGCATGGACTCCATGAGGCCGTAATAGTGGGTCATCATGTCCATGCCCAGGCGGGCGGCGTCCAGGGCCGTCATCCGGACCACGCCCATCTGGTCCAGGTGGGCCACCGTGCCCAGGCCGTTCCGGTGGGCCTCTTCGATGAGGGCCGCCATGATCTCCGGGTCCTCGGCCCCGAGCTTGACGCCGTCGGCTTTTGCGCCGTCCGTCTCGTGCCGGGCCAGCCAGCGGACCCACTCCCTGGCCGTGTCGGCGTCCCGGACCGGCCCACCCTCCCATCCCGTCCCCGGCCGGTGGTAACTGAACATCCGGGGGGCCACGATCTCGTTTCGCTCCGAGAGGGCCTTCTCTCCCAGCGACCACTCGAAGCCTCCGAAGGGCACGCCCCGGACGGTGGTGACGCCGTGGCCCAGCCAGAGCTTGTAGACATACTCGGCCTGGGGGGCCTTCGGAACGCCGCCGGTGTGGACGTGGGTGTCCACGAAGCCCGGCAGAAGGTACATGCCCTCCCCGTCGATCTCCCGGCTGGCGCCCTGTGGCCGACGCCCATCGTCGATGGGGATTCCCGGGAAGCCCACGGAGCGGACCTCGGCGATGCGGTCCCCCTCCACCACCACGTCCATGGGACCTCGAGGAGGGGCTCCGGTACCGTCGATGAGGGTCACGCCCCGGATGACGAGACGTTCGTAGGGTCCCCCGCCTTCGTCGGACCCCTTGCGGGTCGTGGGCTCCATCTGGGCCTCGACGGCAAAGGACGGTGCGGCCGGGAGGAACAGGGGAGAGAGCAGAAAGGCGGAGAGGAGAGCGAGAGCGGAGACGAGGGAACGGGCGGGCATGGCTCCTCCAGGGTGGCGTGTGGATGCGGGGGGGAATGTACTCCCGGTGGTCGAGTGTCTCAAATCCCGGAGCCTGAACCCAGGGGCATGGGCCCCGGAGCCGGCACTGCGATGGGGGGTGCAGCGCGAGGGGCCGGCCCACTCTCCCACCCTCCCGGAGACGAGGCCCGGGGGTTACGATTCACCGGTGCGGCAGCTTGGAACGGCCGCTCGGAACGGCCGCTTGGAACGGAAGCTCGGGACGGTGGCTCGGGACGGCCGCTGCGACAGCTCGGGCCGTCATCACCAGAGCCAGGGCGGACCGGGGAGAGGATCCCGGGCCCCAGGGAGGAAGCCTTGGACCGGCAGAACCAGAATGCGCCAGGGGCCCCGGAGGGGTCGACGGAG